>CAZTCX010000090.1:10637-14320 GCA_964612515.1 uncultured Lentimicrobiaceae bacterium | reverse complement strand
CTCCAATAATGGAATTAATATAATAGGCAGTTCTACCATGTTAGAAACCAACAATGGAAGTATTGTGCTGAATGGAACCGGTGGCCAGGGAAGTGGTAATGACAATGTGGGAGTTACCATTGAATCATCAGCTCAGGTGAGAGATATTGGAACCGGTGATATTTCCATAGTCGGTAATAGCGGAACAGGAGTTCAAGCAAACTTGGGAGTACAAATTAATGGACCCGTTTCTGTGACTTCAAATGGAGGAGATATTTCAATTTCAGGAACTGCAAATGCGGCAACAACCGGTATTTATAACATTGGAACGATTATTAGATATACTGCAATTGTTTCAACAACTGGCAGTGGAGCCATTTTAATTGATGGAACGAGTGGAGGCGGAACAGGATCGAATTATGGTTTGGAAATTTCAACAGACGGAACAGTTATTAGTACTGAAAATGGAGATATGACTCTGAACGGGAGCGTTTCCAGTAGCTCTGAAGGGGCTTATAATCTTGGGGTGTATTTTAATAATGCCTTAATCAATTCAACGGGAATCGGGGCAATACAAATAGAAGGTGCCGGCGGTAATGGAACCCACCATAATTATGGTATTTACGTTTTAAATGGTGGTGTTGAAAATACAGGGAGTGGTAATATTTCCTTTATGGGTATCGGAGGCGATGGAACTGGTGCAAATTATGGAATCTGTATAGAAGGAGCCACAGCGAGAATTACAACCATTGATGGGGGAATTACACTGACCGGAACAGCGGGAAATGGAACCGAAATGTTCAACGACGGGATAGTCATTCTTTTGGGAGCACTGATCGAAGCTACAGGAACCGGTGCTATCAGCGCAACGGGGAATGCAGGAGCCGGGACAGATTATAACAGAGGAGTTGTTTTATATAGTGACACTGATATGAGTTCTGCGGGAGGCGGTATAGCTATTGATGGAACGGGTGGAGGAACCGGCAATTTTAATTATGGTATTACTCTTGAAGGAGGACTTATTATAAAAGATACGAACGGTGGAAGTATCGCATTAACGGGTACAGGAGGAAATGGTGATAGCTTTAATCATGGAATTAATATAAGTGACAATGCGAATATTGTGGAATCCAACAATGGAAGTATTGCGCTGAATGGAATCGGAGGTGATGGAACAAGTGATTCTAATGTGGGAGTTGCCATTGCGTCGTCCGCTACTTTAAGAGATATTGGAACAGGATCTATTCAAATAATCGGTACAAGTGCCTCAGCAAATCGTCCGGCTATAAATATCGAGTCGTTGGGAACTCCCATTACTGCCGGCGGAGGTATAACTGCAACAGCCAACGTAGGAAAACTTAAAACCCCGGCTGGAATTCCTGCTTATTCAATATTCGATGCTACCACTACAGCGGTTAATGGAATCCTTGCTCCGGGGCAATCTCCGGGGCAACTAGCCATAAATGGAAACTTTGCAATTGGGTCGGGAGACGCATTGGAAATTGAAATAAATGGTGTCATCACCGCAGGCGCAGACTATGACCAGGTAGTCGTGAATGGTACCGTAGATATTACCGATGCTACATTAACTTTAGTAGATAACTTTACAGGATCTCTGCCCGAAGGACACGTTTTTACTATAATCAATAATACGGGTGCTGGTGCCGTAGTGGGCACATTTAACGGACTTCCCGAGGGAACTGCCATGACATTTAACGGACAGGGTCTGGTTATCAGTTATAATGGAGGCGATGGAAATGACGTTGTGTTAGAGGTAAATTCTATGGCGATAACCAATCCTTTCATCACCACCTGGGAGACCACTTCTGCAAATGAAAGCATTACCATTCCAATTTATTCCGGGTTATCTTATGACTATACAGTAGATTGGGGTGACGGCAACATAAGCCAAAACCAAACCGACAATGCCACACATATTTATTCTACGGCAGGTATTCATACCGTAAAGATCATTGGAACTTTCCCAATGATCTACTTTAGTAACAGCGGAGATAAAGACAAACTAATGACCATCCAGCAATGGGGCGATATCCAGTGGGACTATATGATACAATCTTACTATGGTTGTAGTAACCTCACGCTAACGGCAACGGATGCTCCCGATTTGAGCAATGTGCAATCCATGTATCAAACGTTTAGGGGTGCAACCTCCTTTAATGGGGATGTTTCGGGTTGGGATGTGCAAAACGTGACTGATTTTAGTTTTATGTTTTTTGATGCAACATCTTTTAATGGGGATATTTCGGGTTGGGATGTTGAAAGTGGAGAGCTAATGTGGGCAATGCTTGGCAATGCGACGTCCTTTAATGGGGATATTTCGGGTTGGGATGTGCATAATGTAATAACTTTTGGTTTCATGTTTTACGGAGCAACAGCTTTCAATGGGGATATTTCAGGTTGGGATGTGCAAAACGCACAATCTATGCCTGGAATGTTTCGGGGTGCAACAGCCTTTAACGGAGATATTTCGGGTTGGAATGTTCAAAACGTGCAAAGTATGAATTCCATGTTTTTCGATGCAACAGCCTTTAGCGGAGATATTTCGGGTTGGGATGTGCAAAAAGTGGAGGATATGAATTACATGTTTAGTCTTGCAGCAGCCTTTGATGGAGATATTTCGGGTTGGGATGTGCAAAGCGTGCAATCTATGTATTCCATGTTTAATCGTGCAACGGCTTTTAATTCGGATATTTCGGGTTGGAATGTCCAAAACGTGCAAGTTATGGATAGCATGTTCTACGGTGCCACGGCCTTTGATCGGAGTTTGGGTGGTTGGGATATTCGAAATGTAATGGGTATGCCTCACATGTTTGGTAATGCCGGCCTTTCAACGGCCAACTATGATGCAACGTTAATTGGCTGGAACAGCCAACTCCTGCAAAATGCAGTAATTTTTGACGGTGGCAACAGCACCTACAGTTGTGATGCTGCTGATGCCAGAGAAAACCTCATCACCACTTTCGGATGGACAATCACCGATGGAGGCGGTTTACCTGGCGTAAGCACACTGGCCATTACCAATCTTACAGCTACTACAGCCACCGCTAATGGAAGCATCATTTGTTTGGGGTCATCCAACCCAACGGCACATGGTTTCTGCTGGAACACCACTGGCACACCCACAACAGCCGATGATATGGTGGACAAAGGCGAGGCTACTGTCACCGGAGCTTTTGCAGCTGTTATGTCTCCGCTTTTGCCTAACACAACCTATTATGTGCGCGCATTTGTCACCAATGATGCCGGCACCAGTTATGGTGAGGAGCAGAGTTTTAGCATTGATTGTATCAATCCAACATCAGGAGGTACTATAGCTGAGAACCAATTGATTTGCGAGGCTACAGCTCCAGATGCCCTGACAAGCTCAATATTACCTGATGGCTTTGTGGGTACTCTGGAATATCAATGGCAGGTTTCTTCTAATGGCACCGACTTCACGAATATTCCTATAGACGGGACATTTGAAACCTATAGCCCCGAAGCTTTAACAGCCAGCACCTGGTACCGACGTTTGGTCAAAGTTGAATGTGAATCCACCTGGATGGAATCAAATGTCCTGGAAATTACCGTTCGTCCACAGTTTACACCCGGCGCCATTGATGCCACTGGTGAAACCATTTGTTACAATGGCGATCCTATAGAAATCGGTAGTGCTACCCTTGCCTCCGGTGGAGATGAAAATA
>CAZTCX010000090.1:0-10537 GCA_964612515.1 uncultured Lentimicrobiaceae bacterium | reverse complement strand
TTGAAGCTTCTGCAGGGACATGGAAAGTTACCGTTTATGATGATTTCACTGCCGGTGCTATCGCAACCGCTGGTGAAACCATTTGCTACGGCGGCGATCCTATAGAAATCGGTAGTGCTACCCTTGCCTCCGGTGGAGATGAAAATATCACTTACGTCTGGTACAGAAGCACCAACGATTTTACGGACAGCACACTTATTGCCGGAGCTATTTTGGCAAGCTATAATCCTCCCACCGGCCTGACCGAAACCACCAGCTACCGCCGTTATGCCCACGACGGAACTTGCAACATTGCTTTTGAAGCTTCTGCAGGGACATGGAAAGTTACCGTTTATGATGATTTCACTGCCGGCGCTATCGCAACCGCTGGTGAAACCATTTGCTACGGCGGCGATCCAGTCGAAATAGTTAGCGATACGGATGCCGCTGGTGGTGACGAAAATATCACTTACCAGTGGGAATCTTCAATAGATGATTTTGCTTCCGCAGGAACTGTAATCTCGGGCGCTGAATCAGCAAGTTATAATCCGCCAGCCGGCCTGACTGCAACCACAAGCTACCGACGTTTTGCCCACGACGGAACTTGCAACATTGCTTTTGAAGCTTCTGCAGGGACATGGAAAGTTACCGTTTATGATGAATTTACGTCCGGCGCTATCGAAATCGCTGGTGAAACCATTTGCTATGGTGGCGATCCCATAGAAATATTTAGCGATACGGATGCCGCTGGTGGCGATGAAAATATCACTTACCAATGGGAATCTTCAACAGATGATTTTGCCACTGCAGGAACTGTAATTCCCGGAGCTGAATCAGCAAGCTATAATCCTCCTGCCGGTTTAACTGTAACCACCAGCTACCGCCGCTATGCCCACGACGGAACTTGCAACATTGCTTTTGAAGTTTCTGCAGGGACATGGAAAATAACCATCCAGGAATTGCCCGTGGCAGATGCCGGCAGCAACGGCACCATCGTAGAAGGTGAAACCTTTGCATTTACCAATGCCGGAGCTGTGAATTATTCCACGTTGTTGTGGTCGTCAGTTGGTGATGGAACCTTCAACAGCAACACGCTGCTGAATCCCGTTTACACGCCCGGCAACGGCGATATTGCTACCGGCGAAGTGGAACTTTGCTTAACTGCAGTTCCTGAAAGTCCGTGCCTGATTAGCGACACCGATTGTATGACCCTCACCATCCTGCGTCACCCCGAAGTGGCGATTGTTTCTCCTGCCGACAGCAGCACCGTTTATAACTATGCGCTTACAGTTTTGGGAACAGCATCCGATGCCGACGGTGACCTTGCCGAAGTTTATATAAGATTGAATGAAGGAGCCTGGCATTTGGCCAACGGAACCGAAAACTGGAGCTTCGACTTCCTCCTGGACGCCGGCTACCAGAAAATCGAAGCCAAAGCTGTGGATGCCGTTGGACTCGAATCACCCATAACAGAGATTAATATATTTGTGGGAATTCAGGAAATTGATCTCTCCCAGGGCTGGTCGGCAATATCTTCATTTCTTGCGCCCATTGAGCCCGCGCTCGAAACCGTGATGTCGCATACCGGAACACCCGACAATCTCATCATAATGATGGATAATACGGGCATCTATTGGCCTGGCTACAACATCAACAGCATCGGAAACTGGGATCTCCTGCATGGATATAAAGTGAAGTATAACCAGGCGGATGTATTGACTGTTTATGGCGACAAACTGCAGGATCAGGAAGTAACCTTTGACGCTGGTTTGCATTTTATTCCGGTGCTGTCGAATGTTCCAGTGATGATTTCGAATGTCTTTACGGATCCTGAAAACGACATCACCTATTTATTCGACATTTCAACGGGACAGATATATTGGCCACAGGGAAGCATTTATACCATCGACGAATTGATTCCCGGCAGGAGTTATCTCACCATGTTCAGCAAAGAGACAACCATCACTTTCCCGGATTATCAGGCATTTAAATCCGCGCCCATTCTTCCAAATCTGGCTGCACAGTTCGCAGCACCATGGCAGTATGCCCGCACCGGCGAAGTGCATTTGATATCGCTTTTTGAAAGCGCCTTGAGTGGTTTAGAAAACTACGCATATATCGGAGTTTTCGATAGCGACGGCGTTTGCATCGGCTGTGCACACATTGCTGGCAATGACGGCAACATTTTGCTGACCGTGTATGGAGATGATGTATATACAACATCTAAAGATGGCGCCAACGCAGGCGAAGGAATCACGTTCCTTGCTTACGATCCGGCCACCGGGCAAGAAGTTCAGCTCACAGCTACTTTTAGCGAAAGCTTTCCTAATACCGATGGGTTGTTTACCTTAAATGGCCTTTCGGCAATAACCGGATTTAAAGCAGGAGCTACTGGAACAAGTGAAAATGGTTTAAATTCCAGCGTCAGGGTTTATCCAAATCCTGCTGAAGATTATATCGTAATTCTTGTTCCACAGCACGACGGCAAGGTGAACTATCGTATCACCAATATGGATGGCAGGATGATAGCACAGGATCATTTCACCGGAACGGAAGCCCAGCTCGACGTCAGCATGCTCAATCCCGGCCTCTACATGATCACCATGGAAATCGACGGTCAGATCGTTACCCGGCGCATCGTTGTGATGTAAAAGGTATCAATTGATTTTATAAAACAACGGCCGGGGCAATTGCTTCGGCCGTTTTTTGTTCCCTTCGGCAGGGTGGTTTCTACAAGCTGGCTTCGACAGGCTGGCTTCGACAGGCTCAGCCACCGCAGCCCCCGCCGCTGACACGCGTTAATCTTCCTTCTCATCTTTCATTTCTCATCTCTTACCTCTACTTTCCATCTTCTTTTTTATCAATTAACTTTTTGTAACACTATATTTCCCGACCTTTGCTGTTGTTTTTATTTGATTTGGAATAACCAAACGCTATGGCCTCAAACAGTTTTGGAGAAATCGTGCGCATCACCAGCTTTGGCGAATCCCACGGCACAGCCATGGGTGGCGTCATCGATGGGTTTCCTTCCGGCGTTACCATCGACCTGGATTTTGTGCAGCAATGCCTCGACCGCCGCAAGCCCGGCCAGTCGAAGCTGGTAAGCCAGCGGCGTGAGGCAGATAAAATTGAGGTTCTCTCCGGCATTTATCAAAACAAAACTACCGGATCACCCATCGCTTTCATTGTCCGCAACAGCGACCAACGCAGCGTCGATTACGATGGGCTGTCCAATATCTACAGGCCTTCTCATGCCGACTACACCTATTCCCAAAAATATGGTCACGCCGACTTGCGTGGTGGCGGGCGTGCTTCGGCGCGCGAAACGCTGGTGCGTGTGGCGGCGGGCGCTTTTGCCATGCATCTTTTGAAACAATTTGGAATTCAGGTGCTGGCCTACACACATCAAATTGGAAACATATCTGTTGGAGAAAACTTATCGGTGTTAACACCCGAAATGGTGGAGAGCAGCCCCACGCGTTGTCCCGACAAAGCTGTTGCTACACAAATGGAAGAGCTACTAATGGAGATGATCCTGCAAGGCGATTCGGTGGGCGGCGTAGTGGCGTGTGAAATTACCGGCGCGCTGGCAGGATTGGGAGAGCCTGTTTACAGCAAACTCAACGCTGTGCTGGCATCCGCCATGATGGGCATCAATGCTGCCAAAGGTTTTGAGGTGGGAGAGGGCTTTGCCGCTGCTTTGCGCAAAGGCTCTGAACATAACGATGCTTTTGTGGTTAAAAAAAACGTGATTACCACACGCACCAACCATTCCGGCGGGATTCAAGGCGGTATTTCCAATGGTCAGCCCATTATTTTTCGGGTGGCCTTTAAACCACCTGCAAGTATTGCGCAAACGCAAACCACCGTAGATAAAGATGGCAGGGAGGTGCAGCTTTCTGTTACCGGCCGTCACGATCCGTGTGTGGTGCCGCGCGCGGTGCCGGTGGTAGAAGCAATGGCCGCGCTGGTGATCGCTGATTTTTATCTTAGAAATTTGATCTATAAAAACTTTCAACCTAAAAAATAAGAGAATTAAAAAATAAAATGTTATGAAACTCTTTCTTAAAATTATCGGAATATTTGTGCTCGTAGTGCTTTTGGCAATGGTTGCTATACCCTATCTCTTCCGCGATCAAATCGTGGAAAGAGTAAAACTGGAGATCAACAAAAACGTAAACGCACAAGTCGATTTTACCGACTTCAGCTTATCGTTGTTCAGGAGTTTTCCCAACTTCAACTTCCGGCTCGAAGGGCTTTCAGTGGTCAATAAAGCCCCGTTCGAAGGCGACACGCTGGCCTGGGTTCCGGATTTCGATCTTACACTCGATCTGATGAGCGTGATCCGGGGCGACTCCTACAAGCTGCGCAAGGTTCACATCAGCAAACCCAGGGTCAATGTGCAGGTAACGAAGGAAGGTCTTGCTAACTACGATATTGCGCTGCCATCGGAGCCTACTCCCGAGCCGATACCCGATGAATCGCCTTCCACATTTGCTATCGAGTTGCAAAAGGTTACCATCGACGATGGGCGCATCATATACGACGACAAGAGCCTCACCACTTACGCCCTGCTCGAAGGTGTCGATTTTAAAATGTCGGGAGATTTTACGCTCGACTTCACCTCCCTGGACACATACACGAGCATCGAGCGTGTGACTGTGATTTATGATGGGGTAAAATATCTGCGTAATGTCGAGACTGTTTTGGATGCTAAAATTGATGCCGATTTAGCGAATAGTATTTATACTTTGAAGAAAAATGAACTGCGCCTCAACCAATTGTTTATCGCTTTTGATGGCTCGGTGGGCCTGCTCGATAATGGCGACATGAATCTGATGCTTACTTTCGCTTCCCAAAAATCGGAATTTAAAAACTTCCTCTCCATGGTGCCTGCTATTTATAGTAAAGATTTTGAAGGACTGAAAACCTCCGGCTCGCTGACTATCAATGGCAATGTGAAAGGAATGTACACCGAGACGAGTTATCCGGCTTTTGCTATCAATCTGCTGGTTGAGAATGGTTTTTTTCAATACCCCGACTTACCTCAGGCTGTGCGTGATGTAAACATCGACACCCGCATCAATTTTCCTGGCGACGATCTCGACAATCTTACTGTAGATGTTTCCCGTTTCAATCTCGTGATGGCTGGCAATGAAATTTCAGCCAATCTTTTTATTAAAAAACCAATGAGCGACATGCACTTGAAAGGTGCCGTGCAAGGAGAGGCTGACTTATCACGAATTGGTGAGGTTTATCCAATGGAGGAAGCCGAATCCCTTAGCGGAATGATAACGGCCGATGTTTCTTTTGAAGGCGACATGTCGGCTATTGAAAATGAACGCTATGAAGATTTTAAATTCATCGGGTCATTGCTGATGAAAGATTTTAAATATCCTACCGAATATCTCTCAGATCCGGTGCAGATTGCCAACGCACAGCTTAACTTTTCGCCGGCTTATCTCGACCTGGTAAATCTGGCAATGAATATTGGAAAAAACGATTTTTCGGCCACCGGTCACATCGAAAACTTTATGCCTTATTTCTTGTCCGATGGAATCCTGAAAGGACAGCTCGACGTCAAATCCACATATCTTAATATTACCGAACTTATGCCTGCCGAAACTTCTGCTCCTGCCAATGAGCCAACGACACCGGCAGATACCACTTCGGCGGGCGCAATAGAAGTTCCCGCCAACATCAACTTCACCCTCACCTCCAATTTTTCTAAAGTGATTTATGATGATCTGGAACTCACCAACGTCAATGGAAAGATGGTGGTGGCCGACCAAGCCATCATGCTCGACAAGCTCAATATGGGGGTTTTGGAAGGAACCGCCACCCTTTCGGGGAAATATGATACGAAAAACCCCGCCCAGCCCCAGGCTCAGCTCGACATGCGCATAGCTGATATCGACATACAGTCCGCTTACAAAAGTTTTGGTACCATCAAAAAATTTACACCGATTGCCGAAAAAACCCAGGGTAAATTTACTACCAGCTTCAACATGACCACACTTTTGGACAAAGAAATGGCACCCATATACAGCAGCCTCAACGGCAAGGGAAACTTGAAAACTACCAATATCACCATCCAAAATGTGAACACCTTTAATAAACTGGCCGACTTGCTCAAAATGCCCGACCTGAAGCGACTGCTCATGGGGCCGGTAGATCTTTCATTTGAGTTTATCGAGGGCAAATTGCATGTGCAGCCTTTCGATATAAAATATGACGACATTAACGCCAGCATCGGCGGCTGGACAGGGCTGGATGAAACCATCAGCTACGACATGATTCTCACTATTCCACGCGCCAAATTTGGCGGAGCCGCTAATGACATCCTCGAAAACCTGGTGAAGGAAGCCAATAAGGTTGGCACCAACTTTAGCCTGGGCGAAACCGTCACTGTAAAAGCTAATATTGGCGGTACGCTTACCGATCCTGTCGTCAAGCTCTTTCCGGGCGAAGGCTCCGGCAAATCGATGATTGATGATTTGAAAAATAAAGCCCTTGAAGAACTGCAGCGGCAAAAAGAAAAGCTCGAACAGGAAGCGCGTCAGAAATTAGAAGAAGGAAAAGCGCAAGCACGGGGTGAGGCGCAAAAGATTATCGACGATGCCGACAAGCAGGCACAAAAAGTTATTGCCGACGCGCAGAAGCAAGCCGACGCAATGATGGCCACCGCGCGACAAAGTGCTGAAAATGCCAAAGCAGAGGCTCGCAAACAAGCTGATAAATTGATAGCTGAAGCCAAAAAGGAAGGTCCACTTGCCGAAGTTGCTGCCAAAGCTGCAACCAAAAAGCTACTTGCCGAAGCCGACAATACCGCCGACAACCTTGTGAAAGAAGCTCAGAAAAAATCAGACGGTATTATGGGCGCTGCCCGTGCACAGGCTGACAAGATGAAAGCCGACGCACAGCAGCAGGCCGATAAGACTTTGGGAGGAAATTAAAAAATGAAGCACTGGCTGTTTATGGTGAAGTTTCAATCATTAAAAAGCAAGGTTTCAAATAAGTTTTTGTATTAAAAGCTTGAAAACTAAAATCGCTTTAAAGCATTAGATAGATTTTTTAGGCTTTATTTGTAGTTTAAGGTTTTTGTAAAATATCTCCCGGCTAAAGGATATTGAAAGGTTTTTTAAAGGAATTGTTTATGCCAGGTAAAATTAGATGCAGTTTGCAACGTTGTTTTCGCAATTATGAATTTTAAAGGCAAAGTTGTAGTAATAACCGGAGCTTCCTCAGGAATAGGGGAGGCGCTGGTGAACGAGTTGGCCGGTAACGGCGCAAGCGTGGTTGCTGCTGCCCGCAATACGGCTAAGCTGAAGCAGATGCAAAAGTCGTTGGCCGAAAAGGGTCAGGAGATGTTTGCTGTACCTACTGATGTGAGCATCGAGGACGACTGCCGGAATCTGATCCAGGCTGCCATCGACAAATACGGGAAAATTGATGTGCTGATCAACAACGCCGGTATTTCCATGCGGGCACTTTTTGAAGATGTAGAGCTTGATGTTTTGCGCCGCGTTATGGATGTCAACTTTTGGGGAACCACCTATTGCTCTAAGTTTGCGTTGCCTTATCTTCAGGTTACAAAGGGTTCGTTGGTTGCCGTTTCGTCGGTGGCTGGCTACAAAGGCTTGCCGGGACGCACTGGATACTCCGCCTCCAAGTTTGCGATCAATGGCTTAATGGAGGTAATTCACATCGAAAATCTACACACCAACGTACATGTGCTTGTAGCCTGCCCCGGATTTACCAACTCCAACATTCGTAATGTGGCGCTGGCTGCCGATGGTTCGCAGCAAGGCGAGTCGCCACTCAACGAAAACAAACTCATGAGCGCCGAAAAGGTAGCTCATAAAATTGCCAAAGCCATCTACCACCGCAAAAACAACGTCATCTTTACCGCGCAGGGCAAGGCAATCATTTATCTCAATAAATTTATACCTCAATTTTTAAATAAAATGGTTTTCAAGCATTTCTTGCACGAACCAAATTCACCATTAAAATAATTCATTAAAACTATTACAAATTATGAAAGAGATGTCATTCGAGATTAAGCCACTGGAGGGATTTGGTGCGCTTGAATTTGGAAACACACCCAAACAGATCGTGGCCCGACTGGGCGAACCCGACGACAAAGAAGAAATCGTTGATGAGGACATGGGCGATAGTATGATTTATCATTACGACGACCTGGAATTATCGATATTTTTTGAAGTGGACGAAGAACCCGTGCTCACCCAATTCGAAACCGAAAACCGTGGTGTGATGCTCTTCGGCAAAAAGATTTATGACCTCAAAGAGGCTGAGATCATTAAGCTGATGAACGACCACGACTATGTGGACATGGACACCGAGGTAATGGAAGACGAAGAGTACGAAAACGAAAAACGCGTTTCGTTCGACGACGCCCTCATCGACTTCTATTTCGACGAAGGCGAGCTTACAGCCATCAGTTGGGGCATGATGATGGATCTGGAAGAAGAAGACGAAGAGGCATAGTCGCCAGCATCAGTTTTTTGTAACAAAATACGGGGGATCGCATTGGCATCAGGGAAACCTGGGCTGATAATATACCAATTATGTGCGTCATCCCCTGTTGTTTTTTTTGTAATAATAAAGTAACTATTTGGAGTCCATCAATAGTTTCATGATAAAAATCTAGGATCCAAATTTCAAAAGACAAATAAATTTCAAAAAACAAAGTACAAATCTCCGTAGCGGTTTTATCCGTTGATTTTTAAATATTGAAATTTATTTGTGATTTGTTTTATTATCATTTGGAATTTTTTTGGAAAGTGTCATAATTGAGTTAAAAGACAATAACTATTTAGTATCGATCTTTGAAATAAAATAAAGTTATGAATCTGAACCTCGAAAATAAATTCTTCATCGTCGGCGGTGCTACCGCCGGTTTTGGTGGCGCCACAGCTCGTGCTTTACTTGCCGAGGGCGCGCGCGTACTGGCTATTGCCCGAAATGAAGATAAGTTGGCCGCTTTCGCTAAAGGATTTCCCGGACAGGTGGAAACGATCAGCGGCGACATTACGCAAAGTTCAACCATTGACAAAATAGTGGAAAAAGTAGCCTTCCGCCACATCGACGGGCTGGTGCTCAACGCCGGTGGCCCTCCGCCAACCGCTGCCACCGACACAACCATGCAACAATGGGATGACGCCTTTCGGACGGTTATGCGATGGAAGATCGAACTGGTAAGCAGGTTGTTGCCACAGATGCGCAATGCCTCATACGGCCGCATCCTTTTCATCGAAAGTATATCGGTAAAACAGCCCATCGAAAACCTGGTACTTAGCAATTCCTTACGGCTTGCCGTGGTGGGTTATGCCAAAACCCTGGCCGGCGAAGTGGCCAAAGAAGGAATCACCGTCAACGTTATGGCGCCCGGTTACCACGCCACCGATGCTGTAATTCGGGTACTGAAAAAGCGCAGCGAAGTGTCGGGAATGACCGAGGAGCAGGCGCAGCAACAACTTGAGCAACACATCCCAGTGGGACGTATGGGTGCGCCCGAAGAGTTTGCCTCACTCGCAGCATGGCTGCTCTCTCCGCTGTCGGCATATATCACCGGACAAACCTTCAGCGTAGATGGCGGCGTGATGGAGGGAATATTCGGATAGAACCGAAGTTGAACAAACCCGCGCACAGCGTGTTTTTTCGTCGATGTTGAATGTGTCGGCACAATGCTGCCAATAATTAAAATTTATTTGTGATGGAAAAAAACATTGGAATATTCTATGGCTCCTCCACAGGGAGCACCGAAAAGGTTGCTAATCTTATCTGCAATGCCTTTGGCCAGGATCGTTGTATGGTTATTAATGTTGAAGATGCATCAAAAGCCGATCTCAACAAGTTTCCTTACCTGGTGCTGGGAACGCCCACATGGGAAATTGGTGAGATGCAGGAAGACTGGCTGGACTTTATCGCTGAAGCAAAAAAAGCCGATCTAAAGAAAAAGAAGATAGCCATCTTTGGCCTCGGCGATCAGGAAGCTTCCTCCGACAGTTTTGCCGATGGTGCCGGTCGCCTCTATGATGAGGTAGCCGACAAGGCAACGATAATCGGGGCATGGCCCACCGACGGTTACGAATTCGCTGCCTCGATGGCTGTTAAAGATGGCAAATTCGTTGGCCTCATCATCGACGA
Organism: uncultured Lentimicrobiaceae bacterium; assembly: GCA_964612515.1. GTDB lineage: Bacteria > Bacteroidota > Bacteroidia > Bacteroidales > 4484-276 > SABY01. The sequence goes on along the minus strand of CAZTCX010000090.1, from coordinate 388 downwards.
AGACAACCAAAAAGATAAAACCCTCGAGCGCGTCAACGCCTGGGTAGAAATCCTAAAGAAAGATTTTAAGTAGAATATTATCTTAGCCAAACCCTAAACAGCCTTGCGTATGAAAATACGCAAGGCTGTTTTTTTAAAGCAAAACCTCTTGAGATGCTATTAAAATCAGGGAAAGGCGCATGGCGTTTCCCTGGTACGCATTCCAAAAACGCAACATCATACAGACGCCCAATTTGGCACCCCCTTATAATATGCAACGTTTCATGTGATATGCAATGTCTCGTAAAGACGCGATGCATCGCGTCTCTTCTTTTATCCAACGTCTCTTGTCTGATCCAACGTCTCGTGTGATATGTGCCGTCTAGTAAAGACGCGATGCATCGCGTCG
>CAZTCX010000089.1:0-14321 GCA_964612515.1 uncultured Lentimicrobiaceae bacterium | reverse complement strand
TGCTTAATTCTGGTAAGTCTCCGTTTAATGCCAAGTCAAAATATATTGGCGCTTCCAATCAGGCTGCCAAGCTTCGTAATATGAATTATGCGATTTTTAATGGCGCAAGCGATTCGGCAAATGTAATTTTTGAAAGAGAGGGGGTGATTGCAGAAAAAACCATAAAAAGGTATTTCTTCAAAGAATTCGACTATAACTGGGAAAGTAAGCAAAAGGGGAAGGCCTATGAAATTTTAGATGGAAATATAGGCTATGTGAATCTGGGGCTTCTTCAGCGAAAACAAACAGTTCGCATTTTGAAAAAACTAAAAAATACAAAAGCGATAATTTTTGATGTGAGAAATTACCCAAATAAAAGCCTTTACCATATCGCGAACTTTTTGAATACCGAGAAAAAGCCCTTTGCCAAATTCTCTGTTCCAATTATTTCAAGCCCCGGGGTTTTTGATTACACAACGCCCTATTTTTGCGGTAAGAACAACAGAAATCCGTATGCAGGGAAAGTGATTGTGCTCTTTAACGAAACTTCTCAGAGCCATGCCGAATTTACAATAATGGCTTTGAAAACCGCACCAGATGTCACCACAATAGGCAGCCAGACAGCCGGGTCAGATGGTGATGTGTCGTTGATTACATTTCCCGGGAATTATAAAACTTATATGACGGGAATTGGAGTTTACTACCCTGACGGAACAGAAACGCAAAGAGTTGGCATTGTTCCCGACATCGAAATTAAACCAACAATTCAAGGCGTAAAACAAGGGCGGGACGAATTGATGGAAAAAGCAATTGAGTTAATAAACTTAACACTTAAAAATTAGAAACTATGAAAATTGTAAAAGTATCAGAAGTGCAAATCAGCGATACGCCGCACAAAGTGGACGTGAGGAAATTGTACGAAAAGGATTCGGCGCAAGCCATGCACATCACCCTGCAACCTGGCGAAGCGCTGAAACCACACATCACGCCGGTGGATGTGTTTTTCTTTATTCTGGAGGGAACTCCCGAAGTTCTTGTGGGCAAGGAAAAAGTACAGGTTGAGGCCAACAGCCTGGTGGAAAGCCCGAAAGAGATCGTTCATTGCCTGTATAATAATTCGGACAAAGTAGCCCGGATTCTGGTAGTGAAGGCACCAAAGCCAACTACGCAGGCGAAACTTTTATAAAAGATGAAAAAACTACCCACATACCTGATCGCGGCAGCTTTAGCCATCTTTGGCCTGGCCACTTTATTTGCCAGCAGCTCAATAATGCTCGATCTGTTCGGCGTAAGAGAATCGGAGGGGAACTATGTGCCTTTTATTGTTTTTACAAATTTTAGCGTCAGCCTACTTTATCTGGTAGCGGTTTATGGTTTTTTAAAAAACAAGATTTTGGCGTTGAGTCTTCTCATCGCTTCTTTGGTCATTCTTATTGTCGCCTTTGCAGGTTTGTGGGTGTTCATCTGGTCGGGAGGTCTTCACGAAATCAAAACGATCGGGGCGATGATTTTCAGAATCCTGGTAACCTTCGGCTTCGCATTGGCGGCATATTTTATTAATAAAAAAAGGTGATTATTTAGGTGATGGATTCTATTACCAAATCTCTACGACCCCATCCCCTGCCATTCTCCGCCGGCTGGCGGAAAGGGAGGCCAGCCCACTTGCAATAGCAGCGGCCAGTGCGCTGGCATTCTCCCCCTCCAGGGGGAGTTTGAGGGGGTCTTAGGAAGTGGCTCATTTTACCTGAGGTGATCAAAAGAACTAAAGAATTACCATAAAAAAAGTAAAAGTCATGGAAACAACGAAGTTAGAAATTAGCACCAAAGCTGCGCAGATTCTTATGAACAAGGGATTGAAAGAACTAACGCTCAAGAATCTTGCGGCAGAATTAAACCTAAGCGAAAGCGAACTTGGCAGCGACATCAAAAGTGTGGACGACATTATTTTGATGCTGCTCATGGAATTCGAAGTCGAAATCAACGCGTACGTTCAGGTGATTACCAACCATGTGGAAACCGCGGACGATAAATTCAAATTGCTTTTTAAAGGACTCTATTATTTGTTCGGGCAAAAGCCACAATACCTTTTTCTGCTGTTCGACAAAGACCTAAATACGCGGGATGAACGGATAAAGGAGTGCATGTCGCGCATAAAAAATAAAGCGGATGCATGTCTGATCGGGGTTTTAAATGCTGGAAAAAAGGAGAATATTTTTACAACGAAAGCTTCCGCACCAGTATTGGCTGAGAGTATTCTGGCCAGCTTCAGGTCGCTCATGCAGGAGGAACAACGCATGAATGAAATGGCGCTGGAGCTAAAGTCGATCAAGTCGTCCTATAATCCTTTACAGGAAAAATGATGCTTTCCGGTCAGAGAGAGTTAAAATGTAATTGTTTAGGTGTTAATACATGTCAAAATTGTTCCAATGTTTTCGCCGCCAATGCCCCATCCCCAACCCTTCCCCGACGCGGAGAAGGGAGCTCTCTTTCATGGCTTAATGAAAAAACCTAAACGACACGCTATATTTAACAAACGCCCACGGAGCTCGGCAGGAGAGCTAACCTCTACAATTGGAGAGGGGTCGGGGGTGAGACAAATAAACAGCTAAAAATTTCCCTTAAATCTCAGGATGCTGGCCAACCCTTTCCCGCCCTCATTGGAGATATACAAGGTGCCGTCTTTCGTGAAGCAAATTCCTTCGGGTTGATTAAAGAGTTTGGGTTCCAACATTTTTATACCTACAATTTTTCCTTCGCGATTTATCACCAGCAGAAGTTTGGCGGTATGCGAGATTACATACAGATGATCGTTTTGAGGATGGATGGCGATACCGGAAGGCTCAAAAAATATGTCGTCGCTGATCAGCCTGCTCTTTTTGGTGGCCTTGATATAAAACCCCCGGATAGCACCCTGTTCGCGGAAAGCTTCAATCGCCGACAGGTCGATAAGAAATGCCGGCGTGGTGCGGAGTTTGAGTTCGTTAAGGTCGAAGCTATAAATAGCTTTGAAACCTTTATACTTCTCACCCTCGTGCAAATAGGGTTTGCCTTTACAAGCTATCAAAAGTGAGTTGGTTTCGGGATCATAGGCCAGCCCTTCGGCATTGTTGGCGGAGGTAAGCGGAGTTTTAAATTCGGTAACTACCGGTTGCTGCTGCCTGAAATTTTCGACACGGTACAAGTTTCCGTTGCTTTTGAGAACCCAGACTGTCGAATCCACCATTTCGATGCCTTCGAAATCTCCTTTCTTGCCAAAATCATGAGCACTTATGGTTTTCCCTGATCTTTTGTCGATAAGGTAAATGCGGGCATCTTCGTCCTGCACTGCCGCGATGGTGGTTTCGCTGACGATGGTGAGGCCTGAAATTTCCTTCAATTCGACAGGCAACTGCCAAATGGTATCGGGAAGATCGAGCTGGTAATCCGGCGTAACGGGATTTCCGATAGCTTCATTCTCGTTTTGGTTGTTAAATTTACATCCGTTGAACATTGCAAAAATCAGTAGTAGAATTTTAAAATTGAGCATCATGTTGTTCAGTTTTTAAGCATCATAAAAAATGACGACTTCCCGCTCATTAAAACTGATATTTGAGCGATATGTTTATCAGGTCGTCCTCTTTGCTGTGGGCATAATAAACGCTCACCACCGCCATATCGAAAGGCAAAAGCCACAAGCCCAGGCCGTAGCCCTGATGCCACTTCGTAGAATTTTCGCCGGCCAGCCACACGCGCCCAATGTCATGAAAGAGCGTAAGCCCCGTGCTACCATTCAAAATGTAGGAGTTGAACTGCTTCAGGCGGATGCGCACATCTATATTTTGATAGACCGAAGCATCGCCATAAAAGCGCGTTTGCCGGAAGCCACGCAGGTTGTCTTTTTGTCCCAACGTGGCAGCTTCATCAAATACATAATCGCCAAAGAGTTTTTCGCCGCCCACCCTGAAAGCATAAACCACACGCGGCCGTTGTGCAAAGCTCAGGTAGCCCGTAAAATCGGCGGAAGCCTTTGAAAATCCTTTTGAGACATCATCGAGGCCGATAAACTGCGAATAGGCAGTCACCAAACGCAGACCACGCGTGGGGAAATTATGGCTGCCCACAAATTCTTCTTCAACTTTTGTTTCGCGATTAGCGATGGTATTAATTCGGTAAGATAGTGCCACGCCCATGTATTGGTGTGTTTTGAGGTCGTTTTCATCCAGCCCGTTAGCCGGAATATCCGTAACAAACCTGCCGGCTACATCCTTTACATCCGTATTTTTATAAAATAATGTAAGCCCGGCTTTCTGTGCGTCGTCTTTGGATATTTGTTTATTAAAATCCATTGCAACAACATATTGCGTCATTCTCACCAGATAGTAATCAATTTCTGATTTTCCTTCCTGCCAGCTACTTTCGTTGCCCATCCCAAAATAGTTGCTTTCGAAACGGGGTGCCTTAATATCGGTTACAACATTCATCTCCAGCTTTTTTAAAGGATAAACAAATTTTCCGGAAAGGTAAAACCGAACCGAGTTTGTCAGGTAGGCATAGTTGCCAAGAAGTTTGTACTGTTGGTGCCGGTAGCGCGAATATTTGTTGATGATAGCGCCACCGCCCATGAATACGCCATCATCCCTATTGTAGCCTGCAAATACTCCCGGGTAAACCACATCAGGCTTATAGGCTTCGCGGTCGTACTCCAGCGCATCGGCGTCGTAACGGCTTTTTAGGCGAGACCTCAGCTGAGGCGAAACCTTCGTTTGTTTTTTATCATAAATGGTGATGTAGCGTGGCACCTTTTTGCCTTCGTAAACTATGTGGTCATGATCATCACCAGCTATTATCGTAGTTTTAATTTTGTTTCGCGAATTACCTTCAATGGTAAAACGGTCGTCGCCGGAAAATCCATAAATTCTTATTTTTTTGGTTTCGGAAGCATAAAAGGTTCGTTGAAAAAAAACTGCTGCGCTGCTATCTTTTTCCGAATCGTCATACATTATTACCTGCAATGAAGTATTGTTGGGCGCAACGATGCGAAACCGATCTTTTTTTCCGGTTCCGGTGATGTCGACTTCTTTGGCAAGCGACAGATAAAGCTGTCGTGCCATAGGCTCCAGATTGGTAAGCCGGGCTTTTAAAGTTGCGGCGGTTGTTGAAGCACACAGCGGCTGGACTTCTTTGGGAAACGCCTCAACTGCTGTGTCGATATCTGCGGGGCTTAGCAGCATTTTCAGCGAATCTATCTGACCGAGCCAATTGTTCCAGTCGGCGGCGGTCAAAAAGAAACGATCGAAATAACGGGCGTTGTAGGATTGGCCCGGAACATTTTCGGTATAATCGTCGAAGCCCTGGATTTTGGGCAGGAGCCACTTACGGGCAGCAATCCAATGAATGATGCCTTCGTTGACGAAGAATGCCTGGTCGCGGTCGCGGGGAATTGGTTTATAAATGGTTTTGCCATCATTCTTAAATACGCCCCACCGCCACTGGTCGTCGTGCCTGTCCCAGTCGTTGATCCAGACATCGAACAAGCGCGCCCGGAGCGCTGCTTCTGTATCAATCAGGTTGTCTTTTTTTTTCAAAATAGCCTCTACCACTTTGCTGGTGGAAATGATATTTTTGGCGTAACCGAAACTGGCAATGTCCCAGTGTTTGCCATCCGGCCGCTCCTCGAACAGAAAGAGCTGATTGGCTACATCGCGGCGATAAATACCCAGCAGCGGGTCATCGGGCACAAAAACTATTTCGGGATTTGTGTGAAACACACCGGCATAATCTGACAGACGAGCCACCACCAGAGCCGCATAGGGATTGGAAGCTGATATCCCACCCTGCACCAGATCTACCACAATAGTTTTTTTCATGCTCACCGGCAAAGTGCCCTCGGCATATTTCTCGACAGAGCGCAAAGCGTATTCCCTACCATACTTATCTTCCAGCCTCAGCGATTTGGTTTGTTGCCCGCCACCTCGTTTTAGAACCTTAAGACCGCCCATTTTTGTGGAAATATCAAAAACGGGAGCTTCAATTTCCGTATTCCAAACCTGACGATAGTTTTTCCCCAACCAAAAGTAACCCGATTCAGAAATGTTGTATTGATCGCTGGCTTTGCTCAAAACGCTGTCGGGGTATTCCTCCAAGGCGGCTCTCTCTACCCTGCTTTTAAGTTCTCTTTTATAAAGTTGCGTTTGGAATATCTTCCCATCGGCTCCGTAAAACTCCAGCGTACTTTCGCCTTCCGGAGAAAAAAGTAGTCGGGCAAATCCTTTTTGTGAGCTACCAAATGTTGGTAGTTTCGGATTGACAAAGCTCTGATGTACCATCGAACCACTAATGATGTGATGTACACCGTTGTCTTCAAAATACTGCAAATTGTCGTCGCCGGATGAAAGATAGATGACGTTAGGATACATCCTGAGCATAGCAAGCATTTCATCGCGAAAGGTCTTAAAGTCGGGATAGTTGTGGTCTGTCCGTAAGCCGAGAACCTTTCGATAAAAAGTATAGGGAGCTTCCAATACGGCCTGCCGGAATGAGAAATGGCCGCCACTGTTGCCATAACTTTCCAACACTTCGTTTGCCAAAATCACAACGTGCTTGTCGGGATAATGGCGCCTGATGGCATCCTGGATAAGCATCAAAACGTCGGCATCAGATTCGATACCGCATTTCAGATAGCGACGGTCGTGCTTGTAAACCCACCAATAAGTGTCGAGCAAAATTACAACCAGATCATCATTGAGCACCACCTCCAGTGGACCAGGACAGGCGGCCTCGGGCATATAAACTTCGCCCCGGTACTGCTCCGCGAGTGCATCTTCAATTTTTTTAATAACCTTTTTCCCATCGGGTCTACCATTATCCCATTCGCTACGGCCGGGAGCCAAAAGCAATGGCGACCGGAAACCATTGACCAACTGCAGTGGAAAAGTTTTTGTTTTGGCATCGTAGAAATTTCCCGGGAAAACAAAAGCCGAAAAAGTGCTCTCCTGCGCCAATAGCTTCCACTGTTCTGTCAAAGCCTGATCTACTGAGCCGCCGGCAATATTTCCTGCTGCCAGCAAGGCAACATTTTGCTGCTGTCCATAACTCGGCATGCCACCAATTGCACTCATGCAAATTAGGAACAATACGAACCATCGTATGCAGCGGCGACAGAGCATAGCTAAATCGAGAGTTTTAAATTTTCGACATCTTTCAGTTTGGGTAACTGCACGATTGATTTATAGTGGTTTTTTTGCATCTTCCTCAAAATGCTATCCAGCACTTCTACGGTTTTTTCGATATACTCGCCTTTGTTGAGCATCACACATTCGGCGCGCTGTGCCAGCGCAGCATCGGTAATTTCCGAGCGGGTAGGAACGCCACTTTTGGCCATTCGCTCCAGCACCTGTGTGGCCCACACGGCCGGCACATGCGCCGCTTCGCCCACGCGCATAATCTCTTCCTGGATAGAAGCAAAATCCTTCCAACCCGTCTCAACGGCCAGGTCGCCGCGGGCTATCATTATTCCCACCGGGAATATCTGCATGGCATGAAGCAATATCTCCGGAAGGTTGATAAACCCTTTGCGTGTCTCTATTTTCAGGATCAGACCGGGTTTCTTCTCCTTTTTAGCAATTTCTTCAAGATAGGTTTCCACATCGGAGGCCTGGTTTACAAACGACAGGTTTACCACATCGGCCCATTGCGCCACAAAATCGAGGTCTTCCTTATCTTTTTCCGTCAATCCGCTTACCTTCAAATCACTGTCGGGGAAATTTATACCTTTTCCTGCTCTTAGCTTGCTCCCGGAGTTTTTGGCGTGTAAAATTCTTATGTAAAGTTTGTCCTCCTCTTTTGTTTCGATGACCCCCTCTATTTCACCATCATCAAAAAATACGGCTTCACCAGCTATTACCTCGTTGAATATTTCGGGCAAAGTGCACGAAATGTGTGCATGGGCGGTAAGTTTTCCGTGCTCATTATATTGGGCAGGTTCGCCGGGCATGGGATCCTGATGCAAAATGAGGAGATCGCCAGTGTGAAGAAAAATAAACTGTTCCAGGGGTAAGAGCGTGCCAACAAGATCAACCTCTTTGCCGGTTTCTTTCACTTTGCTGAAGATGAGTTCTGTACCCGTTTTTAGGTAAGCAGAATCATTGCACAGTCCCCACTTTCCACCGCCCTGCTTTCGTTCAATAACAAAACTGTTTTTCTTGCCACGGGCATCCGTAAAATGGATAATGTTTCCCCGTTTTAATTTTTTTACCAGAGCTGGTTCCACCGGAATGATGGCATCAGCCGTGTCATCGGGAGGAAGTACTGTAGGCGGGGCAATCCAAAGTCTGGCAGGTTTTATCACATTACCGGAAAGGTCGCGGTGGGGTTTGAAACGTAATATCTCAGGACCGGGTTTCATAATGCCTGTACGAATTTTAGGGCCGGCCAGGTCCATCATAATTTTGCAGTTCTTTTTGGAGGCTTTGTTGGTTTGCTGAATATGTGCAATCATTTTGCCCCAAACTTCGGGATTATCATGCGCACAATTTATCCTCGCACTATTCATCCCTTTTCGGATCAATCTGTTGATCATACCATAATCTTCGGCTGCCTCGGTAGGCAACGTCACCATAATTCGTGTCCAACGGTTTTTCGATTGAAAGCCAAAGAGTTTCCGGGTGTTTATCCTAAGCAGCTTCTCGCTTTTCTTTACAGAAATAGAAGCGGCCGGCTGCGCTGCATCGGGTATTCCGCGCAGATGGTTTACAATATTTTGTATCGACCGCAGCGTGCTCATTACATGCGCTTCGGCCGAATCCACGCCCGGAAGTCCTAAATATTTTAAACGGCTCTGAAGCTTTTCGATGTCGAAACTTCTAAGCGCCAAATAATGCACCAGATTGAGTGCACTCTTGCGATACAGGGGATGCACCCTTCCGATCAACTCCTGGTGCACGACTTCCATTTCATGCGTTTTGGTGATGATTTCTGCAATTTGATCGCTGATGTGCAGAAGCCTTTCTTGTGATTTGATGGTGTTCATTTTATTATTTTTTAATTTTACATATATGTGACAACAACTAATCTGATGCGGCTATCGCCTGCTGTGGCTCGCTTAAGCCGGCAAGAAAACCAGCAGAAAAGCGATTACGGAAACTACTATTCCCACCATAAAAATATTGTAAGCCCACCGCAGAAGCTTGTATTTTTTTGCCAGAACTTTCCCCAGAAGATACTGATCCCTGATCATAGCCGTGTAAAGATACCTATCATCGTTGATCATTGCGCTTATCGCCTCCTCATATTCCGGCAAGGGCATGTTGTAGAAATTACCAAAGAAGAGTAGATTGACCTTTTTGAGTTCAATATCCGCCTGGGTAAACTTGCCTCTAGAGATGTGGGGGCGCGTGGACAAGATTGCCAGCACGATGGTTGACAAGCTGAAGACAAGAAAAATGATGGTGGGAAAAATGATGGCCGGGTCTTGCTTAAATTTGCTTACCAATGCGGCCAACCCCAGGGAAATAATAATGCCGTTGAGCGAAATCAGGATGTTGGATTTGTTGTCGGCGATAGAGCTGAGATTTATCTGGGTGCGGGCAGTAAGCCGGAGCATGGAATCGGCGCCACGTGAATAGGTGTTTTTGCCCGCTGCCGCTTCCTTTTTCTTTTCCTTTCCCAATTTCGTTTCGTTTCCCATTCCCTTCTCTTTTTCCTTTCCCTTTTTCTTCTCCTTTTTCTTTTTGTTGCGCTTCTTCACCGATGCTTGCAAGTCTTCAAGGTTCTTGGCCTTGGTCTCCGTGGATTTGTTGCGGCAATAATCGGTATAAAAGTTACGGTCGAGAAACATCTTTATTGATTCTTCTTCAAACGCACCTTTTTTTATAATACGAATACCGGCATCATTCCATTCCTGGCGCACACGTTCAGCATATTCGGGATAGTTTTCTTTTCCCAGGTGCATGAGATCTGCATCGAGCAAAGCCCTTTCAATTTTGTTCACCGGCTTTTGGGAATAGGTGGTAGCTCGGATACAATTGGCCACCAGATCGATAAGCTCCTCATCCACTTGTTTCTTTTTTAAAAATCCGGTGGCAATCTTTATGCTTTCTTCTTCATGCTGCAGATATTTCACTGTGTAGCCGGTGTCGTGAAACCAGGCGGCTGCTCTAAGAATGCTTAGCTCGTCATCGGTGAAATTTTCGTGTTTTGCAATAAGCTCTGCATTTTTCACCACCTCACGCGTGTGATCAATATTATGATATACCAGAGAAGGTGGTGTTTTTTTAATCAGGAGTTCGTTTACAAACTGCTCGATTTCTGATAATATCGTTGCATTTAATTTCATGACTATGTTGATTTAAGTTCTTCGTAATCGTTTTCGAGATACCTGTAAATTGAAAAAAGCTTGTTACTTCCTTTTACCATTGTAAGCTCTGCTGAATCAAAGTTTTTCTTCTCGTTCTCGTTCAGCAGTTCAAATACCTCCTCCGAAATAAGCAACTGCGAGTGGTGCTTTTTGTTGAGTTGCTCGATGCGTGAGGCGATAATCACCACGTTGCCGGTAATGGAATATTGCTTGCGCAGCGAGGAGCCAATATTTCCGGTAATTGCCTCGCCATAGTGTATGCCAATGCCCACGCGGGTATCGGGCAATTTGCCGGCGGCTAACTGGCTTTTCAGTTCGGCAATAATTTCGGTGGCAGCTAAAACTGCATCGCCGGCTGTGTTTCCTCTCGTTACCGGTGCACCGAAAGTGGCCATAAAACCATCGCCCACAAACTGGTTGATGACCCCGTGGTGCTCTTCTACAATTCGTATCATAAAACAAAACAAATCGTTGAGATAAGTTACAACCTCCTCAGGCTGATGGTTCTCGACGAAAGGGGTGAAATTCCGGATGTCGAGAAACATGACACTGACCTTTTTCTTTATCCCGGCCAGCTCATCTTTTTTCTCAAGAATGCTGTTGGCAATTTGCTGGGAGATTTGTTGCCCAAAAAGGTCGATGATTTCATTTTTCTCATTTAACACCTGCAGTGATTTTTGTTCCTTTCTTTTTATCAAATCGGCAACAAAGCCGGCAGCAATACCTGTGATAAGCATGATGAGCCCCTGCCCGACATATTCCATACCGGTTAATTCGAGTGCGTCTATCTCCGGTATGGAACTTCCGGCGTGGTACGTCGAATAATAAATGGAAATCCCGATAAATTCCAATGCAGCAAGGAACCCCGTAAACACCGATAATTTGAAGCTGAATCGCAGGGTGGAAAGCACGATGAAAATGAAATAGGTGAGCGTAGCCGGAGTTCGCAAAATCGTTGTCTGGCTTGTGTGCTCCACGATGAAAATCAATAGAAAACTGAGCAGCGTGATCTCTGAAAATGCATTGAAATAACCAAAAAATTTAGGATTAAGAGAGAACCGCCGCCGCATTTTTAACAACAGATAATGAATCAACACTTCGTAAACAATGAGCAAACCGGTAAAAATAAGTATGGCGTAAATGGCAATGTAACTCTCGAAAACCTGCAGGTATGCCTCCTGGTAAAACGAATAATTGATAATAAGCACCACAGCTTCGAGCGAAAGTAGCCCGACGAGAATGAGTGCCCGCAGCCGCTCGCTTTTAAATGTTTCCTCGTTAAATTGTTCTTCAAAAATATTATCCTGATTCTGCATTACAGTTGAAACTTTAGATTCGATGCAAAGTTAGTGAATATTCACTACGATGATGAATTATTTTGTTTTTTTAATTTTTAATCTGAACTATCCGACTAAAAATCCTGGCTTCTTCTCTGTCAAACATAACGTTAAGACAAAACCATTTTTATAGCCATAAAGTTTTGCTATTAATGATTCTATCCCTTCTCGTGCCGCACCGAATCCTTAAAACATTAGGACGTTGCCATAATAGATGATAAAGGTGCCTGAATAGTTACATTTTTTCAATCATTTAAAATGCATGCTATTGATGACCGATAACTTGCGGTGAGGAATCTGCTGAATTTAGCCGGACATAAAGATTCTTCCCTACAACTCCAGCACGAAAGCCACACCGCTATAATCGCCAAAAAATGGCACCACAGAGTAGTTTTTCTCTTTCGTGATTTTGTGCAGGTGAGGGATGAGGATGCCTGTGGCAGCACCTATGGCCAGACCGGTTATGGCATCGGTGGGGAAGTGCTTGCTGGCACGCATGCGCATATATCCAACAAAAACCGGAGGAACCATTGCTGCAGCAAAAAGCCAATACTTTTTGTTGCCAAGTTCGGGGTGGTAATCGGAATAGACCTTGGCGGTAAAAAATGAAGCGCCGGCAGTCCAGGAAGTGTGACCGCTAAAAAAGGAATCACGGCTGCCTCCTCCTAATTTCATATCCCAGTCGAAGCCGGGATTGTAAACGTACGGTCGGATGCGGTTGTGCGTCATTGGACCTACCCAAAGATATAAATTCGCATTAAGCGCCTGCGTTTCGAGGTAGATCAAAAGCAAAGGCATCCAGTCTTTTCTTATTTGATCATCAAAAAGCAACAGTGCAGGTAACGCCAGCGAAACATTCATTGCGATATCTGAGATAAATTGCGCAGCGTGGTAGTTGTCCGGGTCTTGATAAGCAGCCCGGCGGTCGAACCACCAAATATCGCTACGGTTAAGGCTAAGGATTGTGGCTGAATCCAGTCGCGACTTCTCTTTCAATAAATACAAGCCATAATAGTTCAGCCCAAATCCGGCAGCCGTTGCAGCAACTTCCCATTTGTAATTAAACCGATACACGCTTTCATGTTCCCGGTTTTGGGCTTTTGCAGAAATGCCTGTTAAAAATATTGTGAACAGCAGAATGAATATCCTAAGCATTATTGGATGTGTTTGCTTTTAATTTAACGCTAGTAAAACTAACTTCAGCCTGCATCTCTTATTTCTATTTTCATGAATTTAAAAATTTTTGTGAAATAAATCTGCAATGTATTTGACAAGTGAGTGAACATTTACTTACTTTGCGCCTTTATTTAATATGACTCAGATTTTAGATCATAAATGACCAGAAAAATTGAACGGCAACGGAATCCTGATTTTATAAAAACAGTTACAAATAATGAAAACATGGATCATCATCGGTTTGTTAATTTTCCCTTTGCTTCGGATGACAGCACAGGAGCCGCCGGATGAGGCGTATGCGTTCGACCTTTCCACTTTTTCGGGCGTTCATCAGGGTAATAGCTACATCACCACGCCATTTAACATCGGGAATATCGACCCAATATGGTTCGAGGCCAACATTATGCCTGACTTCATTATTCGCGAAAGCAAAAACGCCAGGCTGATGGGCGTCATCACCCCGCAGATCATCATCCGCATGTATCAGGAAGAATCTTTCCCGGTGCGCACGCCGAGCTACATCCCTCAGATTACCGTTTATTATGCGCCCACAGCAAAACCCGAAAAGGAGCGAACCATCCTCTTTGGGCGGATAGCCCATCATTCCAACGGGCAGGACGGCGATTTTTATCTGCCCGGGCAAGTGATAAATTTAAAGTCAGGTAGTTTTTCGACAAATTATGTTCAGGCTGGAGCGATTCGCAGCCGCTACAGCAAAAAGCTGGATGCCTGGCAATTTTTTAGCACGCATGTAGAAGTACATCCTGAAGCCTGGTCGATGCCGGAACTAAAGAACCGTTACAGTCCCCTGCGTTGGCAGGCTGCGCTGTCGGTGTATAAAGATCCTTTTGCAAAAAAAACAGAACGCCACAACAAATCCCAATTGTCCGTAACTGCCAAAGCCTCCTGGATGTTTGGTGAAGTGGACGACTGGCAAACAATCGATTCCCACCGGCTAACAATGTATCTAACTTTCAACCTGCACCCGGGCTTCTTTGAAGAGATTGGTTTTTTTGTCAATTTTTATTATGGGATGGATTATTACAACATCTACTTCAACGAGCCGCTTCAGGTCATCCGCTTTGGAATTATGACGGAGGGATTGAAATTCTAACTTAATTCTCCGGTAAACATGATTCTAAAAATAGATTCTTCGCTTCACTGCGTTACGCTCAGAAAAACAACCTCCTGGCCGGGATCAGAGGTTTATTCCTGAACGACGAACGTTCCTCTTCTCTCTTCCCTGTCCGTTGGAGTTCTCACTCTACGCCACGAAAGAGAGCTCCCTTCCCCACCTCGGGAAAGGGTCGGGGATGGGGCAAAAAAAGCAAAAACTAACTCTGAAAATCATCCCGTAGGGATGTAATATGGGTAGAAATTACGTTAAAACCAGATATTCCGTCCCGTACGGGACGGCATTTTGCCCGAATCGCTTTTTCAAACTTAATTCTTCGGTAAACATGATTCTAAAAATAGATTCTTCGCTTCACTGCGTT
>CAZTCX010000088.1:4316-14395 GCA_964612515.1 uncultured Lentimicrobiaceae bacterium | reverse complement strand
ATGTCGCTGACTTTTTTGTTGTATTTTGGTCAACTTATTTCAGTCATTGACAGACGATGAACAATGAACGATGAACAATGAACGATGAACGATGAACAATTAACAATTAACGATTTACGATTTACGATTTACAAATTTGGATTTATTAATCTTCGGGGATATAATGCAGATATTGCTCGGCAAGCAGCAGATCGAACGGTCGTGTAATTTTAATATTATGAATTTCCCCTTCGATCAGATGCAGCGCGTTGTGGTCGGCTTCCCACACGGTGGCATCATCGGTAAAAGCAGATTGGAAAGGTTGCTGATAAGCTTTAATGAGCCGTTGCGCATCAAAAACCTGCGGAGTTTGAACGAGTCGATGCATCATACGATCTACCGGGCGACTCCCGCTGCCGGAAACTTGTCGCAACGATTCGGTTAATGCTATCGCAGGAACAGCGCTCCCATAAGTTGCTGCAGCTTCAAAAGCTGTTTGTATCAGCTTTGCAGAAACCAGCGGACGCACGCCGTCATGCACGGCAACCCAACCGGGTGTGGAAACCTTTTCCAATCCATTGCGCACAGAATAAAAACGCTCCTCACCACCCGCCACAATTTGGTGTGGCAAGATAAAACGGTGCTCCGAACAGAGCCGTTGCCAGATTTCGATATAGTCGAACGGCAACACCACAATGAGTTGCAAATCTGAAATTGCTTCCCTGAAACGGGTGAGCGTGTGCATCAGCAAAGGCTTGCCGGCCAGCAGCAAAAACTGCTTGGGAACATGTGAGCCCATGCGCGCGCCGCTTCCGCCCGCAACGATGAGCGCGTATTTTTGATAATGATCCATAAAAAAAGGGCTGTTCTTTTCTGAGAAAACAGCCCTTCAAAAGTAGTTTTTTCTGTCGATTAAATGATGAGCATCGCGTCGCCGTAAGAAAAGAATTGATATTTCTCTTTGATGGCCTCTTTGTAGGCGCGCATCAGAAATTCATATCCCGAAAAGGAAGCTACCAGCATCATCATGCTCGACATGGGCAGATGAAAATTCGTAACCATTGCGTCGGCAAGCTTGATCTCGTAGGGCGGGAAGATAAATTTGTTGGTCCAGCCTTCATAAGTTTTGAGATGTCCGGAAATAGTGAGGGACGACTCTATTCCTTTCATTGTGGTGGTGCCAACAACGCACAAGCGCTTGCGGTTATCGATGGCTTCGTTGACAATGCTAACTGCCTTTTCGTCGATGATGAGCTCCTCGCTGTCCATTTTGTGTTTTGAGAGGTCTTCCACCTCAATTTGCCGGAAGTTGCCCAGGCCGGCGTGCAGCGTGATTTCAGCAAAGCCAACGCCTTTAAGCTCGAGGCGTTTCATCAGTTCGCGGCTGAAATGCAGCCCGGCAGTTGGAGCAGCCACTGCACCTTCGTGTTTGGCAAAAATGGTTTGGTACCACTCTTCGTCTTCGGGTTTTATTTCGCGCTGAATGATCTTGGGCAGGGGAGTTTTGCCAAGTTTCTGAATGGTTCGTTTAAACTCGCTGTAAGGGCCGTCGTACAAAAACCGGAGCGTACGTCCGCGCGAGGTGGTGTTATCGATCACTTCGGCTACCAACGCATCGTCTTCTCCAAAATAAAGCTTGTTGCCGATGCGTATCTTCCGCGCCGGATCCACCAGCACATCCCACAAACGGGTTTCCTGGTTAAGTTCCCGCAGCAGGAACACTTCTATCTTGGCGCCGGTTTTTTCTTTGGTACCATAGAGCCGGGCCGGAAATACTTTGGTATTATTAAGCACCATCACATCGCCATCGTCGAAATAGTCGAGGATGTCGAGGAAGGATTTGTGTTCGATAGTTTGCTTTTTGCGATCAAGCACCATCAGCCGACATTCGTCCCGATTGGCAGCAGGTTGCAGGGAAATTAGTTCGGCGGGCAGATGAAATCTGAATTGCGATAGTTTCATATTAATAAATTAAATGAGCTGAATTATAGCCAAAAAAGGGGCGCAAAGATAACATCAAAAGCGCCGAAAATCAAGATTTTATATGTTGTAATAGCAGCAGGTCAACTATTGTAAGAAGCGCCAATGTGCTGGGAAAAGCGCATAAAGGAAGACTACATTTTTTTTGATCTTGCTGCAGCGACCCGAAGGTTTTCATAGTGATATCCGAATTAAGGTGAGATAACATGAAATTTTTACATAATGTTCAACAAGAAAATATTTACGAAGGACGATTTTGAATTGACGAAGGACGATTGACGAAGGACGATTGACGGGGGACGATTTTGAATTGACGATTTACGGGGGACGAAGGACGATTAACAATGAACGATTAACGATTAACGATTAACAATGAACGATTAACAATGAACGATTAACAATGAACGATTAACAATTGATTTATGAAACGAATTCTGATTTTTCACTTTTCGTTTCCTATGCCGGAAATAATGATTTTTTGATCGGAAACCAGCCACTCAACAGGGTCAGTCAGATTTTTTCCTTTCCAGATTTCAAAATGCAAAAGCGCGTGAGCTGATTCTTTGTCAACGGAGATCATTCCCACATTCTGCAGCGCACTAACAGGTTCTCCCTCTTTTACAAACACCTGCTGAAGGTTGGCATAAACCGTCAGGAATTCGCCGTGGCGTATAATTACCGCCCACGTATTGGCCGCAGCCTTCATCACGCGTGTCACCTGCCCATCGAAAACCGCGCGCGCAGTGGCGTTGCTTTGCGTGAGAAAATCGACACCATCATTTTTTGTTTTTATGTTTTTCAAATCAGGATGCTGATGTTCGCCAAACGGCTGGATGATAAATCCGGTGGCAACGGGCCAGGGCAGCTTGCCGCGCTGACTTGCAAAAGAACCCGGCAAAAGTTGCGTTGCGGGAGCGGGCGTTTTTAAAAGCTGCTCCGCTTGTGGATCAGGGTTTTGTGAAGAGGTGGAAAAAGTTTCCAAAATACTTCGATGTAAAGCGGCAGCGTCTGACAGACTCCTGCGCTGCCAGGTGATGAGCTGTTTCTCGTCGCGTTGTAGCCGTGCTATCATCACTTTTTTCTGCTCCATTTCCTCTTTCATTAAAGCAAATTCGACGTCGAGATTTTGAAGCATTTGATAATTAACATCTATCTGATCTTCTGTCTGCATGGCTTTTTCGATAAACTGTTTTTGCGTAAGCGCAATTTCATCGGCTTGCTTCCGGCGTTTGGCGGCATAGATTTGATAATAATTCATCCTATTGATGGCCTGACCAAAACCTTCGGCAGCGAACAGATACAGGATGCGCTGGTGCTGGTTGTGATTGAGATAAGCGCTGCGGATCATGGCTGCATATTCGGTTTTGAGATGATCCAGTTGCTGGTCGATGCGGTCGATGGCAATCAGGTTTCGTACAATGGTGTCGAAGAGTTGATCGTGCAGCGTACGCCAGGTAGTAACGATCTCATAACGGGCATCAATTTTCTTTTGAAGGAGTGCCAACTCTTCCAGGCCGGCAGTTTTTTTCTGGCGCGTATCGTTTAGCAGTACTTCCGCGTATTCTATCGACTTTTCGAGCTGCTCTTTTTTTTGTTGAAGCTCTGCCGCGGAGGTTTGCGCCATTGCATTTTGCGAAAGCGCACCCTGGCAAAAGACCATTAGCGGAAGCACAAAAGCCAATAAAATCTTGAGGCTGGACATGCACCAAAGATAGATTAATCTATTAAAATAAGGCTGGGAAATTGGCAGGTTATCAAGTTGGAAGGCATCTCCGGCTTAGCGTGCCGGTTCGTATTTTGCTGGAATCTTAAATGGGAAACTCATTTGCTGATTCAGCTCTATCCTATTGTAATCAACGATGACTTCCATCGGTTCGGCGACGTCGATAGCATATTTTATTTTGGTTGGGAACAACTGATCGTTGAATGTTTTAAAATCGGAATATGCGGCTTCGAGTTTTTTGCTGTCGCGTGTCAGTTCTTTGAGCCTGATGTGCGTGATTTTAAATGTTTGCGGGTTGAGCCAGATGGATTGCAAAAGTACCCGCTGCGCATCGCTCGAATTGCGCACATATTTCTTGAGTTTGCTACGTCCGGTAGTGCTCAGCCGGTATTGGCCACCTTCGACCGAAGCTTTAAATTCGGCCATCTCATAATATTCAAAATCATTTCCCATAATAATCGATTGCAGCATTCCGAAATCGACGTTGGTATTCAGAAATTTATCGATATACTCATAATCCGTCAAGAGGTAGGTTTTATTGAACCGATCGATAAATTTCACCGAATCCTGCGTAATCATCATACGTGCCACCTCAATGCCCAGATCCTGGTTGAAACTTATCCAAATCACGCTGTCTTTGATGATGCGTATCTGTGCCTTGAAGTCGAGGCGTTTACGATTTTGCTTGTAGGAAATATTGGCGCGTGCCTCGATGCTTTCGAATACAAATTCCTTTTCCTTCAAATGCGCCATCAGGTAGTCGGCGCCTTCTTCTTTAAGTGGAGCTTTGATGATGGAGCGCTGGCTTTTGCATCCGGCTATTGCCATCACCATTATGATGAGTACTGAAAGGGCGGTCAATAATTTTTTCATTCTTCGAAAGTTTTCTTTGTCACGTTTGGTGCTATTCGATGAGCGATTTTTCGGCAATTTTGCGGTCGAGCAATTCGGAAGTTTCCTCTCCGGTATCTTTGGCTTCTTGCCAATATTTCAATGCTTCCTTTTCCTTTCCTAATTTATAAAGAATATCTCCATAGTGTTCCAGCACAGTACCACTGGGTTCTGGCGAAGCATCGAGCGATTTCTTCACCCATTTCTCTGCTTCCTTCAGATCGCCCAATTTATAAAGTACCCAACCATAGGTATCCATATAGGAGGGTGTGTTGGGTTCCAGTTCGTTGGCGCGGGATGCCATGGCACGCGCTTCCTGCAGCCGCTCGTTGCGCAACGTGAGGAAATAGCTGTAATTATTAAGCACCAAAGCATTCGACATATCTATTTTCAGTGCCTTATCGTAATAGGAATCCGACTTCTGATGATCGTTCAACTGGTTGTAAATATCGCCCAGCGTGGTGTAAAATTGCGCCAACAGCTTATTGTTATCCACCACCAATTTGGCACCGCTTTCGAGTGAGCTGCGCGCAGCTTCATAATTTTTTAGTTGGTAATTGGCAAACCCATTGAGCAGATATGGCAGTGGCTGCATCGGGAAAAGCTCCGTGGCCAGCGTGCTGGTAGCTGCCAGTTGCTGGTTTTTGTTGAGTTGGCTTTCGATGATCATCTTTTGTTCCCAAACGCCATAGCTGCTGCTGTCCGTCTGCATCACCCGGTCTATAACTTCCAGCGCCTGTTCAGTTTGGCCGGTACGAAATAACATTTCGCTGTAAAGCGACAAAACGCGCGTGTCGTCGGGATGCGTGTGGGCAAGTATTCCCGCCAGCTCCAGTGCCTGGTCTTTTTTATTATTAAAAATGTCGTCAATTGAATAGTAGGTCAGCATAATCTGAATTTTCGCATCGGCCTCCAGTTCAGGATTCGCAAAGCCAATGCGCAGTGCCTCATAAGCCTTTTGTTCATCCCCCATCTTGCGATACAAATCCGACAACGAGATATAAATGTACGGATCGGTAGGATCCATTTCAGCAACTTTGAGATAGGTAGAAAGCGCCTTGTCAGGCTTTCCCATTTCTATATAACTCTCGGCCAATATCTGCTGATAGCGGCTATTGTGAGGATGCAAAGCCACCAATTGTTCTATTTCTACCAGTCCTTTTTCGGGCTTTCCGAGGTTGTTCCAAAGGCCACGTTTTTTTAAAGCAATCTCTTCGGTTACGCCAATAATGCTCTCAATCTGATTGTAAATTTTGATAGCGCCAGTGTAGTCGCCGTCCATTGTGTAAAGAAGCGCCAGATCCTCGCGGTATTCAATATGATCTGGATCAATTTTCACCAGCTTTTCGAACACTTCTTTTATTTTATCAATCTGTCCTGTTTTTTTATAAAGATCAGCAAGCAAAAGCTGGTACCAGATATTTGTGGGGTCAAGCTCAGAAGCTTTTATGCCGGCGGCGATAGCATCGTCGGTACGGCCTTTGAGATAATAAAGGCGCGCCATTTCATAGAGTGACGCGTCATGATCGGGATCGATGCGCAGCGCTTTTGAAAAAGAAGCCTCGGCAGCATCGTTGTTGCCAAGCACCTTTTGTTTTTCACCTTCCAGAAATGCTTCCTGACGTTCACGCATCATAAACTCGGAAAGCTCTTTGGGCTTGTTATCCTGTTTGTTTTTGCGCTGAGCCTGTGCCTGCGGTGCTGCGACACAAAACAGTATCGACAGCGATATTATTAAAACTCTAAAATTCATAAAAAGTAAGATCTTTTATTGCAAAAAACAAACATGCTACTGTGCAAATCATTGTGTTAATGGGAATAATTAACATCGCTTTCGGGCAAATGTTGTGGTGGTAGGCTGGCGGCTTATTTGCCGGTATGGCCAAAGCCTCCTGCGCCGCGTGTAGTTTCGTTGAGAACGTCCACCAAAACCCACTGAGCCTGCTCCACTTTATTGATCACCATTTGGGCAATACGCTCGCCATCGTTCAGCACAAAGTCTTCGTTCGAAAGGTTGATGATGATTACCTTAATCTCACCACGATAATCGGCATCGATGGTGCCCGGCGCATTTACCAGCGATATTCCGTGTTTTATGGCCAGCCCGCTGCGGGGGCGAATTTGCGCTTCGTAACCTACTGGGAGTTCGATAAAAAGACCCGTGCTCACCAGTTCCCGTTGCAGGGGTTGCAGCAGCAGCGGCTCTACCAGGCTGGCGCGCAAGTCCATACCAGCCGAAGCTTCCGTTTCGTAGGCTGGCAGCGGATGTTTCGATTTATTTACAATCTTTACGTTCATCGGTTGTCCGGATTTATTTTGAATGGCGGCAAATTTATCAAAAATTGCGCAAGCTTCTCCTCAGTTCCCGCATTCAATCATCAGCTCTTACGCCTGTGGATGAGAGCAAGCAGCCAATTTCTTTCCAAATAAATTACCGTTGCCACAAAAATGAAAAGCAGTATTGTATTGATGAAATATTTCAACAAACCCGGCTCCAGCGGTAGGTAGCGGCTAACCAGATAAAGCGCCACCGGCATGAGCAGATACAATAGGATACGCTTGTTTTGGTATGGAACGGGGAAGGATTTCCGACTCATGAAATATGAAAGAACCATCATGGTGAGATAGGCAATAAAAGCTGCCCATGCTGAGCCATAATAACCAAAGGATGGGATTAAGGCAAAATTGAGAACGATAGTGATGCCTGCTCCAATTACCGATAGAAAAGCGCCGTAAATGGTGCGGTTGGTGAGCTTGTACCAAAAGGAAAGATTGTAGAAAATCCCCAGGAACAAGTTACCCATCAGTAAAATAGGAATCACATCACGCCCTGCGCGGTAAGCCTCACCAATAAAGAGAATCACTATATCGAGATAGAGGGTTGTCACCAAAAAAATCAACGAAACGATGACGGTAAAAATCTTTAGCACTTCGGCGTAAATCTTCAGCGAATCGCTGTGCGTCGCTTCAGCAAAGAAAAAGGGATCGGCAGCATACCGGAAAGTTTGTATGAACAGCGTCATAATAATCGACACCTTGTAGCAGGCACCATAAATGCCCACCTGCGACATCACCCACTCCGGGTCGCCGGGGAGCAGCCAGGCCAGCAATATTTTATCAATCGAAAGATTGATAGACCCTGCAATGGCTACGATGAGCAGTGGCCAGGTGTAAACGAGCATGCGCCTGAGCAGTGGAAAGTCGAAATCCGACCATCGAAAACGCACATCCGGCAGCAGCAGCAGCAATGTTACCACCGTAGAAATAAGGTTGCTGATGAAGATGTAACTTACAAGATCGTTGGGATCGAAGAAAAGCAAGACGAACTGCGCCACTGAACTATCAGGATAATGCGAGAGGAGATAAGGGCACAGCAGAATGAAAAAGAGATTGAAGCCAATGTTGAGGCCGATGTTGATAAGTTTGATCACCGCAAACCGGATGGGGCGGTTTTGCTGTCGCAAACGGGCAAACGGAATAGCCGCCAGCGCATCCAGCGAAAGGATAAAAGCAAAATAAACAATGTAATCCACATGATCGCCATAGCCCATGCCGCGTGCAATAGCGCCCGCATTGCCACCGGCTATCAGCAGAAACAAAAGCGAAGTAACCAAAAGCGAGGTGAAAGCTGTGCTAAATACTTTAGGCGAATCTTTTTCGCTTTGCGCAAAGCGGAAAAAAGTGGTTTCCATGCCATATGTCAGAACGACCCAGAGAATGGATACCCAGGCGTACATCTCCGTGTAGATGCCGTAATCGCCGGTTACGAGCACGCGCGTGTAAAGCGGCACCAACAGATAATTGAGCAATCTGCCAACGATACTGCTTAAACCATAAACAGCAGTTTGACTTGCCAGCCGCCTGAGAGGATTTGATGACATCTGTAGATTTTGCCGGCAAAAGTATAGGTTTGATTCGATTTCCTCACATAATACTATCAACCGAGCGAAGCTATTAATAGCCTGTACAATTAATCCGAAGATGGGGAGGAATCCGTTTAATGTTGTCTAGCAGCCTATTCTTCTTTTTGAAATTGATTTTGAACTTGAGATTTGGAATTTTGGAGCTGGTGGTTTCCCTTATTCATCCGCATTTGCCATTTTTTTTTAATTTTGGCAATTACTAATCTTATCTCAAACTAATCCTTCGCCACCATGTCACGAAAAATTACGCTACGCACTTTGGCAATTTTGCTGTCAGCCACACTTTTGGCTGTCATCGTTTTTATGCTTTTGCAAAATAATAACGAAAACAACAAGACTCTCCAGCGCCAACAATTTGCCGCAGCGATGCACGCCAAAGCTGCCACCATGCCACTTTCGGCAGATGAGCCAACTGACAAACTCCCGAAGCCGGCACATCCCGACAAGGCCGCTTTACAAGATTATTTTATGACCGTTGACCCTGCTACCGGAACAGTGCCGCGCGAAAGACTGATGGACGCATACCGCGATATTCGCGCCGTTTCCAAAAACCGCAACGACGTGCAGCTTCAATGGGAGGGCACGCCGGTGGAAATGGGCGGAAGAACGCGCGCAATTATGTGGGATCCCACCGATCTGCAGCACAAAAAAGTGTGGGCGGGCGGCGTCACCGGCGGACTTTGGTTTCGTGACGACATCACCGACAACAGCAGCCTTTGGCAGCCGGTGGATGACTTTTGGAGTACGCTCTCGATTAGTTGCATAACTTACGACCCCAACAATCCGAGCATATTTTATGTCGGCACCGGTGAGTCACAGACCGCCCTCATCACCTACCGCGAATCGTCCGGTGTGGGTCAGGGAATCTGGCGCTCTACCGACGGCGGCACCACCTGGAACATGATAGAAAGCACGTTGCCTTTTGAATACATCAACGACATCGTCATCCGCGACGAAGCCGGCACCAGCGTCATCTATGCGGCTGTGGCTTCCGGACTTTACCACGGCACCGTTCACCAAAGCCAACCTTCCGACGGCGTTTTCCGCTCGTCCGACTTTGGAATGAGCTGGGAACAGGTGATGCCCAACATCCCGGGAACGGAAAAGCCTTACATGGTTTCTGATCTGGAGATAACTGCCGGTGGACGAATCTTTGCCGGCACCGTGCAAAATGTGGATGTCAAGGGCGGGGCAGTAATTCTTCATTCCGATTATGGCGCGGCCGGAACCTGGACAGTTTTTGATGACATTGCCGAGCAAATTATCATCAACCCAAATTACTACATCCCCGGAAGGGTGATGCTTGCCGCAGCTCCTTCTGATCCAAACATTATTTATGCTGCCATCGGAGCGGGCTTTCTCAACAATACCAACAATTTCAATTATTACTACGGACGCTACATCCTGAAATCTGTCGATGCCGGTGAGAGCTGGACAACCATTCCAATTCCTAACAACGATTGGGCTACCTTGTCGTGGCATGCCTTTATTATCAAAGTGGCGCCTACCAATCCCAACATGATCTATACCGGTGGCCTCGATCAATGGAAAACCAACAACAGTGGCAGCACCTGGCAACATAT
>CAZTCX010000088.1:0-4306 GCA_964612515.1 uncultured Lentimicrobiaceae bacterium | reverse complement strand
TGATTGGGCGCTGATGTACTACGGCGGCGGCGACGAATATGTGCACGCCGACCAACACGCTATCGCTTTCAATCCAGCCAACCCTTCGGATCTTATCTGTGCCTCCGATGGCGGCGTGTTTTACACCAATCAGGCACTTAGCACTTATCCGGCTTTTCAGGAGAAAAATCACAACTATAACACGCTGCAATTTTATACCTGCGACATTGTCCCTCAACCTGGTGGAACGCTCTATTGTGGTGGATTGCAAGACAACGGAACATTGCTTTATCAGGACGCGCCCCTCACCATCAACCACATGATTGACGGTGGCGACGGCGCATTTTGTTTCTTTGATGATGACCCGCAATTGCTCATCACTTCGGTGTATTACAATAGTTATTCATTTTATCTAAATTGGAACTACATAGACAGCTACAACGACAACAGTGGCGTTTTTATAAATCCCGCCGACTACGATACCAAAAATAATATCCTCTATGCAAACAGGGTAGATTTTAAAGGTGCGTATGCCAATCAAATAATACGCTTCGACGGTATTCCAAACAATATCTTTCGGAAGGTGGTGCCGCTGCAAACCAATGAGGAAGGCTACTTCTCGCATCTAAGGGTGTCGCCTTACGCGCCCGCCGGCACGACGGTGCTTTTTATCGGTTCGCAAACCGGAAGATTGTACCGTGTGAATAATGCGCAGAATCCAGTGCCGCAGGTCACCGAAATTACTGGCGATAACTGGCCGATAGCTTATCTTTCGTGTGTTGCTGTTGGCCAAACCGAAGATGAACTGCTGGCAACCTTCAGCAACTATGGCGTATCGTCGGTGTGGCAAAGCAAGGACGGTGGCGAAAGCTGGCGGGAGGTGGAATACAACCTTCCGGACATGCCCATCCGTTGGGTCGAATATCACCCGGAAAACGACGCCCAGGTGTTGCTTGCCACCGAGCTTGGCATCTGGACTACCAACAACATAAACGCCGATCCGGTGGTGTGGCAACCCAATGCCGATGGCATGGCCAACGTACGCGTGGATATGCTCACCATCCGCCCGGCAGACAACATCGTACTGGCGGCAACTCACGGTCGTGGCCTGTTTACGGCAGAGTTTCCGCTCGACCCAACCATTGGCATTCCGGAAGCCTCGACAAATGCCGCTTTGCACATTTATCCCAACCCTACCACCGACATCATTAACATCGATTTGAATGGATTTGAAATCCATAGCTGCCTCGTTACCGTTAGCAATGTAGCCGGTGCGGAAGTATTTCGTACTAAAGTAAGCGAGCAGAAACCTTCCATAAATCTTTCACAGCTTCCGGCGGGAACCTATCAGGTGGTGGTTACAGACGGGATACGAAAAAGCAGCAGTCGGCTGGTTTTGAAGTAGGGTTTTTAAAGATTTAAAATATCCGTTTGATTGGATCGATGATAAACCCGAAGGGTTTTAATGTTTATAGCGAAATGATCAACGCGGATGTGTTCGACCCCAAGGGGTTCGCATGTTGAAACAAGCCGAATTAATCTTTAAACGTAAAATCCCTTCGTGATTAAAAACACATTATCATCTGAACTAAAGCGGGATAGAAACTGCCAAATATTTTATTTTCAACCTTTTTACTGATAAGACGCCCAGTATTTATTTTTTACGGACACCCCGGAAAATCAAAGGTAACTTCCTCGTTCATCTTTACGATGTATGCTTTGCCTGGTTCTAATTGTAAGAGTGTGTTGATATTTTGAGCAGGGAAAATTCTTTGCGCGCCATCAACCGTTGCAATCATTATCAGGGCATCACCCAAAAGATCAGCAATTGCCTGCGCTGAGATATGGCAAGGTGAAGGCACCGGCATCAGATTCCAGCCAGCTTGCAATGTAAATCCGGTTGTGGAAAGATTAACCCCACTGATCACCAATTCGGTGTCGCTGCTGAGCAGTAGCTCGTAGCCGAGGCTGTTGTCATAATTTCCAATGGTATTGATGCCAAACTGCGGCCAGTAAATTTTACCAGAAGATTTGGCAAACAAAAGTTTGTCCTGTATCGGTGCCACCACCTCCCCAAAAGTTTTACCACCTGTATTAATATAGGTCGAGATGGCATTGTTTCCGGTTATCAGACTGATATGCTGGCTTCCGCCAACAAAAGTAAGAAGTACGGTGTCGGTAGCGGAAATCTGACAACCACTCATAGGGATTGCCGTCAATATGAGCGACACATGACCCGCGGCTTGATCTTGCACACCATGAAAATACTGAGGCCTCAGAAGTTGCGCATAATTAAAGGTGCCATCGCCGGTAGTTTGCCATTGCACCATTGAATGGTTTGTAGCAGAAGCATCAGGAGTATAAACCGCACCAACTGCCACCGATGCGTCAGTGCCTGCAAAAGCGGTTGGCGGCGCCTGGAAACATAAAGTCATAAAGTCCGTGGCCGCCACAGTGCACGGATCGATGGATTGTGCTGTAACGCCCAGGACGATGCAGCCTTTGGGATAATCGACGGCAGCATTGGGATAATAAACCGGGTGCAAAAGTGTCGGATCATCAAAAGTGCCGCCGCCATTCACCGTTGACCATTGCAGCGAAGCATAATGTGAAGCAGTGGTATGGTTGAGATTGAAATTTTCGCCGAAGCATATCCGGGCATTGGTTTGTCCGGTTTTGACCTGTGCCGGTGGCAACAAAACCAGTTGCAGCGTGTCGGTGTCGGGGAGTGCACATGGCGAAATGGGATTGGACTGTAAAAGGAGCAGACATCCACCTGAAGCAGCATCGGCCACGCCCGGAAAGTAAGTAGTTGCAAGTTGACTGGCGTTGCTAAAAGTCCCATCGCCTTTGGTAATCCATATTACGGAGGCGGCATTGGTGGCAGTGGCCTGCAAAGCCACCGGAGTTCCGGCGCATTGGGTAATATCGTTGCCGGCATTGGCAACAGGCTGGTGTCGGATATTGATAATTACCTCTTTGGTGACGGGCCAATTGCTACAAGCTCCGGTGCCAAAGGCCGAAATGGTGAGCATGGTTCCGCTTGCAGCTACATCGGAGGCACCCGGATAATATTTTGTGGTAAGTTGGGCGGCGTTTTCGAAAGTGCCATCGCCTTGTGTACTCCAAAGCACATGATCCCAATTGGTGGCAGCGCTATTGACGGTAATGGGAGCAAACTCGCAGCCGTTGCGCGAAGTCGGCGCATTAAGCAGTGGCGGGATTTGAATGGTGCTGTGTGTCATCGTGCAGGCAGTGGCACTGCAAGGAGAAACGGGCTGCGCACAGGCGGTTACGGTAAATGCTTTGAGCAGAAAGTCGTTCGTCCCGGGGAAATATTGTACCGTATCGCCCTGCGAATTGGCAAAGGTGCCATCGCCCGATGTACTCCAATTGATGTAGGTATAATTTTCGGCTACAGCCGAAAAAAGGAAAGTTTGATTTTTACAAAATACCCGGTTGGGTGGCGCACTGATGAGCGGTAACGGCTGAACAATCAGCAACAGGCTGCTGGTGCTTACAAATGTACAGGAAGTGAGTGGCTGGGCGGTAAGGGTTAGGATGGCCTGCCCGTTGGCAATGTCAGCCGCACCGGGATAATACTTTGGTGAAAGCGCAGTGGGTGTGCTAAAAGTGCCATCGCCGGAGGTACTCCACAAAATTGATGAAGCATTCACTGCGGTAGCACCAAGTTGTGCGAATTGGTTTTGGCAAATAATCTGATCGTTGCCAGCCATGGCCGAGGGATTTTCATTTACCTTCACGGGCAAAGTGTGTTCTGATAAAGATTGTCCGTCCCAGACGACCAAATGATAGCTTGTGTTGGCTTCAGGAGCAACCACCGGATTGGGCAATGAAGAGCTGAAGCCCGACGGGTCACTCGTCCATGTGTAGGTGTAGTTGCCGCTTCCATTTACAAAAATATTGGCTTGCAGTTGCGTGATGCCGCCCAGGCACAGTGGATTGGGAGTTGCGCTGGCGTAAGCATCAAAACCCACATAACATTGCAGATCGATGATGCCGGAAAGTGACATTGGATACCACTTGAAGCTGCTCGAGTATGAGGGATCCCAGGCCAGATAATCGACATCATATTCTTTTTGGTTGGCCTGGTAAAAAACTTTGAAATGCATGGTTTCACCTGGAATAAAGCCATCCTTTTCGGGCGTATCGGGGTCGTTGCCAAAAACCGTAAAGATGATGTTTTCGTCGCCCAGCCAATAGTCGGCACCGGCACAACGAAGCTGCTGATTTTCGTCGGTGTAAAAAGCACCAATGTAATCGCCGGGTTGCAATGGGATTTGGTTGATGCGTGGATTTGCTTCCA
>CAZTCX010000087.1:2076-14410 GCA_964612515.1 uncultured Lentimicrobiaceae bacterium | reverse complement strand
AACGATTAACAAATAACGATTAACAAATAACGATTAACATAAAATCTTGTGAGCTTTTCTAAAAAGATTGTCCTTGCCTCTGGTTCACCACGGCGACAGCAACTGCTGGTTGAGATGGGATATGAATTTACGGTGCGTCTTGCGAATGTGGATGAACAATTTCCGGAGCATCTGCAAGGCGCAGAAGTGGCTTTGTTTCTTTGTAAAAAAAAAGCAATGGCTTTCGCCCAAAAGGATCTCCTTCCCGATGAAATCATCATCACCGCCGACACCATTGTTTGCCTGAATGATGAAATCCTTAACAAACCCGCCACCAGGGAAGAAGCGATCGGAATGTTGCAGAAACTCTCCGGGAAGAAGCACGAAGTCATCACAGGCGTTTGCCTGCGCAGCGCCGCCAGGACCGAAGCCTTCACCGATTGTACGGAAGTTTATTTTAAAAAATTGTCAGCGGACACCATTGCGCATTATGTGGATTATTACAAACCCTACGACAAAGCGGGTGGCTACGGCATCCAGGAGTGGATTGGCTTGGTGGGTATTGAGAAAATCGTTGGTTCCTATTTTAATGTGATGGGGCTTCCGACGGCGCGGCTCAGAGAGGAGCTGGAGGAGTTTGTGAAATCATAACGCTATCCGGCTGGGACAACAATTCAAAATTTAAAATTCAAGATTCAAGCATTAATTAGATGTCGCCCCGTTGGGGCTTTGAAATGCACGCACGTATTGCATTCCGGGCGCTGCGTACCCGGCTAATGATGACGCCCCGTCGGGGCTTAGCGCCCTGCTCTTTGCGCCAAGCGCCCTGCTTCTGTCCCAACATTTTGTCCTTCTGCGTTGTTATGCTGTTTTGCTATTTTTGCCGGCTAAAAATTCTATGAAGACACACAACAATTTCAGGCGCCTGATCAATTATTTCTTTCAGGGTTTACTTTTCCTCGCTCCGCTGGCAGTGACAATCTACGCAGTTCGTATCACTTTTTTGTGGATTGACGGGCTGCTTTACAAACATATCGAGGAATTCCTGGGGATAGAGGTACCCGGCCTGGGCTTAGTGACACTCCTTGCGTTCATCACGCTGATCGGATTTCTGGGAAGCCTGTTTTTCTTCAAGCCCTTCATCACCTATTTCGATAGGATGATCAGCCGGGCGCCACTTATCAAGATAATTTATACTTCTGTAAAAGACCTGTTGTCGGCATTTGTGGGCAACAAGCGTAGGTTTAACCAGCCCGTGCTGGTGCGTATCGGCGGAAGCGGCTCGCTCGAAAAAATTGGTTTTATTACCAACGAAGACCTTTCCGAGCTAGGCATCACCGATGGCAGAATTGCCGTTTATCTGCCGCATTCCTACGCCTGGTCGGGAAATCTGTTTATTGTTCCTGCCGAAAACGTCACGCGGATCAATGCTTCGGCAACCGATGTGATGAAATATATTATCTCGGCAGGAGTTACCAAATTATAAAATCTTAATAAAAATGCAACAATTGATAAAAAAACCTTTGATACTTGTAACCAACGATGATGGCATCAACGCTCCCGGCATCCGCACATTAATACGCATAATGCGTGAAATTGGCGAAGTGGTGGTAGTTGCCCCCGACCGTCCACGTTCGGCACAAAGTCATTCCATTACCGTGTCACAGCCTTTGCGCGTGAAGCTGATTGACGAAGCCGATGGCTACCGCGAATTTAGCTGTAATGGCACTCCGGTTGACTGTGTAAAATTGGGCACCAAAATCGTTTTGCGCGGAAATCCTGACTTGCTGGTGTCGGGTATCAACCACGGTTCCAACGCATCAATCAACGTGCTTTATTCCGGCACCATGGCTGCGGTGGTAGAAGGATCGATAGATAAAATTCCTTCCATCGGCTTCTCACTGAACGATTATTCGGCGAAAGCCATCTTTGAACACGCTGAAGAATACATCCGCGAGATTGCGCTTCAGGTGCTGCAGCGTGGACTTCCCGAAGGCGTTAGTTTGAATGTAAATATTCCAAAAATTTCTGACGAACCTATCAAGGGAGCCATCGTTTGCCGACAGGCGCGCGGCACGTGGGTGGAGGAATTCGACGAACGTATCGATCCACGCGGGCAGGACTACTACTGGATCACCGGAGTTTTTAGCAACACCGACAATACCGCTGGAACCGATACCCGAGCCATGGAAGACAACTACATCGCCGTGGTGCCAACGCAATTCGACTTTACTGCTGCCAATGCACTGAAACTTATCGGCGAGTTTGACTTTGAACCCAAAAAGTTCACCAACCCGCCCGATAACTAAAGACCTGAGCCGCTTACAAAAACGCTTTTGTTTCTATGCATCATTCGCTTAAGAAAAATTCGTATGGTCTGGGTGCGCTGCTGGCATTGGGTGCTCCACTGATTGCGCTACTCGTTTTCTATTATCTGCTCATGTGGATCAGCAGGCTACTGCACTTCCCTCAATACGGCATGGACGATCTGTTTTTATTGTCGCTCACCGTCAACATTTTACTCATGCGATATTATTTGGTTTCGATAAAGAAGGTGCGCACCGGCGAGGGCATCCTGGCTACCACTTTCGCATTGGTGGCTATTTTCTTCATTTTTATTTCTAAGTCATGAAATACTATATCATTGCCGGCGAAGCATCGGGCGACCTTCATGGCGCGGGGCTTATGCGCCAGTTGTCAATTGAAGATCCTGCCGCCGAGTTTCGTGTGTGGGGCGGCGACCTGATGGAGCAACAGCGGGGAACGCTTGTAAAACATTACCGCGATCTTGCCTTTATGGGATTTGTGGAGGTGATCAGCAATCTGCGCACGGTACTGAGAAATATTCGCTTTTGCAAAAATGACATCCTGACCTGGAAACCTGACGTGGTGGTACTTATCGATTACCCTGGCTTTAATCTGCGCATTGCTGCATTTGCCGCAAGCCACAAAATTCCGGTTTATTATTACATCTCACCACAAATTTGGGCCTGGAAAAAATCGCGTGTGAAGCAGATCAAAAAGTACGTCACCCGCATGTTTGTGATCCTGCCTTTTGAAAAAGATTTTTATCAAAAATATGGCGTGGATGTCGATTATGTAGGCCATCCGTTGCTGGATGCTTTGCAGCGCGAGAAGCTGAATTTTCACAACCCTGCCGATTTCCGTGCCCTGCACAACCTGGATCGCCGGCTCATCATCGCGGTGCTGCCGGGAAGCCGAAAGCAGGAGATAGGAAGCATGCTGCCGCTGATGCTCAGCGCTGCCAGTGCGTTTCCGCAATATCAGTTTGTGGTTGCCGGTGCACCTTCCATCGATGCTGAGTTTTATAAACAGGCGGCACGGGGCGCGCAATACAAAATCATCTTCGGTGCCACGCACGACCTGTTGCACAACGCCTGGGCAGGATTAGTCACCTCCGGCACTGCCACGCTCGAAACGGCTTTACTCGACGTGCCTCAGGTGGTCTGCTACCGCGGCAATGCGCTCTCCTTTGAGATCGCCAAACGAATCGTTGACATCAAATACATTTCGTTGGTAAATCTTATCATGGATCGCCCGGTGGTGAAAGAGCTCATCCAAAGTGAGGCGACACAGGGAAATATTATAAAAGAGCTTAAAATGCTACTTGACCATGCGCACCGCAAAGCCATGCTGGAAGCCTATAAATCATTGCGCGAAAAACTGGGCAATACCGGCGCTTCCAAAATTACCGCAAAACTGATGGTGGAAGGATTAAAGAGGGTTGGGAATTAATGACTTCTTTTGAACTGTAATTGTAGTTGTTCTGTTCTATACAAAATATTTTGGCATAAACATAGTTACAGAAGCGTCGGTTCTGCATTCGGGTTATGAAAAAGGGGCAATTTTAAACCAAACCTACAGAAACGACACCTTTTAACAAAATCAATATTTTTGCGTTTATCAACAGAACTCATTTTATTAGAACTTAATATTTTAAACTAATCAACAGGAAATCGTTATGAATTTTAGTAAGATCAAAAGCTTTTTCATGCTGGCCGCCATCATCGTGGCATTTTCAGCGACAGCGCAAGACGTCAATCAGGCTGCCGACATTTTTAACCAAGGCAACCAGGCTGTAAAAGACAACAATTACCAACTGGCCATCGATAAATATCAACAGGCTATGGATATGGCTGCACAGTTAGGCCCCGATGGCGAGCAAATCGTGGCCGGCGCCAAAACCCAGATTCCATCGCTTTATTACAAAATAGGAATTGCCGATTATAAAGGTAAAGAGATCGACAAGGCCATTGGCGAATTTGAAAAAGCTATCGAATCTGCTAATGAATTCAACGACCCGGAAACGGCCGCGAAAGCAACCGACATCATCCCCAAACTATATTACTCGCAAGGTACCAGCTATTACAGCGCTGAAAAATACAACGAAGCCCTTGAGAGTTTCGACAAATCGGCTAAGCTAGCACCTGACTATTCGCGGGCATATTGGGGCATGGCGCTGGTTTACAATAAAACGGACGATACGGAGAAAATGAAAGAGTCGTTCAGCAAAGCACTTGTATTGGCTGAAGCAGAAGGTGATACAGAAATGGCGCAGAAAATACGCACCAACGCCAGCAAACTGCTGCAATCAGAAGGCGCTAAGAAACTGCAGGCAAAGGATTGGCCGGCAGCGCTGATGTGCTTGAACGCCACCACCGAATTTGAACCGGACAATGCAGAAACCTACTATTACATTGCATTAGCAAACAATGGCCTGAAAAAGTACGACGACGCCATTGCTGCTACTGATAAAGGCCTTGAAGTTGCTGCCGGTGAAAATGCTGATTTTAAAGCCAAGTTTTATTATGAAAAAGGCAATGCACTGAAAGCACAAGGCAACAACGACGCTGCCTGCGAAGCTTACAACAATGCCAAATACGGACAATTCGCTCAAAACGCAGAATACGAAATCAACACGGTTTTGAAATGTAATTAATACGTGCAAATATTCCTGCCGAGCTTTTAGGCTAATTGTCAAAAAGTTTGGAATAGGAACGAATAAAAGAAAAGACAGGATGTTTCGGCATTCTGTTTTTTTTTATGATCCGCTGTGAATGACACAAACGACGCTAATTGACAAGCATCTCCCCTCCTATCAGGCCGAGAAGGCTTAACTTCTCTAAATTTAAACCGCTGTTAAATGAAACCCTGCATTTTCCGGTTGTGCATAGCCTCTTCTGTTGTTTTATTATTTTAAAATGATTGAGATAAGAGGATTAAACAAAATCGCTCAAATACTTGTGTAAATTTCGAATCCATATCTTTGCATCATGGCCAAAAAACAAAAACCGGTATTCGATAAACGTATTTTCTGGGATGTCGATTTCGACAGGCTCGACTACGACGAAAAGGATACTTTCGTTATCGAGCGGGTGTTTGAGCGTGGAGATGTGGAGGATATCCGTAACTGCCGTCGCTACTACGGCGATGAGAAAGTGACGGAAGTACTTTTAAATGCAAAGTTTTTACCCGAACATCGCATACATCTTGCCAGCGCCGTTACCGGCAAATCTTTCAAACGAATTCAGATGCTACACCTTGAGACAGTCGAACCCGGAACTTGTTCCTTATTAGGGTGCGGTTAATATCGCTGTGCTCTGCACCTTACAATTTCCCTTGTGTAATCTTTTGCTATAATATTTCGTGGCGCTGCTGCACAAACCACTAATGGATTTTGCCATACCAAGAAAGCATTTATGTACTTTTGTCCTTTGCTTTTATTAAAATAAATGGCTGCCTGCCATAAAATATCATCTATTAAACTTGGCTACTGCCTCCGCTAACACTGCAACTATGGAGAAATATTTCGCCCCTTTCCGTGAAAAAATTGTAGGTATCGATCAGGAATTTCTGTCGCCTTACGGCAAAAAAAAGATCATCTATGCCGACTGGATCGCCAGCGGCCGTTTGTATCGCGACATCGAAGAAAAAATCTCCTGGCAGATCGGACCCTTTGTGGGCAATACCCACACCGAAACCAGCGAAACCGGCACCCTGATGACAAAGGCCTACCATCTGGCACACAAAAAAATCAAAGAACATGTGAACGCCGGCTCCGACGATGTAATCATCACCGCAGGCAGCGGCATGACTACCGTTATCAATAAGTTCCAACGAATTCTCGGCTTCCGCGTGATGCAGAAGATGCAAGCCTCCGAATGCCTGCAAGACGAAGACCGTCCCGTGGTTTTCATCACCCACATGGAACATCATTCCAACCACACCTCCTGGTTCGAAACCATTGCCGACGTGGTTCAGCTTCAACACGATGCCGATCTGCTTGTCGATCTGAAGGTATTGCAGGAGGAGCTTGACAGATACAAAAACCGCAAAATGAAAATTGGCTGTTTCACCGCTTGCAGCAACGTCACCGGTATTTCTACACCCTACCACGAAATGGCGCGCATTATGCACCTCAACGGCGGCCTGTGTTTTATCGATTTTGCCGCTTCTGCGCCTTACGTAGATATCGACATGCACCCCGCCGACGATCCGCTAAAGGCATTGGATGCCGTGATGTTTTCGCCGCACAAGTTTTTAGGTGGCCCGGGAACCCCCGGCGTGCTGATATTCAACAGTAAGATTTATACCGCCAGCGTCCCCGACAATCCCGGCGGCGGCACCGTTGACTGGACCAATCCCTGGGGCGAGTTTAAATATGTTGACGACATCGAAGCCCGTGAAGATGGTGGCACACCCGGATTTCTGCAGGCTATCAAGGCTGCATTATCCATTGAACTAAAAAACCAAATGGGTGTCGAAAATATGCGCTTACGCGAAAAAGAAATGGTTGATATCGTCTTTGCAGAAATGCCCAAAATTCCCGGAATTCATATTCTGGCCGACAATGTCCGCGAACGTTTAGGTGTGATCTCATTTTACCTGGACGATGTACATTTTAATCTGGTGGTGAAGCTGCTCAATGATAAATTTGGTGTTCAGGTACGCGGCGGCTGCGCCTGCGCCGGAACCTACGGCCACTTCCTGCTCGACGTGAGCCACGACAAAAGCAAAGAAATCACCGACCTTATCAACCACGGCGACCTTTCGCAGAAGCCCGGCTGGATTCGCATGTCGATGCACCCTACCATGACCAACCACGAGGTATTCGCTATCATCGACGCCATCCGTCAGGTGAGCCTCAATCACAAAGAGTGGGGAGAGGATTACCGGTACAACAACAAAACCAACGAGTTCGTCCATTGCTGCGAACATGAAGACAAAGACCAGGTGGTGAAAAAATGGTTCCAACTGCCGGAAATTCAGCCAGTCCGCCACATTGACACCGTAAACATCTGAGCATTTTGACAAATTGTCATCCGTCTAAAGGCGCTTTTCCTTTATCAGAAACGTCTGTCAATTGGCGGTAAGCCTTGATCTGATGTGCCTTTGAGATAATGCCGTTTTCATAATTGGCCCGCTTGCTCCTCTGAAAATTCCTTCCCGTGGTATTCTCTTTGTACAGCTTCTATTAGTTTTAAAATTAATTGTTTAACTAAAATTTATAGGAGGAAAAAACCATGTCATTAGTAAGATTCAGAAACCGCAGCATGCTTCCTACATTTTTCAGCGACTTTTTTGACGGCGACACCATGAACTACGAATTCATGAACAAATCTACAATGCCGGCTGTAAACATCAAAGAAACCAAAGATGATTTTGTGGTTGAGGTAGCTGCACCAGGAATGAAAAAAGATGATTTTAAAATCGAACTCGACAACAATTTGCTGATGATTTCATCAGAGAAGGAAGAAGAACACGAAGAGAAACAGGAGGGCGAATACACCCGCAAAGAGTTCATGTATCAATCGTTCCGTCGTAGCTTTACAGTTCCTAAAACCATCGAAGATGGAAAAATTGAGGCCACCTACAACGAGGGTATTCTAAGCATTCGTTTGCCCAAAAAAGAAGAGGCCAAACAAAAGCCAAAGAAAACCATCTCGGTTGGGTAAAAAAGACATTATTTGATTTTTAAAGAAAAGGAGCGCCTGTGGGTTGCTCCTTTTTTTTTGCACGGGATAATTTATTTTGGATTAGGATCAATATTTTAAATAACCAGATATCGTCCCCGTTGGGGCTACGTCTGTCGGGTGGTTTCGGAAACTTCACCCCGGGCTTATGATTGCGGCCCGTTGGGGCTTTCAACCTTCCGATCATAATACTTTTTCTATTTTCATTTTGAAGATTATTTATAAAAAACGCCATCGATTATTTGACAGCCTGTTTGAAAAAAAACGTCGTAGCCCCAACGGGGCGTTGTCATTAGCCGGGTGCGTAGCGCTCGGAAATTGTGACGTTATCTGGATAAAGCCCCAACGGGGCGACATCATCCACATCGTAAATCATGTCAATAATTGAAAGAAAGCTTGCGCGTGAATATTTTCTACCTTTACGACTTCATTCTTCATTCACAAAAAGGAACATAAAATGAAAATCGGAATTATTATTTGCAACAGATACAAGAGCTGTGCTGGCGGAAAATGTTTCAAATCCGTGAAAAACCGCGAAGGAGCTTTTGATATTTACGATCCGGCTGAAGAGCTCGAAGTTGTAGGCTATACCACTTGTGGCGGCTGTCCCGGCGGAAACATCGAATATGCCGCTGCCGAAATGATCAAAAACGGAGCAGAGACAATTCATCTTGCCACCGGAATGGTGGTGGGCTATCCGCCATGTCGTTCGGTGAATTATTTCAAAAGATTTATCGAAGAGAAGTACAAAATAAAAGTGGTGGTGGGCACGCATCCTATCCCGAAGAAATATTATGACACCCACCAAAACCTCGAAACCTGGCGCGGAAATATGTGGCAGGGGTTGATAAAACCTACACTGGCCGATGAGGAGATGAGGATAAAATACAATTAGTGTTCAAAAATCAAAATGCAAATATCAATTGACAAATAAATTCCAATAGCCAAAATCCAGGTATTCGCAGTGCTTTGGTCATTGCGCTTTTAATTTTGAGATTTATTTGAGATTTATCTTATTGTCATTTGTGATTCATTGATTGAGTTGCTTATTAAAACTAAAAGAAAACCATCTTTCATGTACAAATACCTATTTGGCCCTGTGCCGTCGCGCAGGCTTGGAATTTCGCTTGGCGTCGATCTGGTTCCCCGCAAAGTGTGCACGCTCGACTGCGTCTATTGCGAAGTGGGCAAAACCACCAAGCTCACCCTCGACCGCAAAGAATACATCAAAACCGACAGGATAAAAGAGGAGCTGACGGATTATTTCAACAACAATCCCGACCCTGATTTTATCACCTTTTCAGGCTCTGGTGAACCCACGTTGAATGTTCATATTGGCGAAATCCTACAGTTTATAAAAGAAAACAGACCAGCAATTCCGGTGGCGGTTCTGACCAATGCCACGCTGTTTTATGATAAAAATGTCCGCGATGCAATTGTTGGTGCTGACGTGGTGCTGCCTTCTCTGGATGCTGCCAGCGACGAGGCTTTTAGAAAAATAAACCGCCCGCACGAGGAGCTTGGTGTCGAAAAATACATCGACGGACTGGTAGAATTCAGAAAAGAATTTAAAGGAAAGATTTGGTTGGAAATATTTATCCTGCCAGGCTACAACGACGATGAGCAGGAACTCACCGGAATAAAAAATGCCATATTAAAAATAAAACCCGATTCCATACAAGTCAACACGCTCGACCGGCCCGGCACCATCACCGGATTGCGGGGAGCTACCCGCGAAGAGCTGCAGCGTGTGGTGGATTTCTGGCAGCTCCCGAATGTCGAAATTATTGCGGCAGCCAAGCAACGAACCGAAGTGCAGTCGTACCGCAAAGATGCCGAGACCGCCATCCTCGAAACCATTGCACGCAGGCCTTGCACCGTCGATGATCTAACGAGCATCCTGGG
Source organism: uncultured Lentimicrobiaceae bacterium (assembly GCA_964612515.1). Classification (GTDB taxonomy): domain Bacteria; phylum Bacteroidota; class Bacteroidia; order Bacteroidales; family 4484-276; genus SABY01. The sequence continues at coordinate 4,532 of CAZTCX010000087.1, read as the reverse complement.
CATGCACATCAACGAAGTGAATAAATATCTGGATGTACTCGACGCCGACAACAAAATAGAAACCATAGAACAGCAGCGGGGTGTTTTTTATCAACTCAAGGAGCGGCAGGTTGGATAATCAGATTCTTTTGCGGCTTGGGGATTTGAGTCGGGTTTAGTTGAGGACTTTAAGGTCGTTAACGACTTTAAGGTTCTCAGCTGAAAAGGCTACCCGGAATGCCAACCATAAAAATTGCAGCTTTTGCTGCAAAAAAGTAACTTTGTGTGAAATAAATACGCACCACAATCCACAAAAAAAATAGCAATGAGCAAAGCCCCGGTCGGAGAAGAATCGTTGCTGCCGGTTGGTGGCAACTACCGTAAGCTGTTTACTTACCAAAAGGCAGAGGCTATTTACGATATCACCTACTATTTCTGCCATAATTACATCAGTAAATTCGACCGCACTATCGACCAGATGGTGCAGGCAGCCCGCTCGGGCAAGCAAAATATTGTCGAAGGCTCGGCTGCTTCTTCCACTTCAAAGGAGATGGAAATTAAGTTGCTGAATGTGGCTAAGGCGAGTTCGCATGAGCTGCTGATTGACTATGAAGATTATTTGCGAACACGCAGCCAACGCCAATGGGAGGATGGCTCGGTGGAACTTGAAAAAATGCGTGAGCTTGGCCGAAAGCATAACGACACCGCTTTTTATATGCCGCTGGTGAGGGTGCGCCCGCCCGAAACCATTGCCAATATGGCTATCTGCCTGATTAAGCAAAACGACTATCTGCTTTTCAAACAACTGAAATCGCTTGGAGATGATTTTCTGAAAAATGGCGGTATGCGCGAACGCATGACCCGGATGCGCATCGAAAAGCGAAATAAATAATTGAGGGAGGACGTCTTTTACCCCTTCACCAGCTCCATCAGCGTTATTTCGGGGAGGATGCCCACACGGCCGGGATAGCCGATGTTGCCCAGGCCGCGGTTTACATAGAGGCGCTGCAACTGCGATTCGGGTGAGAAGCGTTCGTACATACCCGCCCAATGTTTATAGACGTACTGAGCAGGACTCCATTTTATGTTTTTAATTTCGATGCCAAACTGGAAGCCATGGGTGTGACCAGCAAAAGTGATGTCGATATCGCGGAAGCGTTCCGTCACCACTTTGTCCCAGTGCGATGGATCATGCGAAAGCAACAGCTTCACACGGGCATCTTCGGCGCCGATGATGGCTTTGCCGAGGTCGCCATATTTGGGAAAGCGCCCGAAGTCGCCCCAGTTTTCCACGCCAATCACTGCCAGCTTGCCGTCGCCATTGTCATAAATTCGGTTTTCGTTGTTGAGCAATTCCCAGCCAAGCCGATCATAAAGATCGTAAAGCTGCTGCATGTTTTCTTCTTTAGCAGCTTTATTTGGCCAGCGCGCGTAGTCGCCGTAGTCATGATTGCCAAGTGTAACATAGATGCCTGACGCAGCTTTTAACTCTGCCAGTATTTCTTCAAAAGGAAAAGCTTCATCGGTTTTGGAGTTTACCAGGTCTCCTGTAAAAAATATAAGGTCAGGCTCCAGCTCATTGATGCGGTGAATGGCCTCACGCAACGCCTGTTTACTAGCCCAACTTCCCAGATGAATGTCGGAAATCTGAACGATGCGCAGCCCGTCGAACGAGAGCGGCAGATTGGGTAGTAGCACGCGATGCCGGTGCAATTTAAAATCGAAGGCCCATTTGATCATCCCTACCATCAATCCACTGAAAAGCAACCCACCGCCAATGAGTCCGGTGGTTTTTAGGAATTCGCTTCTTGATATACGTTTGGGTTCGCCGTCGGGCGTGCTTTCCCGACGTACTGCGCGTGTCTTAAAGAGCAAATAGCTCAACCCGCGGATAACATCAGCCAAAAGCAAAAACAGGATGGGAATGAATTTAGAAACGTACGCAACGAAGATGAACCCATAGAAATAAATCTCGGTGGGGCGGTTCCAAAAGCGCTCATCAAAAAACAATGTTAAAATCGTGGCGCCGATGAGCATTGCAAAAGGAACCCAGTAAAGCATTGTAAGAAGATATCTCACCGCTTCACCCTTGCGTTGCATCCAATCGCGGATGGAACGCCACAGATAATAATCAGCAAAAAACAGAACCACCAGGAACGGAAACCGGCTTGCATTTTTAGGATAAATCTGTAAAACAATGAAGTAGGCAACAACAATCGCAATGATGATACCCAGTATTTTGAAGAATTTCTTCATTTATTATTATTAAAAAAACTGTTATCGAATGTTGGATAACAGTATTTTATTTCAAATGTTTCATGCGCGTTTTTGGAAGTAAATTATCTAAGGTTTCGGAAATAAAATGGTATGCCTTAAAATGACCAGCCGTCAAGGTATTCAGCATAAATTTGATCTGAGTTTGGACGCGGCTTAGGGTTTAGACGAGATTGTACCTCTTCTATTCTATTTTTACAGGC
>CAZTCX010000087.1:0-1976 GCA_964612515.1 uncultured Lentimicrobiaceae bacterium | reverse complement strand
GCAAAATGGAATTCTTTTCCTGCAATGGTAACGGTTCCTTTTTCGAAATCAATTTTGGTTTCGTCGCCCTGATGGTAAGCATCCACCGCTTCGGACAGGATGATGATGGGCAGTCCCTGGTTTACCGCCGAGCGATAGAATATCCGGTTTACCGATTTACAAATCACTGCTTTGATGCCGATGTGTGCCAATCCCACGGCGGGATGTTCGCGCGAGCTGCCACAGCCGAAGTTGGCCCCGGCGATGATGATGTCGTTTTGCTGCGCGCGTTCCGAAAAGCTATCATCAAAACCTTTGAAAAGATATGGGAGTATCTTTTCCGCTTCCGACGAAAGCACGGTGTAGGTGAGGTTTCCGGCAAACATCTGGTCGGTGTTGAGGTTATCCACGTCGGCATAGTTCCAGATGCTGTCGGTATAGCGGTCGTCGGTGGCGGCAACTTCCACGGTAGCGCTTTGCAGGCGCTGGTATGGAAATACGTCGTTGGCACGGATGCCGCGCGGGTCGGTGATTTCACCTTTGAGTGCCGACCAGGCCACGGCTGCCGGCGAAGCCAGATAGATGCTGGATTCTTTGTTGCCCATGCGCCCTTTGAAGTTGCGGTTGGCGGTAGAAATCACATTGTAACCGTCGGCGGGGATTCCCTGGCCAGTTCCCAGACACGGGCCGCACGAAGTAGAAAGCACCTGAGCGCCGGCCTCGATAAAAGTTTCGATTAAACCTTCTTTGAGCGCTTCCAGATAGATTTCGCGGGAAGCGGGAATTACGAGCATCTGCACAGTATTGGGCAATTGCTTGCCTTTGAGCACGGCGGCGGCTTCCCTCAGGTCTTCCATCCTACCGTTGGTGCAGGTTCCAACCAGCGCCTGATCGATGCGTGTGCCTTGCACTTCCGAGAGTGCTTTCACATTATCAACATGGTGCGGCGCTGCTACCACGGGGAAGAGTTCACTCATATTTATTTCGATTTCCTGGGCATAACGGGCATCGGCATCAGCCCAAACGCCTTTCACATCTTCACCAAGAAATTCTTTCAAAACTTCATCGCAGGGGAAAACAGCATTTTTAGCACCCATCTCCGAAGCGAGGTTAGCAATGGTCATGCGCTGCGACACCGAAAGCGTCTTCACACCGTCGCCGTGGTATTCTATCGACATATAGTCGGCGCCGCTGCTGCCAATCATACCGATGATCCAAAGTGAAAGGTCTTTGGCATAAACGCCAGTGGGCAGTTTGCCGGTCAGCGTTATTTTGAGTGTTTCCGGAACGCGGAACCAGGTTTCACCCTGGCGCCATAGTCCTGCCGATTCGGTGCGGTCGATGCCTGCTGCAAAAGCATTTAAAGCTCCTGCAGTGCAGGTATGGCTGTCGCTGCCCACCACCACCATTCCCGGACGGGCGTGATACGACATGATCTGATGGCAAATGCCACGGCCTATATCGTAAAACTTGCTGATGCCCTGTTCTTTCACGATGTCGCGCACCTGCTGATATTGGTTGGCCAGCTTGCTGCTGGTGGGCGGCGCGTTGTGGTCGAGCACGATGAGCAACTGATCAGGGTCAGCCACCCGCTCGCCGTTCATCTTTTTGAACGTAGCATCGATGCTGGCGGTATTATCGTGGGTGAGGATAAGGTCTGGTTTCTTGAAAACGATACTCCCAGCGGGAGCGTTAAAGATTTTTTCGACAAAAGTTCTTCCTTGCATAGCTATTGATTTTGATGTAATAAAAGAAATTTCTTAATTCTGCAAAATTCATCATTATTTAGCTACCAGACGCCTTGTTTACTAATTTAGAAACAGGCTATTTTACTTCATTTTTTTAGCATGAAATCATCATTTCGGAATTTACTTTTCTAATCATAATTACTATTTTTTTTAGGGAGGCCGGGCGGGCTTTCCGCTCTACCCGCCTTGCAGCGGCTGTGTTTTTGTAGGCGGTACGTGGGCTTCCTGCGTCAGCCTCCGCCCGCCAAC
>CAZTCX010000086.1:0-14423 GCA_964612515.1 uncultured Lentimicrobiaceae bacterium | reverse complement strand
ATGCAGGTTTTTCTGTTTTTTTTGGCCTTGAGTTTTCAAGGTAAAGTTGTTGTCCATTGGCAAAATTTACCATTGCCATAACAAAAAGTAAAGTAAAAATTTTCTTCATAGCATTTGTTTTTATTTAATCACCAGCTTTCTGGTGATCACATTATCTTGTGAGAATACTTTAATAAAATAGATTCCGGCGTCGAACTGAGAAGTATTGATCTCTTTTTTATTTCCAACCGCTGTTTCTTCCAAAACAACCTGGCCGGCTAAATTTATCAACTGCACTTTTTCAATCTCAGCAGTAGTTTCAATGTGTACTTTTTGATTAGCCGGATTTGGGTAAATAAAAATTCGGTCCATATCATTCACTTCATCCATGCCAACTGTATTAATTCCATATCCTGAAACCTGGATGACAATTGTTGGATTTTGCGGGTCGTTGCACAGCATTGTGATTTCCCCTTCGTACCATAGCGTTTCCTCTGGAGCAAAAGTTATAAGCAGTTCCTCGCTGTCGCCTGCCTCAATGGTCAGGCTGCTGTAGTTGGGCGAAAAGATAGCATTGTTGGTGCTGATGCTCGAAATCTCGAGGGGCATTTCGCCTAAGTTACTCACCAAAACTGTATGCTCGCTCGTTTGATCCACTGCCGTGGTATCATAAACAATGCTCAAGGGATCCACGTTGATGAGTGGGTCTCCGGTAGAAAAATACGCCTGTGTGGTGACTTTTCCTCCCTCCTCCGAATCGGAGTATGAAATATAAGGAGTATCATCAATGGCAACAGTCATGCTCTGGTATGAAGCACCACTCGAAATGGTGAGTGGGCCAACCGACTCCCATGCATTTCCATCCCAGGCCATCACGCTGGTTTGAGAGCTGGCAGTAGCATTCATAAAACCAAGGTAAAGTTTGTTATCACTGTCGATCGCCAGTTGATGGGATTCCCCAACCAGGTCATATCCTGCTGTTATTTCGCTCCAGCTTTCGCCAACCAATTCGTAAACATTTAAATCGACATCAACAGTTTCGGCTATGGAAACATACACCTGATCATTTGTGCCTATTGCCAGACTATGGTAATAATAAGTGAAGTTGGGTGTAATATCTCCACCACCAAGGACAAGCCATTGGTTATTTTCAAATTTCGAAACCCTTGAATAATAAGAGTAACCTCCTGAAACCTTGGCCCAGAGCAGGTACGGTGTGTTACTGCTATCGAAATCAATATCTAAAAACACAGCCTGTTCGCTGGAAATTGGCCCGTCTCCAACCACGACCCAGGCCTCTCCCTCCAGTTTATACACAAATCCTTGAATGCCCAAATCCTGCTCATAAAATGCAACATAAGGTACGCCTTCATTATCAAAGGCCATGCCTATACTTCTGGCAGGCCCTACACTTACAGGGCTACCTACGGTTTGCCAGGCAGTGCCATCAAATTTTTTAACAACGGCTTTAATTCCGGCGGCTACATCGTTATATACAATCCAGGGATTACCATCGTTATCTAAATCCATGTCCAAATCCGAATCAGCAGTTCCTAAAGGAGTTCCGACCATCGACCATTCAACACCGTCAAACTTCATTACTTCTATGGGGACATTATATTTCTGATAGGCCACGTAAACTGTTCCATCATCAGCGACTTTAGTAATTGTTTGAAAAACATCGTAGGACGAGAAGCCAGGTGTACCAATCAATTCCCAGGCGGCACCCTGCGATTCTTCAATAGTGAGGTCATAGGTCTGATCAATTGTCCAGTTGCCATCGCTTACTGATAAAGTAATGGAATATGTTCCGGTTTCTGTGGGTGTACCGGAAAGGATGCCCGCAGTATGTACGGTGTTTTGCGCCGTTTGCTCATAATTCAACCAATCAGGGATGTCCGTTGGTATAATGGTCAGGTCGTTATCTTCAGGGTCGGCGGTAAAAATGAAATATTTGTATTCGGTTCCAACAAAGCCCCCTTCGAGCGGTGCAGTAATAAAATGCGGTTTCCCGTTGTCGAATCCGGGCAGGTATTGGCTTTTTCCTGCATTGAGGATGTGGCCATTGCCCTGGTCGATAAGCCATCCGGCAACACGGACGTATTCGGGATCGTAATTTTCAGGAAGCGTGTAATTGAATGTCCATGAATAAATTTGACCCGATACCAGACTTTCGGGCAGCGAACCTTCTTCACCATTGTAACCCCCTAAGAGATAGCGTGCCACATGATCGTAGGCAATCATATTGGCAGGTACGGGGCTGGGCAGATTTTCAAATCCTCCCATGGAGCCATTGCCACCACCAGCATATTGATTGGATTGGTCGTAAGCCGGCGAAGGGCCTGTAACACCATCCTCCACAACAAGGGCTCCCAACCGGTAGTCTCCGCTCAGATTTTCGACAAATTCTGCCGAAACAGTGGCTTCCAACACCCGTGTAGCTTCATTGTAGGTTGTTGATACGATGATATAGGCTGGCGGATCGATGACCATTTCATCCTGAGCCAGGCTTTCCCATTGTCCTGTGACTTCGCCAAGGTATTTTCGGTTTACGTTTCCGGTTGGAGCACCCGTTAAACCGGAAGCCATAACATATTCTTCGTAGCTCATTGGGTCGCCAGTATGTATTGCTACAAAAATGATATTATCATAATCCTGTGAAAGTTCACGTCCAAATACCTGCCCGCGCGGACACCACTGACACCAGGCGCCTGTCAATTCTTCGATGAGCACATATTTGCTGTCATCCCGTGTTCCGCTTTCTGTGTTCTGAGCCACGGCAAAAACTGCCGGAACCAAGCATAATGTTAAAATAAAATAGAAGATTTTTTTCATGATAAAAGTGTATTTAATTAGTTACTTCTCTTGTTTATTATCTGTTTTAATAATTTCATCCATCATCTTTTTTAAAACCTTGTTTTGAAGGTTCTTTCTTTCGATGATTTCTTTCATATCGTTTCTTTCCTTTATTTCGGCAGGTAATCTTCCTTTGGGTTTGTTCAGGTTTTGATTTTTCATGTTTTTAAAAATATTGGCTGCAAAAATGGGTGAATACCGGGAGGCATGCATGTTTTTAAGACCTACAAATCTTTCATACCTTAATTATTTACCTCTACAAAACTTTCACATGAGGACTTTGAATGGTATTAAATAACTGAATTTGAGCTAATTTGTAAATCTATACTTTCGCGATAAGTGAATTTAGTTTTACATGATAGGAGCTTCGCAGTGGGGCGTTACATCTGGGTTTGGCATTTTAGCTTCTATAATATGTCATTACACTTTGGGGTCATTTTTCAGGGTTGGAGGCTCGGGATAACGATTGAGAATACAATTGATTAGATTATATCTGCGAAATGAAAGCTACCAGGTTTACTTCCTGTGTGGAAATGCCTAACTTTTTGCGTAAGCGAAAACGAGCCATTTCGATGGCACGGGCATTTTGCCCGGTGATGGCAGAAATTTCTTTGGTAGCAAGGTTTAATTTTAAGAAAGCGCACAATCGCTGTTCGTTTGGGGATAGGTCGGGGAAGCGTTGATGAAGCTTATCATAAAACTCCGAATGTACCTGTTTGAATCGCATTTCAAATTCTTCCCAGATTTTTTCCTGGGTGCTTTTTTCAATTTCCAGGGCCACCTTGCGAATCGAGGATTTTGTTTCCTCTTTAGTCGCTTGTTCTTCAATTTTAATCAGTTGACTTGTAATGTCAGACAACATCTCGTTCTTTTTCATCAATGCCATCACATTGGTTGCCATTTCCTTGTTTTTAAATTCCAGTTCGTTTTTCAACTTTTGCTGTTCCAGCTTTGAATACCGGACCTTAATCCTGTAACGGAACAACAAAAAAATACTAAAAATAATAAGTACTACCAGACTGATAATTATGAGTACCGAAATAAAATCTTTGCGTTGTGTCTGAATTTTCATTTCCTGATCTTTCTTTTCAAGGTCGTATAAAAGTTCGAGCTGAGCCAGCCGCGTAAGACTGGTTTCAGCATCAATGCTATCCTTTAAATTGTATTGCCTGGTTTTATAAAAAAATGCATTCTCAAAATCGTGTACTTTCGAGTAATAATCCTGCAAGGTGTTTGCTGAAGAAAATTGAACTCCCATTAATCCGTTTGCTTCACCAATCGAATCGGCCAGAAAGGCATAAAATAAAAACTCCTCGGTATGCTCATTTACGAGGTAATAGCCTGACAATTGATGATAGGCATTTGCCAGATCAAGCAGGTTGTTTAGTTCTTTATAAGTCTCGATGGATTTGAAGATGTACAGGAAAGCGGAGTCATAGTTGTCTGCCTCAGCATAGTAAGAAGCCAGGTTACTGTAGTTGATACCAAGCCACAGTTTTTGGCCTGTACGTATGTTAATGTCTATCGCTTCTTCCAGCACGTTGATGCTTTTATGAATATTACGCTTATCCAAACCATACACATTGGAAGTATTATTCAGACCCCTTGAAATGCCCCTGTCATCATTTAGCTCCTCTGCTATTTCAAGTGATTTTATAAAGTATCGCAATGCTTTTTCGTACTGTTCTTGTTCAAAATAAATGATTCCAATTCCGTTGAGTGCATCACAGATCCCTTTTTTATCTCCAATCTTCTCGTAAACTTCTAATGACTCAAAACATAGATTGGAGCTCTTGGTAAAATCGTTAAGCTGGGTAAAACAGTTTGCAATAATTAAGGTGGATTCAGCATATTCCTTTTGAAATCCCTTGATACTGGCTAGTTCCTTTGCCTGGATGGCATAACTGATCGAATTTTTCAAATCGGTTTCTATCTGTGAAATCCTGGCCATATCAATAAGCGAATGAACTTTTTCTTGTCCCAGGCCATTCTTCTCTGAAAGCAACAAAGCATTTTCGGCATAGGTTTTTGCCTTGTCGGGCTCTGATGTGAGGTATTCGTCCGAAACCCGGAGCAATAATTCAACTCTCAATTGCACATCAGTAGTTTGCAATAAAACTTTTTCGATGGAATCGATGACTGGTTGATTTTGCGTAAAACCAATTTGTGCAAACAAATAAAATGCGCCTAGTAAACTCCAGTACTTTATTTTCATCCGTGCAAAAATAACAAAAGCCCAAATCCATCACAGACAAACCGGAGCAAAAAAGTAGTTTGCTAAGCTATGCTCTATTCAAATGCCGTTTACAGTGGTACCATTCCTTGTCCCTTTTTTAGACCCGAAACCTGCATTACAAATACTACCGATTAAGCCCACCAATCTTATCGATTAGGGATGGGAGTTTCAAAGGCGTTTAGCGTGTATGCTGAAATCCTGAAAATAAAAAAGTTAACCGCTGAGGCGGAGAGGCGCGGAGAAAAATCAAAGGAAAAAACCTTAGGCATATTCACGAATTCACGCGCCTTAAGCTAATGAACATGAAAAGCTGTTTCGCTTGTTCCGCTTGTATTGACGTTTCTATGTCAGCCGCTGGCTGACGATAGAAAGTCGCGGTGCGGATGATGAAAAGCCTTTATGGAAATGTCACGCAATTAAAAAATGGTTGGCAGACGGCAACCTTCCATCGTTCGCTTTTTGGCGAACATGGAAGCGTTAAAATAATTGGCGGCAATTCGTCTAATTGGTGGCAATTCGTGGACGGCAACAAAGTTTTCCATCCCTTAGCTACGGAGATGAGAACGTTAACAAAAGTTATTTACAGCGCTGGATTGTAACCTTTCCAAAGCATTTAAATCCAAAGCATGTAACTTTTTTAAACAACTATTATTAATTCTAAATCTTATATGTTATGTATCGTACTTTTTATAAAATTCAGCTTCTTGCCGTAGTGCTGTTTTTTCTATCTGTTCCATTGACGTACAGTCAACAAGATGGCGTCATCCAGGACGAACGGCCGTCTATCGAATACACGAATTCACTTCAACAATCGGCTGATCAGCCGAGTCAAATCAGTACTTATGATGAAACGATCGGTAACTCCAACGGACACACTGTAACAAATGGTGGGTCGCTAACACTTCCTTTTTCTGAAGGATTTGATGGAGGAAACGCTATACCGGACGGTTGGACACAGGAAGTAGTAAACGGCCCTCTCTGGCAGGTTATAAACGGTGCAGGGAACAACTATTTGCTTTTCCGCACTGACGAACAGTTCGCTACCGGATTAGTCACCCGGCTGGTTACACCGCCACTGGATATGACCGGAACAGATACAGCCGTTCTGAAGTTTTCTTATGCCAATCCCTGGCGCTACTATAATTTCTACTACTATCAGGATGTGCTAATAGTTAAATACAAGGCCGCTTTGGATGATCAATGGACCACACTCAAAACCTTTAATTCCAACGTAACTGAAACGACCGAAGTTACCATCGTGCTTCCTAATCCGTCCGCCAGTTATTATATCGCTTTCGAAGGCGTAGCTAATTGGGGTTTAGGTGTTAGATTAGATGATATTATGGTTAATGAAGGCGTTAAAATCACAACGGGAACTGAAGGTGGCGGAGCCATATACCCAGAAGGACAAGTGTACGTCCCAATAGGCTCATCCCCAAGATTTAAAGTAAGATCCTTCTATCACTTTCGTATTTCATCCCTTTTGGTGGATGGTGAACCCATTGCTGAAGCCGGGGATCAAACGGTGTATTACTATACGTTTCCATCGGTAAATACAGAACATACCATTATGGCGTCCTTTGTTTACAGCGAAGAATATACAGTTACGGCCGTGGCAGTGCCACCCGAAGCAGGTTCAGTACAGATATCGGGAGATCTATTTTATAATCAAACCATTGAGCTTGATGCATGGGAGTCAGGAACCCGTTATCATTTCTCGTATTGGACCTCCAATGGTGATTCCATCAGCGCAGCAAATCCTTTTTATTTTGTTTTAAAGTCGGACACCACGTTCCAGGCGCATTACAAACTGGTAACTGACCCACTAACGATGCCAGTTTTTGAAGGTTTTGAAGCAGATACCACACTACCTTACGGCTGGACAGAGGATATGTTCACCGGCCCCCACTGGAAGGTTGGCAACGGCAATGCTCCCTATCCGCCTCAAGCGTATGCAGGAAATAACAACTTGGTTTACCGTTCTAACGACCCGAACGCCAGCGGTCAAACAACTCGATTGGTTTCACGGCAGATAGATATGACCGACGTAAATACAGCCGTTCTGAAGTTTTATTATGTCAATGCGGAATACTTCAATACCGTCGGCCACCAGGATGAATTAACGGTTGAATACAAGGCTTCATATAATGATTCGTGGAGCACACTCGCAACTTTTAATTTAGACGTAACGGATTGGACTGAGGTTTCCATTGCGCTTCCTAATCCGTCGTCCAGTTATTTTATCGCTTTCGATGGCACAAGTAACGGGGGCTATGGCATTAGTATAGATAATGTTACGATCAATGAGCAGCAGATGGAGGGCTTTTTCATTACGGCTGGAGCCGAAGGCAACGGAAGCATCAATCCTTCGGGGCAGGTGTTTGTTCCTACGGGAGAAACACAACAATTTAATGTGGTATCTGATTATGGCTATCATATCTATTCACTTCTAGTGGATGGTGAAGCAGTTGCAGCGGCTGTGGGTGATTCGCAATTTACATTTACCTTTCCGTCAGTAAATGCCGCACATACTATCATGGCCTATTTTACAGCTAATGCACTAAGTGTTACGGTTGAAGTAGTGCCATCGGAAGCCGGTTCTGTTGGTATCCAGGGAGAGCTTTATTATGGCAATACCATTACGCTTTGGCCAATGCCAGTGGGAGATGAATATGTTTTCTCGTATTGGACGTCCAGTGGTGTTACCATTGGCACAGAAAGTCCTTTTATTTTTGTTTTGCTGTCGGACACCCTGATCCAGGCGCATTTCTCGCGGTTAACCGGAATCGAAAATAATTTGAGTGAGCAGGTAAAAGTGTATCCAAATCCAACAAAAGACAATCTATATATCGATTTGCCCACAGATGCCCTGGTGCGCGTGTTCGACCTGCAGGGAAAGCTACAATACGAAGCTACGCTGCCTTCAGGAACCCGCATGATTAATCTCAGCGGATTAAACCAAGGCGCCTATATTGTCAAACTGCAATTTGCAGACGAGGTGGTTACCAAAAGGATTTTACGTAACTAATGGCCGATGAGCTGATATTGGTTTTAGGAAACTAAAACAATTGAGCTGCTTTTAATAGCTGACTTTGTAAGAAGAACTCCCGTAAGCAATTGCCGACGGGAGTTTTTTTGTTAATAAGAAAACCATCCACGAATTCACGCGAATTAAGCCTCACCCCCGGCCCCCTCCAATTGGAGAGGGGAGCGCTTTTGCGCGGCGGTAGGGCTGTTTTCTAACGAAATTGGCTTTCGCATTTTTTGGCGTTTCTATGTCAGTCGGTTGGCTGCCGGTAGATAGTCGCGGTGATGGTGAGATCAAATATTTATTCTTTTTACACTTCTTTCCTTTTTTCGGTTTTAAAAATTCGCGGAAATTCGCCTAATTTGCGGAAATTCGTGGACAATCACTGAATTGCTGTATTTAATACGCCCTCACGTTCCGGTTTTCGACGTAGTTGATAAAGGCGCGGTTCACCACTTTGTTGCCGCCGGGTGTAGGATAGTTGCCCGTAAAATACCAGTCGCCGGTGTGGTTGGGCAAAGCAGCGTGCAGATCTTCTATAGATTGATATATTACTTCCACGGTGGCGCGGGTGTGCTCGGGCGTTACCAGTTGGGCGATGCGCTGCGAGATTTGCCGGGCAGTAAAGGGTTCGTATATCATTTTTACATAATTCACCACCTGCTCTTTAGGTAGATGTTCCTGCGCTTTGGCCTTTTTGTACACCTCGTTGATGATACTTTTTTGATTGGTATCGTGCAGCAGGCTGATGGCAGCTTTGAAAGCTATAAAATCGCCAAGTTTGGCCATGTCGATGCCGTAGCAATCGAGGTAGCGAATCTGTGGTGCTGAGGAGGCGATGATGATTTTTTTTGGCCCCAGCCTATCAAGTATTCGGATGATGCTTTGTCGCAAGGTTGTGCCGCGCACGATGGAGTCGTCGATTACCAGCAGATTATCTATGCCATCGCGCACCACGCCATAGGTGACGTCGTAAACGTGTCCCACCAAGTCGTCACGACTGCTGTCTTTGGTGATGAAGGTGCGCAGCTTTACATCCTTTACGGCAATGTCTTCCACACGTGGCGCCATACTGAGTATTTCGCTGATCTTTTCGGGCGTAGATTGTGCGCCCAATGCAATGATGCGGTCTGTTTTGATGCCGTTGCAAAATTTATTCACTTCCTCAATCAGTCCCTTAAAAGCTACCGTAGCCGTGTTCGGGATATACGAAAACACCGTATTGTCGATGTCGTAGTTGATGGCTTTGAGCACTTCAGGGGTGAGCAGTTTACCGAGCATCTTACGTTCGTGGTAGATGTCGCTGTCGGTGCCGCGCGAGAAATATATGCGCTCGAAGGAACAGGCTTTTACAGGCTGTGGCGGCGCAAAAGGAAGCACTTCGATCGCACCATTTTTTTTGACGATAAGCACATGTCCGGGCTGCAGTTCTTTTACCTGATCGCTTTTCAGGTTAAAAGTGGTTTGCAACACGGGGCGCTCCGAAGCGGCGGCCACCACTTCGTCGTCGATGTAATAAAACACCGGACGAATCCCCACCGGATCGCGCATCACAAAAGCATCGCCATGTCCCAGCAGCCCGGCGATGGCATAGCCGCCATCCCAATATTTGGTGGCTTTTACCAGGATGTCGCGGATGTTGAGGTCCGCGGCTATCTTTTCAGAAATCTCTTTTTTTACAAATCCCTGCTTTTTGTATTTCTGATAATGAATCTCGTTTTCTTCGTCCAGAAAATGGCCTATTTTTTCAAGGATGGTAATGGTGTCGGTAGTTTGGATGGGATATTGGCCTATTTCTACCAAAGTGGCAAAAAGCTCGTCCACGTTGGTCATGTTGAAGTTGCCAGCCAGCACCAGATTTTTGGTGATCCAGTTGTTTTCGCGCTGGACGGGATGCAGATTTTCGACACCGTGGCCGCCAAAGGTTCCGTAGCGGAGATGCCCCAGAAAAAGCTCGCCGGTAAATTCAAGGTTTCGCTTGAGCCAGCCCATATCGCGCAAAAGTTCAGGACGTGTTTTTTCGAGCTGTTGAAAAGGCGCATACACATGCTTGAAGACGTCGATGATGGGCGTGGCAGAGCCGGAGCGGTGGCGGCTGATGTACTTTACGCCTGGCTCCATGTCGAGCTTTATGTTGGCCAGTCCGGCGCCATCTTGCCCGCGGTTGTGCTGCTTCTGCATCATCAGGTGCATCTTGTTGAGCCCGTAAAGGCTGGTGCCGTATTCGCGCAGATAATGCTCCGGCGGCTTACGCAGTCGCAGCAGCGCTATCCCGCATTCGTGTTTTATTTGTTCGCTCATGCTATTGGTTCTCTGTCTTTTTTCAAAATATTTTGAAATCAACGAACGGCGAAATTAATAAATATCGCGGGGGTGGGAATCGGGATGAATCAGGGCAGTGTGTTTCTACATTCAAAAACATGGAATATCCCACGGGTACAGACGTGATGGGTTTTTATTTCCATAAATTGGTACATCCCATCGGTATAGACGCGATGCATCGCGTCTATACATCCTCCTTTCATTGGTACAGACGCGATGCATCGCGTCTCTACATTCCATCAAATTATGCAAAATGCATCTTGCATTTTTCCCCTATTTTTGTCATCTGCACTTTGCAAAATTCACAATTCAAATTTATAAATTATGAAAAAACTATTCTTTCTTTTTGCAATGCTATTATCGGCATTGATCATTAACGCGCAATACGCCACGCCCGGCAGCGGCGTGCATTTTACCATCGACAGCCTGGTGGCCTATTCGTCAGGCGCGGTGACATTCGATCCTGATGGTCAATACACTTTTCATCAGGATGTAATGCTTTCGGCAACGGATACTTTGAGCATCCTCGTTGAGGTGGAAATCAACATGGTCGATAACGTGCTCGTCACCGTCGAAGGAACGATGGTCGCCAATCCGCAAAGCGGCATTGTGTTTTTTAAAGCTCAAAATGATCATTTTAAAGGTTTTCGTTTTGACAATAGTAATGGCTCGGTATTGGACAGAACCTATTTTAAAAAGGCGGGCGGCATAAGGTTGCTGTCGTCAGATGTAGTTTTCACCAATTGCGACTTTACCGAATTCAATAAGGCATACACCACCGGCACCATTAATGTTTCACAATGCACCCCTGTTATTAATAATTGCAGTTTCACTTATAACGATGGCCCGGCGGTGATGTCGGCAGCCAATGGCAGCGCTTCGCCGCAAATCATCGATTGTGAGATAAGATTTAATGTTGCCGCCAATGGCAATACGCCACAGATAAACCTGGGGACCTCCGGTGCAGACAGCATTCGCATCGTTGGCAACACGATCGAGGGTAATCCGGCTAACATTATGGCTGGTGGCATCGCTATTACCACACTTGCCGGCGGAAGTGTGGCCGCGCGCATCGAAGGCAACGATATTTTTAATAACCGTTACGGCATCACCATATTTGGCAACAACCTCGGGGTGCTGGTGCGCAGCAACGAAATTAAGGATAACAACACCCAAAACCTGCCGATGCTGGGCGGAAGTGGCATTAATATAAATGGCAACGAAACCAACCAGGCCATCATTACCGGAAATACCATTACAGGCAATCTGTGGGGCATCAGCCTGCAAGGTACGCCTGCACCCAACATTGGCCAACTGGAAGGCGCTGATTACAATCCAGGCAACAACAATATTTACGGCAATGGTAACGAAGACGCGGTTTACGATCTTTATAACAATACCCCCAACGACATCATGGCCCAAAACAACTATTGGGGAACCACAGATATCGACACTGTGGAGTCGCATATTTTTCATCAGCCCGACGACCCACAACTCGGTCTTGTGACCTATCTTCCAATTTCGTTATCGCCTGTTGGTATCGGTGAGCCTGTAACGCTGCGCCCAGCAATTATAACCCATATATTTCCAAATCCGGCTACGCGCAGTTTTTTTGTTGAAATTCAAAATTCAGGAACCTCAGACGCAACAGTTCCCGTGCTTCAGCTTTTCGATGCTGCCGGACGTAAGCTTTCCGCTGATTTTTATAAAGAAAACGATGGTTTTAATGTTAGTCTAAAAGATGCCTACCAGGGAATTGCATTTTTGAAAATTACTTTAGCAGATAATGTAATTACTAAGAAGATTATTTTTAGATAAAAGGGCTTTCGCTAAAAGCGGATTTACATTCGGGGGATGAAGACGTTGAAGCAAAATGTTTTGATGCTTTGCTTTCGTATTACACTGCTGAGATTTTTTTTAGCGATCAATAAAAAGATTTATTTTTGCCGCACTATTGAAAAGTGCCCGATGGTGTAATTGGCAACACGTCTGACTCTGAATCAGAAGAGTCCAGGTTCGATCCCTGGTCGGGCAACAAGAGAATTTGGCAGTTACAATGTGATTTGTAATTGCCTTTTTCTTTTTACACGTGTTTCTTTGTAAAGGTTATCAATCAGAAGACGTTACATAATGAACTTTAATAATATGAACGACCAAAGAAAACTGACAAATACCGCACTTATTCTCAGCATTGTTACCATTGTGTACAATCTTGCCGAAGGCCTTGTTTCGGTTTACTATGGGCTGGGCGATGAAACGCTTGCACTGCTGGGTTTCGGTGTAGATAGTTTTGTGGAGGTAATCTCGGGCATCGGCATAATGCACCTGGTGATACGCATGAAAAAATTTGGGACAGATCCTGCCTCGCGCGATAAATTTGAAAGAACTGCATTACGAATTACCGGCTTCAGCTTTTTTCTTTTGACAGCCGGGCTGGTTCTGGGATCGGTTGTTAATGTGATACAAGGTAACACCCCCACCTCCACACTGGCAGGCATCATCATTTCTTCCATCAGCATTGCTACCATGTGGTTTTTGATGATTTACAAAAAGAAGGTTGGCAAAAAGCTAAACTCCGACGCTATTATTGCCGATGCCAATTGTACCAAAACCTGTTTTTACCTAAGCATTATTTTGCTGGCAGCAAGCGGCTTGTACGAGGTGTTTGGGATTAGCTACATCGATGTGGCTGGCTCACTGGCCATTGCCTGGTTTGCTTATCGCGAAGGAAGGGAAGCACTCGAAAAAGCAAGCCACAAAACGTTAACCTGTGGGTGCGGGGACGATCATTGTTAAATGTTGCTCATGCCACGGCTACTTTTCCCCCCGAATCACTTTTTGGCTGTAGGCGTTTTTCCCGTCATTGAAACGAACAAAATAAATCCCGGGATTGACGTTGCTGAAATCAACCATGTTTTCCGTTTCAGGATGAAGATTTCCTTGTATCAGCTGTTTTCCAAGAATATCAAAAACAGCGAAATCGATGGTGGTGCCAGCCGGAAATTGTGAAACATCAATAAACAGTTTGTCGGCGCAGGGATTGGGATACAGATTCACAATCTTAGTTGTTGACGCAGGCTTTTTGATGCCAAGCGCATTTTGATAAAAAGTATGAACCTCCTTAATTCTGTCTTTCAGAAGAGCAAGACTTGAAAGATTGTCGCCTTCATAATCGCGTGCAAACACCAGCGCATATTCCAGATGCAGTGTGTCGCCGGGATTAAAATCGTGCGGCCCCGAAACGATTACCCCCCGCCGGTCGCCGGGTGCATTGCCGGCGTTTGCTTCGGTCCATCCCTCGCCACTCACAGGGTCGCCCGAAAAAATATGTTTTACGGCTTGTTCGCCTCCATAGCCATTGCCGCCGTAGGTAATAGGAGTAGAATCTTTCCATAAAGCCTGTAAATACGTATAGTACTCCGAGGCTGAAATGGGATCAGTCATGGGCTGCGGGACACCATAATTAAATAAATAGATAAATGCATCCATTGGATAGTTAAGACAGGTAAACGATTGTGCCGGTGGATGCGCACCGTATTCCCCCGGCTCTCCGGTTCCATCCTGAGCTTCACCATTAAAAACAATAGCCGAATGGAGGAGGGTATCGCTGCAAAGGAAATCATCATCATATTTTCCCAAATCAAAATCCACAAAGTTGGCGGCATACACATCGTGATAGACGTGTTGCGAGCGGTTGATGATGCGTTGATCGGCAAAGGTGGTGTATTTTAGTGCCGAATCGTTCGGCTTGTCGTAGGCATAATAAGCGGTTTGTACTTCGACACCCAACTTTTTGCCACCGGTTTCGGTGTGTAAATACCGTGCATCATTCACGATGGTGAGCACCGTTTGATCGCCTCTGATAAGCGGGAAATCGCCGGCCATGGGATCGTAAGCACCGTTGCCATCCCAATCGTAATAAGGCGCCAGTTGCGCCGCCTCGCCGAGGTCTGTATTTCCGTTGCCCGGCCATCGGCTTATGTTTCTGATGGCCTGGTAGCC
>CAZTCX010000085.1:0-14702 GCA_964612515.1 uncultured Lentimicrobiaceae bacterium | reverse complement strand
AAATGCAGAAAAATCTAATGTGTTAAAGTAGAATTATTAGAATTTATTTTTTGAAATTTGGGATTTTAGGATCAGCTTTCTCTACAAAGAGGCGCCTTACTTTATCAACGATCGTCATAGCAAGTTTGTAATTGGATTCGTGGGTCCAACCAGCAATGTGCGGCGAGAGCACCACCTGGTCGGAATGAATCAACCAGCTAAAATCTTCGGGCAGGCTTTTCTGATCCAGCGCCTCAAAAGATAATTTTTCATATTCGAGCACGTCGAGGGCTGCGCCAAGCACATTTCCGGCTTTCAGTTGTTTTACCAGATCGGCGGTTTTTACATTTCGTCCGCGGGCAGTATTGATCAGATAAATGTTCTTTCTGAATTTTTTCAGATAATCCTCATCCACCAAAAAAGTTGTTTCAGGCGTCAGCGGCAGGTGCAGGCTTACAATGTCGGCTTCATCAAAGATGGTTTGCATGTCGCTTTCGCGAACGAAGTCGTCGGAGTAGCTGGTTTTGTATTTGTCGTAGGCAATTACATTAGCACCAAAACCCTTGAGCACACGTGCAAAAGCGCCGCCCATATTGCCATAGCCAATGATGGCCACCGTTTTGCCTTTTATCTCTGTGCCGCGGTTTTCTTCGCGCAGCCAGATTCCCTGCCGCACTTCCCGGTCGGCAATGCGCAACCGGTTCATCAGCATCAGCAACATTCCTATGGCATGCTCGCCCACGGCGTCGCGGTTTCCTTCGGGAGCATTCAGACAGGCAACACCTTGTGATTCGGCGAAAGCCACATCTATGTTTTCCATCCCCGCTCCTACCCTGCCGATAAACTTCAGTTGCCGCGCGGCGGTGAGCATCTCCTTGTCCAGCTTTATCTTGCCGCGAATGATGATTCCAAAATATTGACTGATAATTTGCAGATAATCGTCGCGGGAATAGTTTTCAAAATAATCGCATTGGTAGCCCATCCGCGTAAGCTCTTCGGTGAGCACAGGATGCGCCGTATCTATAAAAAGTACTTTTCGAGATGTCATAGAAAAATGAAATTTTGGCGAAAGTAAACGTAATAAAATGGTAAATCCCAAATGACAACAAAACAAATATCAAATAAATCACAAAATCGAAATCACCCCCCCTCAGACATTTGAATTTTGCTTTTTGGAATTTATTTGGTTTTTGGGGTTTGGTTTTTGGCCTTTTATTAATTGGGTTCTACATTTCCCATTGCTGCGTAAAGCACAACGGTGGCTTCTTTGAAAAGGTTTTCGGAAGCATGTTGTATCATGGCGCCGTCGGAAGGGAAATCCTGTTTTTTCGATCCGATCAGACTGGCCGATTCCGGACTGAGCGCATCCAGGTCTCCTTTGAAACGAGCATAACGATGCGTAAAATTAGAAACTCCCTGCACAGGTTTTCGTATCAGAATTTTACCATCCGGAACCGATACCAGCAATACCTCTCCAAAAAGCTGGATCGATTTTTCCTGCTTATAGTCACTGACGTAACAAGCCAAAGTTTTAAATTTTGGAATTTCGATTTTCTGTCCGGCGCTGTCGCGGATAAAATCGCCGTCATCATCGAGCCTGTATGCCAACCCGTCCTGTATCTTGATAGATTCGGCGTAAGCCAGCTCACCGGTTTTCTCGGGAGCAATTTTCACATCAGTAATCCGAATTTCGGCATACAAGCGGTAAGGATCAGGCTTTTTATTAACAAAAAAAACCTTGCTTGTGCTGTAGGGCGTCAGATTGGTTTCGGTGAGAAACTCCTCCATTCCCGGCGGCAAAGGGTAGGGATAATCGATCTCAATTTGGTAATAAAGTGGAACCGGTGCAGTGCGGTAGAGGCTGTCGAGAAGATGCGCCGTACGCCGATAGCTGCTATCGAGTGAGTTTACAGTTTCCAAACAACGCATCGCTTCCATGCGCTTGTCGAGCTGAAGATGGCGCTCAGCCAGGGTGTAATTATAAAGACATGCTTTCTGACGTGATTGAAAAAGATAGGATGAATAATCAAACGACTGAAAACCCATCTGCTGACGCACCGACTCGGGCAAAGCAGCAATCTTTTGCTGGCGGGTGTCGAGGCGCTGAAAAGCTGTGTAAACAGGAAGCCATACATCAGGCTCTCCTGATTGCACCAGGCTACTGATGATGGCGCTGTCCGCGGAGTTGGCCTGATGATAAATCTTACCAAGCTCGGCTGTGGTCTTTGGCGAATAGCTTTTTTGTGACTTTTTCAATAATACGTCAATGGCTTCGTCGTAGCGATGCTGCTCGGCAAGCTGCTGCGGAGAACTGCACGCTACCACAATTATTATTAAAAATATTATTACCGGAAACCATTGCCTGGCGGGCGATTGAGAGAGAATTGTGTGTTTCATTATTAAACAAATTTTTCTGTTCGGCAGATAAATTCTATTTTCGACATCTTTTTTGCGTGAAAGGCGCATAAGTTTACAATTTTAATACCAAACGACAAAACCACATGTGGACATATCTTGCCCGGCTCATCCTGCGGCGACGCTATTGGAATCTCACCATCATTTTGCTGCTCACGGCTTTTATGATTTTTCAGGGGCGGCAGGTCACCATGTCCTACGAAATGGCGCAAATGCTGCCCTCTTCCGATAGCACCAGCATCATTTATGACGATTTTAAAAAAACATTCGGGCAGGACGGCAGCGTGCTTTTTATTGGCGTTCAGGATACAAATCTTTTTGAGCTTGACGAATTCAATGCGTGGTACGATCTTACCGATAGCATCCAACGCATTGCAGGCGTAGAAGGAGTTTTGTCGGTTTCCCAGCTCTATTATCTGCAAAAAAACGACTCGCTAAAGAAATTTGACTTCCTCCCGGTTTTCACCCGAAAGCCGCAATCGCAGCACGAGCTTGACAGCATGATGCAGGTGGTAATGTCGCTGCCATTCTACGACGGGCTACTCTACAATTCCGAAAATAATTTCACAATGATGGCGGTTACCCTCGACAAAGAGGTGCTCAACACCAAGGCACGTGTAGGCCTGATTTATGAAATACGCGATGCCGGCAACGCTTTCGCGGAAAAGTTTGGCGTAGAATTACATTATTCCGGACTGCCCTACATCCGTACCATCACAGCCAAAAAAATTGAAAATGAGCTGCGGCTCTTTACCCTCCTCGCGCTTGCAATTGCCAGCATTATTTTATTAATCTTTTTTCGCAATTGGAAAATCGTGCTGGCAACCATGCTCATTGTGCTCATTGCTTTGGCTTGGGTAATGGGATTACTGGTACTATTCGGCTACGAAATCACCATTCTCACCGGAATACTGCCGCCATTGCTCATCGTGATTGTGGTGGAAAACAGTATCTTTTTACTAAATAAATACCACGCCGAGATCGTCAAACACGGCAACAAGATAAAGGCGCTTACGCGGGTTGTAATATTTATCGGCAACGCCAACCTGCTCACCAACCTGACAACTGCTGCGGGCTTTGCATCTTTTACCATCACCGGAAATGCGTTGCTCGTCGAGTTTGGAATTGTAGCCTCCATCAGCATCATGATGGCTTATTTTCTAACCCTGTTTTTGATACCCATATTTTTTAGTTTCCTCAATCCACCCAAAGCCCGCGACACGAAGCACCTCGACAATGGTCTTGTAACCAGACTGGTGAGCGGTGTTGTAAAAACTGTGCTACATCACCGAACCGCAATTTACGTGGTGACCGGTGTGTTACTACTCACAAGCTTTTACGGCATTTCGCTGCTTAAAACCACCGGCCGCATTGTGGACGACATTCCGAAACGTGACCAGTTGTACCGCGATCTGGAGTTTTTTGAGCAAAATATAAAAGGTGTAATGCCGCTGGAAATTTCCATCGACACACGCAAACCCAAAGGCGTGCTGCGATTGGCTACCATTAATAAAATTGAAGAACTGCAAGTGCTGCTGGGAACCTATCCTGAGCTAAGCAAGCCACTGTCGGTGGCCGAGGTAGTAAAATTTGCCAAGCAGGCTTTTTATGGCGGCAATCCTGCGATGTACCTGCTGCCCAACAACCAGGAGAAGAATTTCATCATGCGCTATGTGCCGCAGCTCGAAGGCAACAAACGCAGCATCATCAACACTTTTGTGGACAGCACCATGCAAAAAACACGCATCTCGGTGCAGATGGCCAACATCGGTACCAACGAAATAGAACGCATCCGCGACGACCTGCGCCCGAAAATAGATTCCATCTTCCCACCCAACGAATATCAGGTGAATCTTACCGGCACAAGCGTGGTTTACCTCAAAGGCACAGATTATCTGGTGAAAAATCTGATGCAGAGTCTGCTGCTGGCGTTGGTGATTATTGCACTATTGATGGCGCTTTTGTTTTCGTCGCCACGCATGGTGATGATCTCAATGGCGCCCAACTTGATGCCGCAAATTATGACCGCTGCTATGATGGGATTTTTGGCCATCAGCGTAAAGCCATCAACCATCCTTATCTTTTCGATTGCGCTGGGTATTTCGGTGGACAACGCCATCCATTTCCTCTCGCGCTATCGTTTGCAACTGCGGCTTAATGAGTGGAATATTAAAATATCGGTGATCCGTGCTTTGCGCGAAACGGGCTTCAGCATGATCTATTCGTCGGTGGTGCTTTTCTTTGGATTTATCATTTTTACGCTATCGAGTTTTGGCGGCACCGAGGCTTTGGGTTATCTCATCGCTTTCACGCTTTTGGTAGCCTTACTTTCGAACCTATTCGTGTTGCCATCGCTGCTGCTCACCCTCGACAAGCGCATCACCACACGCCGGTTTTCCGAGCCTTTACTCGAGATATTTGACGAAGAGATCGACATAGAGCTTGATGATTTAGAAATAGAAAAAGAAACCGGGCATCCACCGCTTGATCAGCAGGATTATTGATAAAATGGATAACCATTTCATTTATCTAAATAATTACGAAACAAAACACACAACATAAAACATACTGATATGAAAGGAATCATCCTCGCCGGCGGCGCCGGTACCAGACTGCATCCGCTCACCCTTGCCATGAGTAAGCAGATGATGCCCATTTACGACAAGCCCATGATTTACTACCCGCTTTCGGTGCTGATGATGTCGGGCATCAACGAGGTACTGATCATCTCCACACCGCAGGACCTGCCCAACTTTGAGCGGCTGCTTGGCGATGGCTCGCAACTGGGATGCCGCTTCAGCTACAAAGTGCAGGAGATTCCCAACGGGCTGGCGCAGGCTTTTGTGCTTGGCGCCGATTTTATCGGCAATGAAAAAGTAGCGTTGATCCTTGGTGACAACATTTTTTACGGGTCAGGCTTGCAAACATTGCTGCAAACCAACAACGACCCTACTGGCGGCACCGTGTTTGCCTATCACGTGTCCGACCCGCAGCGCTATGGTGTGGTGGAGTTTGACGAACGTCAAAAAGCCGTTTCCATCGAAGAAAAGCCGGTACATCCCAAATCAAATTATGCGGTGCCTGGATTATATTTTTATGATAATTCGGTGGTAGAGGTGGCGCGCAATATCAAGCCAAGTGCTCGTGGCGAATATGAGATTACAGACGTAAACCGCCACTACCTCGAGCGCGGCCAGCTCAAAGTAGGCATCATGAGCCGCGGCATTGCCTGGCTCGACACCGGCACTTTCGAATCGTTGCTGCAAGCCTCGCAGTTTGTCGAAGTTATCGAACACCGACAGGGATTGAAAATCGGCTGCATAGAAGAGGTGGCCTACCGCATGAAGTTTATCGATGCCTCACAACTCAAAGAAATTGCCCAGCCTTTGCTCAAAAGCGGCTACGGCGAATACCTGATGAATATTCTTTAATTGTTGCGGGTTACGGATTACGGATTACGGGTTCCGGGTTGCGGGTTGCGGGTTGCGGGTTGCGGGTTACGGGTTGCGGGTTACGGGTTGCGGGTTACGAGTTACGAGTTACGAGTTACGATTAACAAATAACAATTAACGATTAACGATTAACAATTAACAATTAACAATCAACGATTAACAACCTACCAAACTCCGCCATTAGAAAAAACACATTCCTCTAAAAATAAAGAAATGGAGCATTTTGCAGATTTTAAAAAAGTAGTGAACGAGGCTTTGGAAAAGGCCGACTTTGGTGATACGCCCGACCAACTTTACCAGCCCATCCGTTACACGATGGAAGGTGATGGCAAGCGGCTACGACCGATACTGATGCTGGCCGCCTGCGACCTTTTTGGCGGAAAGCCCGAAGAAATTCTCGATGCCGCCATCGCCATAGAACTGTTTCACAACTTTACCCTGCTCCACGACGACATCATGGATAAGGCTGATTTGCGGCGCGGCAAAGACACCGTCCATCGCAAATGGGACGACAACACCGCCATCCTTTCGGGCGACACCATGTTTGCGCTGGCCTACCGCTGGATGCTGAAGACAAAACATCCACAACTGATTGGGATGCTCGACGTCTTTACGCAAACGGCCATCGAGGTGTGCGAAGGTCAGCAATATGATATGGATTTTGAAAAAATGCCTGCTGTCGCGATAGCTGAATATCTCAACATGATTCGACTAAAGACAGCAGTATTGTTGGGATGCAGCCTCAAAATTGGTGCATTGGCAGCCAACGCCAATCCACGCGATGTGCAGCTTATCTATGATTTTGGTGTAAATATCGGCATCGCCTTCCAACTTAAAGATGATTTGCTCGATACTTTTGGGAATGCAGAAAAAACCGGGAAAACGCCGGGTGGTGATATTATCGCCAACAAGAAAACTTATCTCTATCTGAAATGCCTTGAGGCAGCCAATACCGACGACCGCCAAAAACTGCTTGGTTTTTATCATTCTAATACAAGCCACACCCCGCAGCAAAAGATCGACGGAGTAACGGAGCTTATGCGGAAATACCAGATTGAAGAGGTTGCAGGCCATGAGATGGAGCAATATTATTCAAAATCTATCCAAATCCTGAATCTGCTGAAAGCGCCCCGTGAAAAGATTGAATCCATGATAGCTTACGCTGATTGGTTGTACCGACGGGATCATTAATTTCGACTACGCTCAATTACCAGGCTTCGACAGGCTGGCTTCGACAAGCTCAGCCACCGAATCAATTGGTTTGACTGCGACAAACTCAGCTAACATGCCGCCAATTGGGCTTACTGAAGCCAGACATTTCTATCTAAAAATAATCTGCTTTTTCTCTTCGTCGATGGTGAAAGTACCAAACTCTGTGAGGGTAAGTTCTCCCAGCGTCATCTGCGAATTAAGCTGATGATCCACCTGAATCTCTACGTTATGGATGGTCATACCGGCCAGACGCAGGGTTTCCACGCGGAAGATAGCGCGGTGTGCAATGGTTCCGTCGCCGAGGATTTTTTCGGGATCTCCCTGAAAGTCGTTTTTGGTGATGGCGCCCTCTTTAAGCAGACGCAGCGCGCTTCCCAGCGAAATAGCAGGACGAATGGTGCGACGGTCATAGGTGAAATTGAGCGTAAAACCATTGACGATAGCTTGTCCCTGTATCAATCCATTTGGCGTAAGCGTATAATCCAAGATCTTTTCTTTAGGATTTATCACCACCTGGACATTTCTGTCGGCGGTATCGGTTTTAACTTTGGGCTTGGGGATATAGTCTTTGCTGATGATGGAGAATTCGGTACGCCGGTTCATCTGATGCGCAGCTTCCCGCGCTTCCAAATTCGGCAGCGAATCGATAAAGGTTTCAGTAAGACGCATGCCTGGTGTAAAAGTATATCCGCCACGTTTCACCTCTTTCTTCAGCACAAACGGCACACGCTCACCATATCCTTTGGCCACCATCCGATCGGGATCGATGCCACGCAGGATAAGATAATCTACCACCGATTCGGCACGCTTTTGCGAAAGAATATCGTTGCGTTCGTCGGTATCGCGGTTGTCGGTGTGTGCAGCGATTTCAACCACAATCGTCTCGTTGGCATCGAGCGTGCTGATGAGTCCCTGGAGCGAATCCTGAAACTGTGGTTTGAGTTCCCACTTGCCAAGATCATATAAAATCTCAGGCAGCACCACCGGGTCTTTGGGAATGGGCGTCAGGTTAAAGTTCATCGTAAAGTCGCGGCTGGCCTCCAGGCCAACAGTAGTTTCCATCGATTTATCGTTGAAATAATCAGGCTTTTCCACCAATATTTCAAAAGTGGTGTTGGCTTTTATCTGTTCATCTTTAAACTCGTAGTAGCCAACCGAGTTGGTGGTGGTGGTAACGTTTGTTCCGTCGGAACTCACCAAATTAATATCCGCTTTATCAACAGGCTGGAGCGTATTATTATCAACTACTTTTCCGGAAACGGCATAGATGAGCGGAGGATTAATAAAGTAATAAATGTCGTCGCCACCGCGGCCGCCCTTACGATTTGAAGAAAAATAGCCTTCGTCTTTACCATCGGGATGCCAGGTAATGCCGAAGTCGTCGTATTGGGTATTCATGGGCGGGCGCATATTAACGGGATCGCCCCAGGTGCCGTCTTCGTTGCGCACACTCTTGAACAGGTCGAGGCCGCCCATACCAGGCAAACCGTCGGATGAAAAATACAATACCGAATCGCCACGCATCACAGGAAATACCTCGTCGCCCTTGGTGTTGATATTTGCGCCCATGTTGACGGGCGTCGAAAAGCCACCGCCACTTTTCTTTTCAGAAATCCACAGGTCTTTGCCGCCAGCGCCACCTTTTTTTGGCGACGAAAATATGAGGAAGCTCTCGTCGGGGCTAACGGCAGGATGGCCAAATACAGCGGTGCTGTCGCCGCCAAGTTCTACCTTTTCAGGCTCACCAAATCCACGGCCTTGCTTGCGTGTAACATAAATCTGACAGCCATTGACGGTTAGGTTATCCTTGCCGCAGCGGGTAAAATACATTTTACTAAAATTACCGTTAAATGCGGGCTGTCCTTCATTGGCTTCGGTGTTGATGACTTCGCTTTCGTCGGCCAGAACAGGATTACTCCAGTCGCCTTTTTGATCCTGACGCGAATAGAAAAGGTCGGTAAAATTCATGCCGGTCCATTCGTCGGTATTTTTGCCGGTGCTGCCATCGCGTGAAGAGGTGAAGATAATGGCGTTGGCGTTTGCTTCGCTGTAGGCGGGCGAAAAATCGTCCTCGCGGGAGTTGAAGCGTTTGAGTTTTTCTATCTGATAATTGCCTGGATTTTCGAGCCACTCCTGCGCAAGGGTGCAGGAAGCAATTCCGGCTTTCCCGCGCGGGTCTTCGGGTACGCGTTCGGCGTATTTTTCATACATCCCCAATGCCTCATCATATTTGGCATCGGCGCGCAAGGCATCGGCCAAACGCAGTAGCACAAGCGGCTCGGTACGATCATAATTAATACGTTCCAGTCTTTTGTAAAATGCTTCGGCTCGTTTCATCTGGTTGGTGAGGCGATAGCTCTCAGCCAGTTGATAGGAAATTCGGTTCTTCTCGGCCTTGTTGCCTTTCACGCGCGAATAAGCTTTTTTGTATTTGGGAATGGCAAGCGAATAGCGCATGTTGGCAAAATCTTCGTCGGCAGCTTGCGAGCGGCGATTTTGGCCATAAGTCGCCATAGAGGCAAATATGAAAAGGAGAATTAAAATTTTTGGAAGATGTCTCGAAACGTTTCTATTCATTGTTTTTTCGGTATCGGCAGGCAAATTATTGTTTACTTGTAGTTGTCGTGAAAATTGGTTTTTTAACGATTTATCCAATTGCTTTAGTATCTGCAGGCTCTGTGTCGCAACCATCATAACTGCGGCTGTCGTGGTTTTTGTTTTAAATCAGGTTCCTGGTTTTCCAAATTATCTTTGGACGTGTCGGTTTGTGGCGTCTGCGTCGTTGACAAATCGTTGAGATTGATACTTTTTTTCAGGTCATCAGCTTCACGGCGGATATCGCTGGTTTCGCGTGTTATCTCATCCCGGATCTCGCTGGTAGCCTTCTTCACTTCGTTGAGGCCTTTGCCCATCCAGCGGGCAATCTCAGGGATCTTATCCGGACCAAAGAAGAGAAACACCACCAAAAGAATGATGAAGATTTCGCCGCCACTGATATCAAAAAAAGCTAAGACCATGCAGATTATACGAAAATGGTGTTTTAAAATTAAAAACTAAATCCGATTGTTTTCTTAATGCAAACGAGCAAAAGTAAGAAAGTAATGGCAATGCCTTAAAATAAATCCATGTTGTGGTGAGTAAGAGGCTTTTGGTTTACAAAAAGTTGGCGTGTTTTAAAAACAAAAATCCCGGCTACGATTTCTAATCATTGCCGGGATTTTATTATTAAAAAATGAGATTTTTACTTCTTGACGACTACTTTTTTGGATTTAAACGTTGAGTCGGTGTCGTCTTTACCACCTTTTGTGAGCAAGTCGTAGGCTAATGGGCTGGCCATGAATACCGATGAATAAGTTCCAATAATAATCCCCATCATCAGGGCAAAAGCAAATCCACGGATAACTTCACCGCCAAAGATGAAAATCATAAGCAGCACCACGATGGTGGTTCCCGAAGTATTGATGGTACGAGCCAACGTGCTGTTGATTCCCTGATTGATATTTTCGTGTAAGGTACGTTTGGGGTGTAATCCCTCGTATTCCCTGATACGGTCGAAAATGATCACCGTGTCGTTGATGGAATAACCGATGATGGTAAGGATGGCCGCAATAAATGCCTGATCAATTTCGAGGTTGAAAGGCAAAATGTTATAAAATATAGAGAACAAACTAATCACAATTATTGAGTCGTGGAACAGAGATAGAACGCCTCCCAGTCCAAATTGCCATCTTTTAAAACGGATAGCGATATAGATGAAGATGATTAGAAGGGCGAAGGCAATGGCCATCACGGCACGATTACGAATATCATCGGCAATGGTAGGCCCTACCTTTTGCGAACTCTGGATGCCTATAAGTTTGTCGCTTCCTGTATCTGCGATAAAATCTTTGTAAGTAATGCTTTGATCCTCATAGAAAGGCTTCAGATTAGCATAAAGAAGCGACTGGATGATGGAGTCAATTGCTGGATTGTCGTCTTCAATATCTTTCTTGGTAGTGATCTTTACTTGTGAGGTAGGTCCAAAGGTTTTTACTTCTGGCTGTTCCAGATCTTCAGAAAGCACGCTGCGTATATCTTTCAATACCACAGGCTGATCAAAGCGGACAACATAGGTACGACCCCCGGAGAAATCGACACCGTAGTTCAAACCTCTCACTGCCAATGATCCGATACCGAGGATGATAACGATGGAGGAGATGATGTAAGCGTATTTACGCATTCCCAGGAAGTTAAAGTTCGCATTTACGAGCACATCATTGGTAATTTTGTTTCCAAAACGAATGGTGCGGTTCTTCGTAAGATAGCGGTCAAAAATGATACGTGAGATGAAAATTGCTGAGAAGAGTGACGACAAAATACCAATGATGAGCGTAGTGGCAAAGCCTTGTACGGGGCCGCTTCCAAAAGTATAAAGTACAATACCTGTAAGTAGTGTGGTAACGTTGCCGTCGATAATGGCTGAGTAAGCGTTTTTATAACCATCGGTAATGGCCAGGCGCATCCCTTTTCCGGCGTGCACCTCTTCTTTAATACGTTCGTAGATAATCACGTTAGCATCCACCGCCATACCGAGCGTAAGCACAATACCGGCAATACCGGGCAAAGTGAGCACCGCTCCGAGTGAAGCAAGTACACCAAAGATGAAGAAGATGTTGGTAATAAGTGCAAGGTCAGCAACCCATCCGGCGCGGTTGTAATAAAGTACCATGTAAATCAGCACCATGAAAAAAGCAATGATGAAAGAGTACAAACCGTCGGTAATGGCTACTTTACCCAGCGATGGACCTACTACGGCCTCTTCGACGATGCGTGCAGGAGCAGGCAGTTTACCAGCTTTCAGAATGTTAGCAAGGTCTTGCGCTTCGGCAATTTCAAAGTTTCCGGAGATTTGTGAACGTCCGTTGGGGATTTCATCATTTACGTTAGGAGCCGAATAGACATAATCGTCGAGAACGATAGCGATTTGCTTGTTGATATTTTCACCGGTGAGGCGTTTCCATTGGCGGGCGCCTTCGCTGTTCATCGCCATATCTACCACTACGCGGTTAGATTGATCGAAGTTTTGACGGGCATCCACAATCACGTCGCCTTGCAGCGCTGCCGAGCCGTCGCGGTTGGAAGCTTTCAAAGCTACCAGCTCGAGAAAGTCGGGCGAATATTTTTCAGGTTTAATTTTCCAGGCCAGCTTCATGTCGCGCGGCAGGTCTTGCTTTACGCGGCGCAGCAGACTGTTGACCATGGCAGTATCTTTTATAGAGGCATAGCCAACCGTTGCGCTTTGGGCAGGCACATAGCCATTTTCGGTTTGCACCAGATTAGGACGCAGATAGGCAAACAATGGGTTGGTTTTGGCAATTTCTTCCGGGGACTGGTTGCGATCGGTAACGGCAAGACTATCGCCGCCAAGTTGATCCAGCAGATCCTTGTCCATTGTGTCGGCTGCGGTTTCAGCTAACAGTGCTGTGGTATCCAACTGTGTCAATTCAGTTTCTTCGCTTGCGGCAATGGTGGTATCAGCAACTACATCGCCTTCCACCAGCGGGCTTGTTTCGGAAACCTCGCCGAGAAGGTTGTCGGTTTTCAATATGTCAACCAATTTCTGGTCGGCTGCCTGAAAATAGTTGAAGACCTCGCTAAATTGATAAGTAGTCCAGAATTCAAGTTGAGCAGTTCCCTGCAAAAGTTTACGAACACGCTGTGGCTCTTTAATGCCTGGCAGCTCCACCAGGATACGACCGGCGGTCTGTAGTTTTTGAATATTGGGCTGAGCCACACCAAAACGGTCGATACGCGTACGCAGAATGTTGAAAGTGCGGTCGATGGCGGCATCGGCCTCTTTGCGCACGACACTCAGTACCTCGTCGTTGGTGGAGTTATAACTTAGCTTGTCTTTAAACTCAGCCATAAATATCGATGATAGCTGGAAGTTGGGATCGATCTCTTTGATGGATTGCCCAAAGAGCGTCACGAAACCTTCCTGGCTATTTTTTTGTTTTTCGCGTGCCAATTCAAGAGCTTGCTGGAAAACAGGATTCTTACTGTTATTTGCCAAACCTTTGATAATGTCAACCACCGATACTTCCAACGTCACGTTCATCCCGCCTTTGAGGTCGAGTCCCAGGTTAAGTTCCCGCTCGCGCACTTCCTTGAAAGTATATTTACGTACACCAAGATTGTAAACCACCTCATTCGACATTGAATCGAGATAATAGGTCTCGCGAGCGTTGGCGATAGAATCGTAGAGAAATTGTTCCTGTGCAGCATTCCCACCGGCCAACAAGGTCGATAGGCGTTCCGTTTGAGCATTGTGTGCGTATTGATTCGCCTTGCTCACAACACGCTGGCTTACATAGGTAAACGACAGGTGGTAAAGCGATACTAAAGCAAACAGGATGGCAATAAACTTGATAAATCCTTTGTTTTGCATGTGTGATAAAATTTTGAAAAATAATTACTTATGAAACAACCCTATTTTTTTGAGGGTGCAAAGATAGAACAACAATTAAAACTACCAAGTAAAGGCAAGTAACTAATTTTCGGATTTTTCATTTTACCGCCAATGCGGAATAGTGGCGGGAGTAGTGCAACATCTGTTGTGTGAAGTCGTCGGGATAAGAAATTTCCACTTTGGTGATGGTTCCGTTGGCATCGGTTGTGGCTTCTAATCGTGGATTGATAAACCCTGAAAATGGCGCTATGCCGAGCGTTTCCCAACGTTTCAGCACTTCCTGATGCAGCACAGCATCTACTTTTACACCGTAAGTTTCGATGAGTTGGCGGGCGGCCTGATAGTCGCCTTCCGATTTGATGCGTTGCACCTCGCGCAATAATTGCCCGAAAAGTGCCCGCAATTTTTCATAGTTATTAATAACAAAAAAAGTCTTTCCATCTCTGGTTTTACGCTCGATCACGTTTTCAGCCTTGCCATGCGCATAGGCCCAAAGTGCAATCAACTGACGGTTGCGCATGTGCGACTCTTCCAGGTTCTTGCCCGGCTTAACGCGAACCAGTTGCGTGAGCAGCCCGCCACGAATGTAGCTGTTGTACTCGGCCTCTCCTACCGTTGTTTCGGGCATCAGCCCAAGTGCAATAAGTTTGGGGTCGGTGGCAAAATAGAGCGCAAACAAATCGGCGCGTGCTTCTTCCATTGTGGAAGCATAATTTTTTAGTGTGTCGCCGGGATTGCCTACACCTTCTTTTATACGTCCCGAACCATGCCCTACTATTTCGTGCAAATCCACATGAAGATTGCCGGCAAGGCTGCCATATTTTTTCGACAAAGCTATCTCCTGCTCCGACCAGGCAAACTCCTCAATGGCGCCTGACTCTTTGCCGGCCTCGTCATAAGCAGCAATGATGTTGCTGATGGTTACCGATTTGGAGCCATAGCGCGCTCTTATCCAGTCGGCATTGGGTAAATTGATGCCGATGGGCGTGGACGGGGAGCAGTCGCCGGCAAGCACCACTGCATCGATGCCACGTGCCGAGACTCCCTGCACCTTTTCTTTTTTGTATTCGGGCTGCACCGGCGAATGATCTTCAAACCATTGCGCGTTGGCGCTGATGGTAGCGGCGCGCCGCGTAGCCTCAGCATCGCGCACCGACACCACCGACTCCCAGGTGGCTTTGCGTCCCAGCGCATCA
>CAZTCX010000084.1:0-15386 GCA_964612515.1 uncultured Lentimicrobiaceae bacterium | reverse complement strand
TCCAGCAAAAACTGATGCAGAAATTAAATCATTATTTTTGCACTCGTTTTTGTTAAGAATCTTTTGTCGAATTAATCGCGTAGAATTTTGGAAGACCCTTATGCTGCCTCACTCCTGAAGGAAATGTTCCTGCTCAATGAGGTTTTTTTTAAACCTGTCACCTTTCAGGTGATATTGGGCGTGGTGGTGATGCTTGCTTTGCTGATGGTTTCAGCCTTGATCTCCGGATCGGAAATCGCATTCTTTTCGCTTAATCCCGCTCAGCGCAAGCAAATGCGCGCAGCTCATGACAGCACCCACGATTTGGTTAATCAACTACTTGAGCGGCCAAAGCGCCTATTGGCAACCATCCTTATCACCAACAATTTTGTAAATGTTGCCATCATTATATTGTCCACATTTGTACTGAGCAATCTGGTGGACTTGTCGCTTAGCCCCGTTCTGGCTTTCGTAGTACAAGTGGTTGTCGTTACTTCGCTGTTGCTGATATTGGGCGAAATCATGCCTAAAATTTATGCGTCATCCACACCAATGAAGTTTGCATTATTTATGGCGCGACCATTACAAATTCTCATCACCTTTTTTTATCCGCTCAGCAGCCTGCTGGTAAAAAGCTCGTCGCTCATCGACCGCCGTTTGCAACGAAACCCGCCGCAACTCTCCATGAGCGAGCTATCAGAAGCCATCGAACTTACCTCTGACAGTTCCACCCATGAAGAGGACAGGAAAATCCTGAAGGGGATCGTCAGGTTTGGCGACACCGATGCTAAGGAAATCATGAAGCCGCGTCTTGATGTCACCTCAGTAGAAATCAGCACTTCATACGCTCACCTCATGGAGCTGATTCTGGATGCCGGTTATTCCCGCATCCCGGCCTACACCGAAAATTTTGACAAAATAGCAGGCATCCTTTATGTAAAAGATTTGCTACCACATCTCGACAAGCCAACAGATTTTAACTGGAGCGCACTGCTACGGCCTGCTTTTTTCGTTCCCGAAAATAAAAAGATCAACGATCTGCTGCAGGAGTTTCAACAGAAGAAAATCCACATGGCCATTGTGGTGGATGAATATGGCGGCACTTCAGGAATTGTGACGCTGGAAGACATTCTCGAGGAAATTGTGGGCGAGATATCCGATGAATTCGACAGCGAGGAAGACGAAGTTGCCTACACCAAAATTGATGACCATAATTATTTGTTTGAAGGGAAAATACTTTTGAATGATTTCTGCAAAATCCTTGGCATCGAAGATCGCGTGTTCGAAGATCGGAAAGGCGACAGCGAGACATTGGCAGGATTGAT
This sequence comes from uncultured Lentimicrobiaceae bacterium, assembly GCA_964612515.1. Taxonomy (GTDB): domain Bacteria; phylum Bacteroidota; class Bacteroidia; order Bacteroidales; family 4484-276; genus SABY01. Next base: position 14,082 of record CAZTCX010000084.1, on the reverse strand, counting down.
ATTGGAGATGGAAGGCCGCATCCCGCCAATGAACGCGAGCATTAAATTATTGAATTTTGAGTTTATCATTAAGAAAGTGAGCAACCGCCGCATCGAAGAGATACTCACAAAAATTACGTAAATTCTGTCGTATGCTATTTTCGCCCAACCGCCTTCAAAACCTTGTTTTCATCTTTGTTTTTTTCGTTTTAATAATGGCAATGATGGCTTCGTGCCAGAACGATCAGCGCTATCCACGGCCGCGCGGATATCTTCGCATTGAATTGCCTCCGCATGCTTTCCAATCATTCGACAGCACCTTTCCATACCAATTTGAATACTCCGCGGCGGCTCGTTTGCGCTTCGACGAAGCCAACCAGGAAAACCCATACTGGATGAACATCGACTACCCGGCCTATCGCGCTTCAGTTTATTTGAGTTACAAATCGCTTGAACACATCCCGCTTTACGATTTGCAAAAAGACGCCCACGAAATGGTTTTTAAACATGCACCCAAAGCTGTTGGCATCAAGGAATCGACTATCGACATGCCCGATCGTAATGTGTATGGGCGCGCCTACACCATCGAAGGCCGCGATGTGGCCTCACCGTTTCAGTTTTGGGTAACCGACAGCACGCATAGCTTTTTGCGCGGCGCTTTGTATTTCAATGTTACACCCAACAACGACTCGCTGCAGCCGGTGATCGATTACATTGTGGCCGACATCGATCATCTGGTGGCGACGCTGCGGTGGAAACGGCAGAAGTGAGTCTCGAACATGAAGAATTTAAAATGGGTAAATTTGTAGAAAATTGGCGAATTTGAAAAGACTATTTATTATAGCGGGTTGCAATGGAGCAGGTAAAACTACTGCCTCGTACACCATTTTACCTGAACTCCTTGATTGCGATGAATTTGTAAATGCAGATGAAATTGCAAAAGGATTATCTCCGTTTAATTCTGACTCGACTGCAATTCAAGCTGGCAGATTGATGTTAGAAAGGATCAATACATTGATGTTAAAAGGTCAGGATTTTGCATTCGAAACCACATTAGCTGCAAAAAGCTACAAAAATTTCATTTTCAAAGCGAAAGAAAATGGATACTATGTTACTTTGCTTTTCTTTTGGTTGCAAACACCTGATTTAGCTGTTAAAAGGGTAGAAACAAGAGTTAGTGAGGGTGGACATAACATTCCTGAAGATGTTATTAGAAGGCGATATAAAAACGGAATAAAAAACTTTTATCAAATATTTGAGCCAATAGTTAATGAATGGATGTTTATTGATAACTCAGGAGAGCCTTATGAGATTATAGCTTACAAGAATAGAGTTGGTAAGTATGTAAACAATAAAGACGACTGGGATAAATTGCTGAAAAATTACAAATCTGAAAGCCATGGACAACATTGAGAAAATAATTGAAGGTTTAGAAATAGCCTATAAAAGACTCGTTGAATTTAAAAAATACAAGAAAACCCCGCTGATTGTTTTAAGGGAAGGGAAAATTGTGGAGGTTTCCCCAGAGAGTATTGATATTACCAAAAATGTGTATTCTAAAATAGGTATCGAAGGTTCTAATAAGTCGAATGTAACCCCTTTAAAAACTTGATTTTCCAATTGCCTCAGAGCCTGCAGGAATTCTTTATCTCATACAATTCATTGATTTAAAAAACTAACGACTCATTATGGCCGATGATCGATTACATTGTGGCCGACATCGATCATCTGGTGGCGACGCTGCGGTGGAAGCACCAAAATTAACTCACCTTCAACTTATTCAAATCGTCCGTTCCAATTTTTTAACTTTCTGTTAGAACGGATTTGTTTACTTTTAGCGTTTGTACCTGATGCAAGTGAGTTACATTTGCATTTTTTTTGATAACCAACATGATCAAATAAACTTTTAAACGATGAAGACAAAGTATATCGACCTGATTGACCAGACTTTTCACTTCCCGCAGGAAGAGTTTCGTGTAGAAGATGACGAGCTTTATTTCCACGACATCCCGCTGATGGAGATCATCAAGCAGTATGGCACGCCCGTGAAGCTAACCTACTTACCTAAGATTTCGCAACAGATACAAAAGGCGCGACGCATCTTTAATGTGGCCATGGCCAAAGTGGATTACAACGGCGAGTACCGTTACTGTTACTGCACCAAGAGTTCCCACTTTTCGTTTGTGATGGAAGAGGCGCTCAAAAACAATGTCAACATCGAGACTTCTTCTGCTTTCGACATCAACATCGTAGAGGAACTTTACAAAAACGGACTCATCACCAAAGACATCTACATCGTTTCAAACGGATTTAAGCGGGCGCAATACCTCGAAAATATCACCAACCTCATCAACGAAGGCTTTGTAAATACCATTCCGGTGCTCGATAATATGGACGAGTTGAAGTATTACAAAGATCATGTGAAAGGAAAATTCAAGATAGGACTTCGGATAGCTTCGGAGGAGGAGCCTATGTTTTCGTTTTATACCTCCCGGCTTGGAATCCGCTACAACGACATCATCCCGTTTTATCAGGAGCACATCAAAAACAATCCTGATATCGAACTTAAGATGTTGCATTTCTTTATTAATACAGGAATAAAGGATACGGCATACTACTGGAACGAACTGAGCAAAAGTATCACCGTGTACGCCGAGTTGAAAAAGGAGTGTCCCGAACTGGATTCGCTGAATATCGGCGGCGGCTTCCCCATCAAGCGGTCGCTGGGTTTTGAATACGATTATGAATACATGGCCGAAGAAATTATAGCACAGATCAAGGCTATTTGCGAACAGCATAATGTGCCGGAGCCCGATATTTTCACAGAGTTTGGCTCATTTACCGTTGGTGAGAGTGGCGCAGTACTTTATTCCATCCTCGACCAAAAACAACAAAACGACCGCGAACGCTGGAACATGATCGACAGCTCTTTTATGACCACGCTGCCCGACTCTTGGGCCATCAATCAGCGCTTTATCCTGCTGCCCATCAACCGTTGGGACTATGAATACGAGCGTGTGTGCCTCGGCGGATTGACGTGCGACAGCCAGGATTATTACAACGATGAGGCGCATCTCAACGCGGTGTTCCTCCCGAAATACGACAAGCAGGATCCGCTCTACATCGGATTTTTCCACACAGGAGCTTATCAGGAATCGCTTGGCGGATATGGCGGCATCCAGCATTGCCTCATCCCCGCGCCCAAGCACATCATCATCGATCTGGACGAAGATGGAAATTACTATCCACGCCTTTTTGCCAAAGAACAAAGTTTTAAATCGATGCTCAAAACGTTGGGTTATTAAGAAAACTGACGTATGGTTGGATAATGTTTTTAAACGATCTGAACCAGCAGCTATGTTTTTCTATTTATTAATAAAATGAAGAAACAGCAATTTAAACCGGCGCCTGAACAGCATCTCGATTATATCATCTTTAGCCTTTCGGCCACGGTGACGGGATACCAACTTGCGTTTCTTCTCAACGGAAAAATGGGGCTTCGTCTGGCGCGCAAGCCCGATCTGAAGGTTTTTGAGTCAGGCGGAACTACACCCTACGAATTCTATTTTTTTTGCAACGATTATTCTACTGAATATTATCTGATAGAAGAACTGACTGCCGGGCAGCAGCTTATGAACCATTATTTCCTTTTGGTACGCAACTTTTTTGGCGAAAGCCAGATAACACAGTTCCTGACGGATGCCGGCAACATTTCAGAAATCCTCGACATCAACAGGCTGATGCTTACCGAAAGTGCATCGCGTAAAGCTAGCAGCCAAAAAATCAAGGAGCGCCTTCAGGCAATCCTGACTGATTTGGAATACCACATGGCGGAGATAAAACGACAGGAAGACCAACAAAAAGTGAAGCTGCAAAGTAGCGCTACACCCATAAAAAAATTATACAGCCGATGAAAACAAAAATTGTAGCAACCATAGGCCCTGCCAGCGATTCGCCGGCCACGATGCGTAAGATGATTAATGCCGGTGTAGATGTTTTCAGGCTTAACTTTTCGCATGGCACGCACGACATGTTTCGGCGCGTTATCGCCGATATCCACCAGCTCAACGAGAAAATGGGAACCCATGTAGCCATCCTTGCCGACCTGCAGGGACCCAAAATACGCATTGGCGACACAGGCGAAAGCGGCCGAAAATTCCAAAAAGGCGAAGTGCTCACTTTTACCATCAAAGCCGAAGATGCTTCCGCGGATAAGATTTTGATCAATTATCCCGATTTTCCTCAGGATGTCCGTGCGGGTGAAAACATTTTGCTCGATGATGGCAAGATTGCGCTAAAAGTAAAAGCCACCATGCCCGAAAAAGGAGAAGTAACGGCTCAAGCGCTGGCTGCCGGAGTGCTTTATTCGCGCAAAGGCGTCAACCTGCCCGACACTGATGTTTCGCTGCCATCGCTCTCCGAAAAGGACAAAGATGATCTGGCATTTATCCTCGATCAGCAGGTGGACTGGATTGCCCTTTCGTTTGTGCGCAAAGCCGCCGATGTAGAGGAACTGATCGCACTGATGAAATCCTATCACAACAAGCCACTGCTGCCTGTTATTGCTAAGATAGAAAAGCCTGAAGCTGTAAAAGATATCGACGCCATTATTCGTGTGTCGCATGGCATTATGGTAGCGCGCGGCGATCTGGGCGTGGAAGTGCCGCTACAAAATGTGCCGGTGATTCAAAAGAGAATTGTGAAGAAATGCATTGCTGGTGCCAAGCCGGTAATCATCGCCACGCAAATGATGGAAGGCATGATGAACAATCCCCGGCCCACTCGTGCCGAGGTGAACGACGTGGCCAATTCCGTAATTGACGGCGCTGATGCGCTGATGCTTAGCGGCGAAACTTCGGTGGGTAGTTATCCGGTGGAAACCGTCGTCACCATGAACAAGATTATAAAGGAAGTGGAGCAATTCGAAGATATCTACCACAAGCAGCATCAGCCAGAGACTAAAAATAATCCAAATTTTATTTCAGATTCCGTGATCTTTAACGGATGTAATCTGGCCAAACACGCCAAAGCGCGGGCTATCGTGTCGGTGGCTTCCACGGGTTATTCCACCGCCAAAATTTCGAGTTATCGTCCCAAGGCCACCATTTTTGCATTTGCAAGCAAGCAACGGACATTGTGCCGGCTGAGCCTGCTCTGGGGCGTCCGGCCGCGGTACTTCGACAATTATATCGACACCGACCAAACCATCGCCGACCTGATGAAAAACCTCAAAGATGCAAATCTGCTGCGTAGGGGCGATGTTATCGTGCACATTTCCAACATGCCCATTCGCAATCCCGGAAAGTCGAATATGCTAAAGCTGATCCAGGTAGAATAAAGAACTTTGTTTTAAAGTTCCAAAAAACGAAAAGTAAATCACAAATAATTCTACTTTAACACATTAGATTTTTCTGCATTTTTACCCCGAACCCTAAAGGGAGAATGCAGAAAAATCAATCCACCTCCCTTTAGGGTCGGGTTTAAAGTGGATTGATTTTTTCGTTTGGAACTTAATCTGTTAAAGTAGCGATAAATCTCAAAATTTTAAAAACCAACAACCAAGCCGTTGTGGATATTTGAGATTTTCAATGGAGTTTTCCATCCCGACGAACGATGCATCATCACAATGGCAAAATAATTGTTTAAGCCTTTTCGTTTTTTAACAACTAAAAAAATTACCAATATTGAAAAACGATAAACGCTATGCTCGCTACTTTTCGGAGGAGGGCTTCTGGAAGAAAATCAAAAGCTATTCCCGTCGTGCCGGCCTGCAGGTTGTACATGCGGCATTGCTGCTATACTACCTGATGCAAAGTCGCAGCGTGCCCGTGAAAGCCAAAGCAGGAATTGCCGCTGCGCTGGGATATTTCGTCCTGCCGATGGATATCATTCCCGACATCGCTTTTATGGTTGGTTTTACCGACGACCTGGCCGTGCTGATGTTTGCCATTTCGCAGGTGTCGCGCTACATCACCGATGATGTAAAGCAAAGTGCCCGCGCCCGCCTGCAGCAATGGTTTCCAAATTTAGAACCTGAGCAACTGGTGCAGCTCGAAAACCAGTTGATCACCCTGCCGGAATAACTCCATAAATCCACTGGGTCTCTTACTTTCATTTATCATGATAAAGTTTCTGGCCAGTAACCCTATTTCAAATACCCCTCCTTTTGTCATTCAGACAGGTTTCCCAACTTTTAGTAACATTGCAGCCTGAAAAAATTTAGTAGATGAAAAGACTTCTGGAAATTCTGCAGTACATCAAAAATTATGTGGGCTACGCCTCCCTCAACGTGCTTTTCAATGTGCTGTCGGTGATCTTCAATCTCTTTTCGCTAACGATGGTGATTCCATTTTTGCAACTGCTTTTTGACACAACCAAATTGGTTTATGAAAAACCTTTGCTTGCCTGGAACACCGATGCCATTGTAAATTATTTCAACTACATCATCAGCAGCGTTATCATAGAACGGGGTCAGGTGCAGGCGCTGCTTTTCATCTCACTTCTGGTTGTAGCATTATTTTTTCTAAAAAATCTAAGCCGTTATCTGGCCATGTTTTTTCTGGCGCCCTTGCGCAATGGTGTTGTAAAAGACCTCCGCAACGATATCTACCGGCGCATCCTCGTCCTGCCGCTTGCCTATTTTTCTGAACAGCGCAAAGGCGACATCATGTCGCGCATCACCAATGATGTGATGAACATCGAGTGGTCGATTATGCAGTCGCTTGAGATGATTTTTCGCGAGCCGCTCACCATCATTTTCTTCCTCGTCACGCTCATCATCATCAGCCCATCACTCACGCTTTTTGTAGTCTTGTTGCTGCCTGTTGCCATGCTGTTGATAGCCTTGATTGGCAAAAGCCTTCGCCGCACTTCGGCGCGCAGCCAGCGGCAGCTTGGCACCATCCTCTCCATCGTCGAAGAGACCATTTCAGGGCTTCGTATTATCAAAGGTTTTAATGCAATCGATAAAACCGATGAGAAATTTCGTGAGCAAAACGATATGCTTACCCGCACCATGACGCGCCTTTTCAGGAAGCGCGACCTGGCCTCGCCCATGAGCGAATTTCTGAGCACGCTGGTGCTGGTGGTTGTGCTTTGGTTTGGCGGTCAGCTTGTGCTGGAGCAAGGATCAGGACTTCCGCCCACGGTTTTTATCTTTTATGTGGTGGTATTTTCGCAACTCATTGTGCCGGTAAAATCGGTTACGGAAGCTTATTATAATGTGCAGAAAGGCATAGCCTCAGCAGAGCGCATCCGCGAGATCATCGATGCCGATGAGATTATTAAAGAAAAACCCGATGCTTTGCGCAAAGACGATTTCAGCGGCACCATCGAATACCGTGAGGTATCTTTTGCTTATGAAAAAGAACACGTTTTAAAACACATCAATCTGATAATTCCCAAAGGAAAAATGGTGGCGCTGGTGGGCGCTTCGGGAAGTGGCAAAAGCACGATGGTGGACTTGCTGCCACGTTTCTACGATTGCACTTCCGGCGAAATCCTCATCGACGGCATCAACATCCGCGACCTGCGCATCGACGACCTGCGCGGACTGATGGGGATCGTCACGCAGGAAACTATCCTTTTTAACGACACTGTTTTTAATAACATCGCTTTTGGGATGGAAAATGTAGATCGCGAATCGGTGGTTGCAGCAGCAAAAATTGCCAACGCACACGATTTTATCAGCAGCATGCCCGATGGCTACGACACCAACATTGGCGACCGCGGCATAAAAATGTCGGGCGGGCAGCGGCAGCGCATCAGCATAGCGCGCGCCGTACTAAAAAATCCACCGGTGATGATCCTCGACGAAGCTACCTCTGCGCTCGACACCGAGAGCGAACGGCTGGTTCAGGACGCTTTGCTGAAACTTATGAAAAACCGCACCTCCGTGGTTATCGCCCATCGCCTTTCTACCATTCAGCATGCCGATGAAATTGTGGTGCTCGACAAAGCCGAAATCGTTGAACGCGGCACGCACCAGGAGCTGCTAAACAAAGGTGGTTTTTATAGCCGGCTTATTTCAATGCAGTCGTTTGGGAAATAGGAAATCGTTGGGTTGTTGGGCCATTCGTTTGTAAAAGGATCTGGCCGGGGTAAAAGTTAATTTGATTGCAATGCCGTCTTTACCTTCTTTAAATCCTGGCTTTCTAAGCTTGCTAAAATTGTGGCGTCTGCCGCTGGAATTGTAAAAGTAAAAGTGCTCCCTTTGCCCAAAGTGCTATCGACATTAATGGCACCACCGTGGATTTCCACAAATTCTTTGCAGATAACCAGCCCCAATCCTGTTCCAGCTTCATTTGCAGTACCCTTGGTATGCGCCTTTTCTTCGATGCGGAACAACCGGTTGATATTTTCGATACTAATGCCTACTCCGTTATCGGCAACAGAAATTTCGACAAATTGCTGCGGCGGGTTCGTTTCGTCGTAATTATTTAATCTGGCGGAAACAACAATAGTTCCGCCCTGTTGGCTGTACTTAATGGCATTGGAGATGAGATTTCGCAAAATGGTTGTAAGCATATTCTGATCGGCACAGACGATTATTTTTTCATCCACCTTCAGATCAATGCGCACTTTTTTTCTACGCGCTGCCGACGAAGTAATTTCCAGCGTGTAATGGAAAAGGTTAATTAGTCTTACAGCTTCAGGTTTATAAATTATAAGCCCACGTTGCGAACGCGACCAGGTCAGCAAGTCTTCGAGCAGCAGAAATGTGTTGTCGGAAGCTTTGCGTATTTCGTGTATCATCTCTTTGCGTTCTTCATCGGAAAGATAATCGTAATCCGTTTCGAGTAGCTCGGCAAAACCCATGATACCATTGAAAGGACCTTTTAGGTCGTGCGAAATAATCGAGAAAAACTTGTCTTTGGTGGCATTGGCATGTTGCAGCTCCTTTTGGCTCGCCTCCAGCTTTTGCTCATTTTCTTTTCGCTGCTGCACCTCAGCTTTTAGTTGCAGGTTTGCCTTTTTCTTTTCGCGATAGCGAAAATAACTGATAACACTAATAATAAACACCGACAGGATGCCAATGGCCAGGATTAAAAGGTAGGCATCGTTGAGTTTTTGCTCTTTGAGCATGAGCTGATTTTGCTGCCGTAAGAGAAGGATTTCGCTTTGCTGCTTGTCGTGTTGGTATTTCGACTGCATTTCGGCTATACCTTTTTCGGTACGTTCCGAAAAAAGACTGTCGCGGAGTGCAGAATAGCTTCTGTAAAAATCGAAAGCTTCACGATACTTCCCCACGTTGTTGCTAAGCAGGCTAAGCGCCAGATATGCGTCCATCATGGTGCTCTGTATTTTGGCGTTTTTGGCCATCCGTAGCGCATCTTCAAAATATTTTCGTGCCAAATCATTTTTGCCGAGTTGGGTGTAAACCTTTCCCATTTCGTAGCTGGATGTGGCCGAACCATACTGGCTTTGGAATTTGCTGTAGATATCAAGACCACGCGCATAATAATGCAGCGCCAGGTCAGGGGCAGACCCTGTCTCAATTAGTAGGTTGCCCAGGCGATAATAGACATTGGCTTGTCCCAGTTCGTCATTTTTACTTTTATAAATTGCAAGGGCCTGATCCAGCAAAAGCCTGGCGCTGTCGGGCTGCTGCATAGCCTGATAGGCAAGCGCTACAGCACGATAAGAGAAAGCCATTTGCAGGCTGTCGCTTAAGGCAAGTTTCAGGCGCAGCGCATCCAGATGGTATTGCCGTGCTTTTTGGTAATCCTGCAACACCAGAAATAACGTTCCAAGATTGGAATATACAAATGCAATTCCCATGGTGTCGTTGAGCTGTTCGAACATTTGTAAGGCCGTCTGATGCTGTGACAAAGCCATTTCGTACATATCAATCTTACGATAAAGAACACCCGATTCGTTGATAACACGCGCCTCAAAGCGCTGGTCTTTTAAAGATTCTGCAAGCATAAGCGCCGAATCGGTATAGTTGAGGCCGGCATAGGGATTATAATTGCGGCTGCAGGTAGCAAGCTGGGCGAAAATTTCGGCTCGCTGCCGGAGGTCGTCCGTCTGGATCAGACGTTTTTTGAGACTGTCTATGGAAGGCTGCTGTGCAATGATACTACCCGAAAGCAGCAGCACGCTCATTACAACAAAAATGATTGTCTTTTTTGACTCCATTACTTTTACAGGAAAAGCCCCATTTTATAAAAGCCAAAAGTAATATTTCTATCCATTTTTTAATTGCTTTTTTGTTCTATTGTTTATTAATGTTCAAGAAAAGTGGGACTTGCAAAAAAGCTGACTTTTACTAATCATCGGTTAGCAGGCATGTAGGCTGATACCCGTCCAAAATACAAGGCATACATTTGCATAATATTATTTTTGCATCATTCAATTTAAAAGCGAACACATGCAAAAAGATCAATCCAAATTTTCCGGCTACAACTACGTATTCAATGATACGCCTTTTAATATCCTGATGCGCAAACGCATCTATCACGTCTTGCTCATTGCCAGTAATTACGACACTTTTATCCTTGAAGACGACGGCCGCATCGACGAGCAGATTTTTGACGAATATGTTTCGCTCAACCTGCGTTATCCGCCACAATTTATTCAGGCCGGCAGCCGCGAGGAAGCACTTAAAATGCTTGAAGAAGAAAAGATCGACCTGATCATCTTCATGCTCAGTGCCTTCGACGAGGAGACTTTCGCAGAAATAAAAGCAAAATATAACGAAATACCCGTGGTGCTACTCACGCCGTTTTCGCGCGAGATATCGCTGAAACTCGACAGCGGTAAGCTCTCTGAGCTCGACTATGTGTTCAGTTGGCTTGGAAATGCTGACATACTTCTGGCCATCATCAAGCTTATCGAGGACAAGATGAATCTTGATGTGGACGTGTTGCAGGTGGGCGTGCAGGTGATTCTTCTGGTGGAGGATAACGTGCGCTTTTATTCGTCGTATCTGCCCAATATTTATAAGATCATCTTTAAGCAAAGCAAGTCATTCATGACCGAGGCGCTCAACGACCATCAGAAAATGCTGCGGATGCGCGGACGGCCCAAGATTTTGCTGGCCACCACGTATGAGGAAGCCGAAGAGATTTACCATAAATACCAGAACAACCTGCTTGGCATCATTTCTGACATGAGCTATAAGCGCAATGGTGTGCTCGATAAGAAGGCTGGCCTACATTTTTGTAAAATGGTAAAAGACGAAGATAAATTTATGCCGGTGCTTTTGCAGTCGTCCGATCAGGGGGTGCAGGAAATTGCACGTAAGATTAAGGTTGGATTTATTTATAAAAACTCTAAAAATCTCAGCCACCAGCTTCGCGATTTTATCACGCAATATTTTGCTTTTGGCGATTTTGTTTTTGAAGATCCAAATACCGGGCAGGAACTGATGCGCGCCACCGATCTGAAAAACCTTCAGGAAGTTCTTTATCGGATTCCCGACGAGTCGTTTCTGTACCACATCAGCCGCAACCATATTTCTAAATGGCTTCGCGCACGGGCGCTGTTTCCGCTTGCCGATCTTTTTAAGGAGGTGCGCCCCGAAGATTTCAGCAACCTCGATGAAACCCGACGCTTTCTTTACGAAGCCATTGCCAAGTTTAGAATGTACAAAGGGCGCGGCGTAATTGCCGAATTCCGTCGGGAGAAGTTCGATGAATACCTCACCTTTACGCGCATCGGCGAGGGCTCGCTGGGTGGCAAAGCCCGCGGCCTTGCCTTCCTTGACTCGATGATAAAACGCAACCATCTCATCGACCGCTTCCCAAACATCATCATCAACATTCCGCGAACGGTAGTTTTGGGTACCGATATCTTTGATGAATTTATGGAAGAAAATCGCCTCTACGACATTGCCATGTCGGGCAGCAGCGACGAGCAAATCCTGAAAGCATTCACTGAAGCACGTCTGCCTTTCAGAATTCACGAAGATTTATACGCTTTCATCTCCATCACGCACAATCCCATTGCCATCCGCTCATCGAGTTTGCTCGAAGATTCGCATTACCAGCCGTTTGCCGGAATATATGCAACCTACATGATCCCAAATGTATCCAACGATGAAAGGCTGGTAGTCGAAAATTTAAGTCTGGCGATTAAGAGCGTTTATGCCTCGGCATATTACCATGATAGCCGCGCCTACATGTCGGCTACACTCAACGTCATCGACGAAGAGAAGATGGGCATTGTGCTGCAGGAGGTATGCGGCTCGCGCTACGGCGACAGGTTTTATCCTACCATTTCTGGTGTGGCGCGGTCGGTCAACTTTTATCCAATTGCTCCCGAGTTGCCCAACGAAGGCATCGCCAACGTGGCTTTCGGACTTGGTAAATATATTGTCGATGGCGGTAACACGCTGCGGTTTTCGCCCAAATACCCCAAGAAGCTGTTGCAGCTCTCCACCACCGATATGGCTCTTAGTGAAACACAACACACCTTTTATGCCCTCGACCTGACCCGCATGCATTTCGAAGTTTGCACCGACGACGGTGTTAATTTGTTGCACCTTCCGGTGAAAGAAGCCGAAGCCGACAATTCGCTCAAAATGGTTGCATCTACCCACGATTTCCAAAACCACATGATCCGCGATGGTGTAAATTACCCTGGAAAGAAACTTATCACTTTCGCTCATATCCTCAAGCATGGCGTTTTTCCATTGCCCGACATCCTGAAGACTGTGCTCGAAATAGGTCATCGCGAGATGAACCGCGGCATCGAAATAGAATTTGCTGTCGATCTCAATGTTCCCAAAGATCAGCCGGTAGTTTTTAATCTTTTACAGATAAGACCCATCGTGGATAGCAACGAATCGATTGAAGAGAATCTTTCTAAAATTCCCAAAGAAGAAACCATCCTCATCTCCACCAATGCTTTGGGCAATGGAATCATTGAAAACATACACGATTTTGTCTATGTAAAGCCCGAAAGCTTCGATGCGTCACGCACCCGCGAAATTGCCGAAACAGTGGCAAATATCAATCAGAAGTTCCTTGCCGAAAATCAAAATTATATTCTGGTAGGTCCCGGCCGCTGGGGTTCTACCGATCCATGGCTGGGCATCCCTGTAAAATGGGCGCAGATTTCTGCCGCGCGCCTAATTGTGGAATCCGGACTAAAAAACTACCGCATCGACCCCAGCCAGGGAACACATTTCTTCCAAAACCTCACCTCATTTCGCGTGGGCTATTTTACAATCAATACTTTTGTGGACGAAGGCTTTTATGACCTTGGATATTTGCACAGGCACAAAGCCATTTATGAAGATGAGTTTATCCGGCACATCCGCTTCCGCAAACCGGTGGTTGTGAAAATTGACGGCAAAAAGAAAATTGGGGTGGTGATGAAGATGTAAGTTGGAAATCCCAAATTTCAAACAAACAAATTTCAAATAAATCCCAATTTTAAAAAAGGGAAATTATAGACTCCTTCTGTAAAAGTTAACTTGTGTCTTCAGGCTTTCGAGCGTCCGCAGGACCTCGAAACGTAACGAAACGTCAAAAAACAAAAGGCAAAATTTGAGAACACCTGACCCAGCGTAAAACCATTGTCGTGAAATAAAGAATTCAGTATTTAAGATACTATCAATAAATCTTCAACCTGATTTGACTCAAATCATGGTTTGAGAAATAAGGTAATAAGGTCGTTGCAGTTATGGATCACATTGAGGCTACTAAGGTTAATATGATGGGAATAAGGTTTTCATTTCTTTTCTGAAACCGAAACTTCTTAAAAACCTTATCTCTTTCCCAAACCTTAGTACAGAGGCCATATCCTATTATTTCACTAACCTTATTACATTATCATGCGGCATGAATATTTACGATGGCTTGTGCTATGTGATTAAAAGACATCTATCGGGTCAGAGGTATGAATTTATAGCTTTCTCCTGGAAAAAAATCATCTCGTGTCCTCAGACTTTCGATCGTCCGAAGGACCTCGAAAACATCGAAAGAAACATCAAATGACAATAAGACAAAGCCCAAATAAATCCCAATTTTTAAACATAGTAGATTTATTGGCGTACATTGCCATTGATTTATACGTATCTTCTGCAGTTTTCTTATCTGTGAATAGGCCAAACACAGAAGGTCCGCTGCCACTCATAACACTTCCCGCTGCCCC
>CAZTCX010000083.1:0-15846 GCA_964612515.1 uncultured Lentimicrobiaceae bacterium | reverse complement strand
ACAGATAAGAATAATGCCGCTGCATCGAATACAAAAACCGTCAGCGTCACCCCCGTCAACGATGCGCCCACGGATATTACCCTAACCGCCACATCGGTCAATCAAAGCGGAGGAGAAAACGCTACGGTAGGCAGCCTCGGCACTACATCCGGTTTATGAAAAATGTCAATCGGAAAATTCGACAGGATGCCGCCATCTACAAAATAAGCCGTTTTGGGAGGTGCTCCGTTAAAGCTGGCCAGTTCTTCCCAATTTTTCAGTGCTTGCGCACCTTCCGGACAGTTCTTGATGGTGAGCGGCTGGAAAAAATATGGTACCGACATGGATGCGCGGGCAAAAATGGCTGGATTTACCTCATCAGGTTTTTCCCAATAGAGTGGCGTCATGCGTGGAAAATCTACTTTGGTTTCGGTAGTCAGATCAGCGGCAATAACGGCAAAGCGCGGGTTGAGGCCGCTAATGGTTTTATCGACACCGCTGCGGATTTTGAGCGACGGCGGCACCTGCCCAAATTGTCGTTGCAGGTCGGCTACCGTTTTGATACCATTTTCTTTCAAAATTTTCGTCATCCATTGCAGAAAGTCGTTGCCGGGGTTCAATCCGATGTCTTTGCGCAGATTGTCGATCACCTGACCGCCTTTCCACATCATCTTCATCATGCCGTCGCCGCGTATCAGGCCTTTAACAAAACTCTGTGCGTCACTATCACCATCTACAAATTCCATGAGATTTTTGTTAGCCAGAATTTCAACCAGCCGTTCTGCCTTGGGTTGCGAAACGTCGCCCAAAGCGGCAAGTAACAAGGCATTGATCGATCCGGCTGAGGTGCCCGCCAGACTGAAAAACCGCAGCCCCATTTGTTCAAGTACATAATTGTAGCCTATCAAAGCTACGCCAAGCACACCGCCGCCTTCCATCACGAGTTCTACGTACTGGTTGCCCTTGTCGTCAACCACATCGGAGAAAAGTTTTTTGGGAATTCCCTCTTGTTTTAAGTCGTCGATGAGATGAAACACTGTCGGATGCTGTGTAAACTGTGTAATTTTCATAATGTTGAAATTTTAATGTTAGTCGATCCGTGAATTAGGTTTTGACATCAGATTATCCTGATGCCGGTTTTTCATTTCATCAATATTTTAGGTGTAATTCTAATCACATCTTTTTTAAAAACCTCTTTATTTTCTATAGCATTGTCATGCAAATAGAGTGGCGTTACGCTCCCTGCCTTAAAGAATAACCGCGTTCATCATCGATGCTGTATAGGTTTTCTGTTTTAATAAAATCATATTCCAATTGCACGCCTGCTGCCTGCATAATGCGTAGGGTAACATCCATTATCTCCGGCCCGATTCTATCGCCTTTGGCGACTGTTATTCTTTTGTACATAAAATTTGAGACGTTAAACTCTTCGAATTTTTAATAGCAAATCATAAACCGCATAAAGGCGCGATGTGTTCAAAAAAATGGAAGGGAGCAGGATGTTAGCAATTCTCAGTTTTCAGGCACCCGTTGGATGGATGATGATCAGAAGGAATATTGACCCGATTAATGTCTGACCTGGCCTTAGAATAGAATATAACGGGTGGAAAAGAAACCTGTTCTGCGTTAGCCGATGCCAGTTGAAGCCATCAAAACCAGCCTGCCAAAATAAGTCTGTCGAAGGGAACACCAAACAACGAACAAATCTTTGCTGAATCATCATTAACCACTACCTTTGCAGCCGAAAAGAAAATCTGACGATAAGATTTGTGAAAGCTGCTCCTAAAATATTGCTAACCATTCCGCTTTTGAATGAGTCCGAACAAATTCCGGCCTTGCTCGATAGCATCCGGCAGCAATCTTATCCAAATTACAAAGCCATTTTTTGTGTTAATCAGCCCGACCAGTGGTGGTCTGATGCGCAGCGCCAGCCCATTTGCGAAAGCAATATGCGTACGCTTGAAATGCTGCAACAAGCGTCGGATGACCACGTGCAGGTTATCGATCGCTGCTCACCGGGCAATGGCTGGGACGATAAACATCAGGGAGTAGGCTGGGCGCGCAAAACGGTTATGGATGAAGCAGCGCGACAAGCCGATGCCGGAGATCTGCTGCAAACGATGGACGGTGATACACATTATCAACCTGACTTTTTGCAAGCTGTTGCCGATGATTTTTCTGAAAATGAGAAGGTGGGCGCTGCTGCGCAATGGTATTACCATCCGCTGACCGGTGAAGAAGCTGCTGACCGTGCCGTGTTGCGTTACGAAATTTACATGCGGTATTATGCGCTCAATATGTTGCGAATAGAAAATCCTTATGCCTTTACAGCGATAGGATCGGCGATGGCTTGTACGCGTGAAGCTTATCAGGCTGTTGGTGGCATGACGCCCCACCGTAGTGGTGAAGATTTTTATTTTATTCAAAAACTACGTAAATACACCCCTATTCTCATTAATACCAATGCGGCCGCACTTCCGGCTGCGCGCTTCAGCGACCGCGTACTTTTTGGAACCGGCCCTGCAATGATTCGTGGCGATGCCGGCGACTGGAGTTCCTATCCAATTTACAACTACCGTCTTTTTGACGAAGTAAAAACTACCTTCGATCGGTTTGATGCGCTTTTTTATGGTGATGTAGAGCTTCCCATGTCCGCTTTTCTTGCCGAAAAATTTGGCGATGACCATTGGCTTTCGCTGCGGCAAAACAACCGAGATGCGAAAGGCTTTTCACGTGCAGCTTTTCAAAAGGTTGACGCGCTGCGCATCCTACAGTTTATGCGGTGGCGACATCTGCAGCAAACTGCCTCCAACGAACAAAATCTTTACGATTTTTTGCTTGCTTTTTATCCCGATGATGCCATCCTTGCAGGCATCCATCCAAAATATTTTAACTTCAGTACAGCTACTGTTGAGCAACTAAACCAGGTAAGAGATTTCTTAACTTCAAATGAAAAACTATGGCGACAGAAAACCAAACTCCTCCGTTGATGATTACCGTTCTGGGAGCTACTGCCACCGGAAAAACCAAACTTGCCACGCGGGTGGCTGCCAAACTAAACGGCGAAATCATTAGCGCCGATTCACGGCAGGTATATCGCGGCATGAATCTGGGCACTGGCAAAGATTATGATGACTATTCCGTGGATGATCAACAAATTCCTTTTCACCTTATCGATATTGCCGATGCAGGAACGGAGTATAACGTTTTTGAATTTCAGCACGACTTTTTACGTGTTTTTGATGAAATTGTGCAACGCAACAAACAGCCTGTGTTGTGTGGCGGCACCGGCATGTACCTCGAAGCGGTACTTCAGGGTTATCTGCTCGACGACGTACCACGCAATCAAAAGCTGCGTAATGAACTCGACAAAAAATCGTTGCGGGAACTCGTGGCTTTGCTCGAAACCTATCGCGAAACACACAATACCACCGACAGCACCGATCGCGACCGTGCCATACGCGCCATCGAGATTGCCAAATATCGCCTGGATAACAACAGCGAAGACGTCGTATTTCCACCCATCCGAAATATAGTGTTTGGCATCAACATGGAGCGCAACGAGCTGCGCCAGCGCATAACCGAGCGCCTGAGTCATCGCCTAAACCACGGCATGATCAACGAGGTGAAAGAACTTTTGGACAGTGGTATTACCGCCGAGCAGTTATCATATTATGGCCTCGAGTACCGCCATATTACCGATTACATCATCGGCGAAACTACCTACAACGAGATGTTTAAACAGCTCAACACCGCCATTCATCAGTATGCCAAACGTCAGATAACCTGGTTTAGAAGAATGGAGAAAAAGGGCATCACCATCATCTGGATTGAAGGCAGTCTTTCGCTTGACGACAAAGTGAACCTGGTTCTCAATGCTTCAAAAGATTATTTGTAAAAATGATAATTCAACGCTTTGTTGGCAGGCAGCTTATGCTGCTGATGTTTATGGCTTGGGTTTTAAATGTTGGTGCACAAAGTCCATCAGGAAAGTATTTCATAATTTTTAAAACCAATCCTGCCCGTTCAGAAATTTCAAAATCTGAAGACGAAGCCCTGCAGGCTCCCCATCTGGCCTACACCGACAGTCTTATTAAAGTTCGTCGCTTGCTGGCATCCGGCTCTTTCCATGGCGGCGGTGGCATGATTGTGCTGGCTGCAGCTTCGCTCGATGAAGCACAAACGATTGTCAATAAAGACCCGATTGTTGCGGAAGGGAGAATGGTTGCGGAAATATTTCCATTTAGCATGAATATCGGTGGGATTTGCCCGACCCCCGAAAAGTATGAAATGGCCGAATATCAGTTCATCCGCTATATTCCGGTAACGGAGGCTATGGCTGGACAAACTGAAAAGAAACTTGAAAAACTTAGCAAGCGCCACAGCAGTTATCTGAAGGTTAATTTTTATGAACGCAGCCTCATTGCCGACACTGATTTTGGGGCAGGCAAAGGCGGCGTTTTGATAGCTTTCAATACAGATGCCGACGAGTTCGATCGCTTTATGCAGTACGATCCTTTTGTCAAATCCGGATTGTATAAGCCGGTATCCAGCACCCTGTGGATTGCACAGGGATCCTTTTGTGAACGGAAGCCTCCACCCAAAAAGGATAGCCAGTCCAGGTAATTGATTTCTAAAGCTCCTCATCTTTACCGCCAAATAATAGCGACATTACTTTTATTTAATGTGTTTTTTTAAAACCACTTTCCGTTACTTACGACATCTGAAAAAGTGAAATTAAAACCTGCCTACACTTACATCCTCATCACCTTCGCGATGGTCTTCTGGGGCATGAGCTTCGTCTGGAGCAAGATCGTTCTGGAATATTACGAACCCATTACCACGGTGTTGTTGCGGCTTATCCTGTCGTCGGCGCTGCTGTTTGCAGGCTTGGCAGCGTTTGGCAAATTAAAGGGCTTGCGGCGTGCCGACCTGAAACTCTTTTTGCTCTCGGCAGCATTCAATCCTTTTCTCTATTTCCTGGGTGAAAACTATGGACTCAAATATTCGTCGCCTACCGTAACTGCGGTAATTATTGCCACCATCCCGGTATTTACGCCTGTGGTGGCTTATCTGGTTTATCGCGAAAAGCTTTCGCTGCTCAATATTTTCGGACTTATCGTTTCCTTTTTGGGCGTCCTGTTTATGCTTCTTGATCAGGATTTCTCATTATCAATATCGCCGGTTGGCCTGTCCTGGCTGGCTTTGGCTGTGGTGACGGCAGTATTGTATTCGGTAATCCTCAAAAAACTCGCTGTACGTTACGACGCTTTTGTTATTATCGCCGTACAAAATCTTATCGGCGCCTTCTATTTCCTACCCTTATTTTTCATCTTCGACTTCCAGCAATTTATCACCGTGCAGCCCACCACCGAGCTTGTCACCTCTCTGCTGCTGCTGGCAGTATTTGCTTCCTCGCTTGCATTTGTGTTTTTCACCATCTCCTCGCGCGAAATCGGCATCAGCCGCACCAACTTATTTACGAACTTAATTCCTGTTTTCACAGCCATATTTTCGTTCATCATTTTGGGTGAAGCTTTTGAAATGCAAAAAGTTCTCGGTATGATGGTAGTTATCACTGGCGTAATGATGAGTCAGATGAACGGGAAGCGCAACTTTGCCAATATGTATCGTTTTTTTGTAAAGGGCAGGTGATGAGGTGCAGTCCAGCTAGCAAATGGCGCCTTTCATTTCAAAATCCGATATTCGGTATTCTGCTGTTCAATATTTTTTTTGGCTCTTCGCGCCAAGCGCCCCGCGCCATGCTTTTCCTTATTCTGTCTTCCCAGGAAAAATGAATAGCGGCACGTCGCTGGTAAAAAGCAGTTGGCGCGTATGGTCTGTGGTAAAAAGCCTTTTGATAAAGCCCTTGCGATGGTTAACTACTGCAATGAGGTCGATTTCGTGCGCGCTTACGTATTCGTTGACGCCACCTAAAAAGTCTTCATGAGGGATAACCTCGAAAGTAACCGTGGAGCCTTTTGTCGCTTGAGTGGAAAAGAGCGCCTTCAGCTTTTCCATTCTGGCGGCGTCGGCAGGCATATTGTCGTCGATGTCGATGTGGATACAATGGATGTTAGGATGATAATATTTTAGCAGCTCGATAAGTCGGTTCAGGTCGCTGTCGTCTTCGTCGTTGAAATCGGTGGTATAGAGAATATTGTGAAAGCCGTGATATTCCGTATTGCGCGGGACAGTCAGCACGCGGCACGTAGCATTTTGCACCACCTTAGACGAGACCTTTCCAGTGAAAATATCTTTTTCGCCTTTGCCGAGAGTTCCCATAATGATCAGGTCGGGATTATATGTCTCGGAAATGTTAAGGATTTCCTCCTCGGGCATGCCGCCGGTGAGGGTGTGAAGTATGCGCACGTTAGTAATGTTCTGGCTGCTTAGCTCCTCTTGAAGGCTCGCTACAAGTTTCTCCATGTCGGCTTTGGATTCTTCTCGTATTTTCATAAGCATCTCCTGATTGAACATCTCAGTGGTATCGATGCTGTAGGGAAAACCGCTATTCTGAACAATCATAAAATCGAAATAAGCGTGGAACAGCCGAAGCTCGCCTCCTGTAATTTTGATGATTTCAAGGGCAAATTTGCAAACTGTGTGCATGTGATCCGAAAAGTCAACCGGGACAAGTATTTTTTTCATAATGATGAATATGTTGTTGGAAAACAAAAGTACCAAATCCTGCGGCCGGTCTGTTTTTTTTTGTTTTTTTTTGAAAATAGGGTAGGGAAGAAGGCAAAGGATAGCCGGCGGTAAAATCCATTAATTGGATCATTGCTATTAAAAAATAAAGTCTAATTGGAGGATATTTGTGTTTTTCCAGATTGAAAGCACCATTTCTATTTTTAGTTTAAAACGCAAAAAACCCGCAGCAACATGATGTAACTGCGGGTTTTTTGAGAAGTAGCCCGTAGGGGGCTAAATACCTTCTTTGTTGATAAATGCTAAATCATGCCTTATAATGTACTGTTATTAGGCTTTGCAGCGATTAGCCTAAAATCAAAAAGCATGTAAAAACATACTAAAACATACAAAAACCGGCAGCTATTCCGGCAGCGCGTTAAAAATTAGATTATCTTTGCCGAAACGTTCAAACCACTAAATATTTTTAATCATGGCCGCACCAAAATTTCAACTTAGAAAACCCACATCTGAAACTGAAACACTAATCTTTTTGGTTTACAGATTTCAAAATCAAAAGCTTGTTTATTCAACCGGTGAAAGTATCCTTCCAACCCATTGGGATAATGAAACACAACGGGCGCAAAACAATATCCGGGGCAACAAAACTTTAGCTGATTCCCTTAAAAGTATCAACTTTCAACTCGAAAGGTATGTTTCAAAGATTGAAGAAATACTAAGTAGTTGGAAAATTCAAAAGATACAACCAACGGTTGAAGGAATCCGGGTTGAACTGGATAAGGATTTTAAAAAAGAAACCGCCACCCGCAAAACTGATTTGATTGGATTCATTGATAACTATATCAATACCGTTAAATTCACCCGTACCACACCACCAAAGCCGATCAACAAACGTACTTTGCAGAAATACCGCACCACCTTAAAAGTATTGCAGGATTTTTCGGATACAAAGCGCAAAGGGAAATTAGATTTCAATGATATTGATATGGGGTTTTATTATGATTTTGTGGAATTTTTGCAAAAAGATTACCACCATACCACTAACACCATTGGAAAGCATATCCAAACCCTGAAAGTATTTTTAAGGGAATCAACTGAAGCCGGGGTTAATACCTTTTTAGGTTTTGAAAATCGTAAGTTTGCGGCAATATCTGAAGGCGTGGAACATATCTATTTAACTGAATCGGAACTAACAAAGCTTTGGGAATTGGATTTAACCCGCAACAAGCGATTAGAAGCCGTTAGGAATTTGTTTTTGATCGGTTGCTATACTGCCTTACGCTTTTCCGATTTCACCACCATAAAGCCGGAAAACATCATTGAAAGCGAAACAGGGAAAGCCCTGAAAATAAAAACCTTCAAAACAAATCAATTGGTTTATGTTCCGCTTCATTGGCGGGTTGAATCCATTATGAATAAATATGATAACCAGTTGCCCCGGGCAATATCCAACCAAAAAATGAATGATTATTTGAAGGAATTGGGGTTAATGGCCAGGATTGATACACCGTTTGAAATTAACAAAACCAAAGGCGGGTTAAGGTTTTCAGAAACACGGCCAAAACATGAATTGATAACCACCCACACCGCCCGAAGAAGCGCGGCAACTAATATGTTCAAAGCCGGGATCCCTTCAATATCAATAATGAAATTAACCGGCCACACAACCGAAGCCGTATTTTTGAAATACATTAATGTTAGTGAAGAAGAAAACGCAATGATGCTAATGGGGCATGAATATTTCACCAATGGCCGGATGAAAGCCGTTTAATTTTGACTAAAATGGATACAGGTTTTAAAGTGCTGATACTTGAAACTTATCACGATGCCAAACGCATAGACATAAGTTTACTATCAAGTTTTTTCATAGACAAATTAGACTTGTCAGAATCACAACTTAATAGGTCAAAGGTGGCTTTAGCAAAATGTGACTATGCAGTTAAAGAATTGGAAGAATGGATTGAGGTTCGCGGCGGTGTTAATTTGTTTGACCTTACTAAACATCTCGATCCGGGAAAGTGGAAAACTTCTAACTCAATCAACTTAACGGATATTGAGATAATCAGCAATGCGATTGAGGAGGCACGAAAGGTTGTTTTAGGTAAACTCATTAAAATGGAACCGTTAATAGCCCCCGGGAAACCTGATGCAACCAACCCCAAATTAACAATCAATCAGGTTGCGCTATTTTACGTTTATGAAGGGTTAACAGTTACCCGGGGTGAAAATGCTGAAGGGATTGTTAAGCAATACGGGCACACTTCAGGGGATGCACTTTTTAATAAATTCATAAAGTTTTCGGCAACAACCAACCGGATTGGAAAGCCCCAACCAAACACCCCCCAAAAGCTTCAAAACAAAATTAATTTGATTGGAAGTGTTATTCCGTTGTTATCGGAACCTAAAAAACAAAGGGCAATTGATGAACAGAATATTCTGAAAAAGATATTTGAAAACGAATTTGAATAAAAATAATAACCAGTTATAACCGGTTACCATACCCCCCCCCGAACAAATCTTTGCTGATTAATTAATTAAAAAATCAGTAAACATGAACAATCCATTTTCTGTAATTGATGCAAGGCTAACAAACATTGAATCCTTGCTTTTAGATTTGAAACACCGGCCACCACAGCCGGATGAAACACAAAAACCCCCGTACCTATTAACCCGCAAAGAAGTAGCCGCAAAGCTTCGCATAACGCTTGTTACGGTTGATAAACACACCAAAGCGGGGATTCTTCAATCCTATCGCATTGGCGGCCAAATCCGGTACAAATTCAATGAAATTGAAAAAGCTTTTGAAGTTGTAAAAAATGCAAAATACAGAAGGGGGAATTAATGGAAGCACAAAAAAAACCCGAAGCGGGCAGCAACGGGCGCGAAACGAACACCCACAAAGATAACATCATTTGCCCAACCTTCAATGATTTATCCCTTTTAAGTAAGCCCGAAGCGCTAATAATTATAAATCACATTTTAGAACTTGCAAAGCCGGGGGAACCCATCCCACACAATCAAATCGTTGCTGAATTATTGGCGAAGGTTGAACCAGTTGATTTTCGGGAAATTGCTGAACTGGAAGAAGATGAAAAAATCAAAAACAACCACCTTTTAATTATTTCGGTTGAACAACTGTTATCCCTTGCAATAAACAATGATTGGGGGATTTGCAGAAATTTTGATTTCATCTATTTGTACAATAGTGCATACTGGAACCACATTGAAAAAAATGATTTTGTTTCCTTCTTAGGGAATGTAGCTGAAAAAATGGGGGTTGATCAGTACAAAGCAAAGCACTTCCAATTTAGGGAACACCTACTGAAACAATTTTTAGTACTGGCACACCTACCAAAGCCGGAACCGGCAAAGGATACGGTTTTGATTAATTTAAAAAATGGAACGTTTGAAATTAGCTCAACGGGAACAAAATTAAGGGGATTTGATAGAAAGGATTTTCTAACCTATCAATTGCCTTTTTCCTTCAATCCTGATGCAAAAGCCCCATTATTTATGAAATATCTGAATAGGGTTCTACCTGATCAGGAAAGGCAACAGGTTGTTTCTGAATATTTGGGTTATGTATTCATCCATCCTTCATTATTGAAGCTGGAAAAAACCTTGCTTTTGTATGGAACGGGGGCAAACGGAAAAAGTGTATTATTTGATATCGTTAACGCCCTGTTGGGGGTTGAAAACGTTTCATCTTATTCACTTCAATCATTAACCAATGAAAACGGATATTTCCGGGCGAAGCTTGCTAATAAGTTGGTGAACTATGCAAGCGAAATTTCCGGGAACATGGAAACCGCGATCTTCAAACAACTTGTTTCCGGCGAACCAGTTGAAGCCCGTTTGCCTTATGGGGAGCCCTTCAACCTTTCCAACTATGCAAAACTTATTTTCAATGTTAATGAATTGCCCCGGGATGTGGAACACACAAACGCTTATTTCCGCAGGTTCCTGATAATTCCTTTTGATGTTACGATTCCCGAAGATGAACAAAATAAGGAACTTTCAAAAAAGATAATTGAAACTGAACTGGAAGGGGTTTTTAATTGGATACTGGAAGGGTTGCATAGATTGTTAGAACAACGCAATTTTAGCAAATGTGAAGCGGCAAAAATTCAGGTTGAACAATACCGGATAGAAAGCGATACGGTGCAAATGTTCATTACTGAAATGAAATATGAAAAGGATGCAACCCAATACACTTTATTAAAAACACTTTATACAACGTATCGGGTATTTTGTAGTGAAGATGGATTCAAACCATTGAATAAAACCAACTTTGGGCGAAGGCTTGAGGGGTTGGGAATCATTAAGGATAGGTTATCCGATGGATATGTGTTTTACCTTAAAACAGATTTACCCTATTAAAAATAAAATGTTTTCTGAACTTACATTCTTTTCATAAAATTCATAAAGCAATGAATGATTATCAATACAGATTAGATACTTCGCCCCGGAAAAGCCTTTGCCCAGGTTGTGGCAAAAAACGGTTTGTTAAATACATTGATACCGCCACCGGGGAATATTTGCCGGAACGTTACGGGCGTTGTGATCGGGAATCCAATTGCAGTTATCATTTGAATCCCTACAAAAAAGGATATTCAAAAACGATTAAGGAACGCGGCAATGATTCCAATTGGAAGCCAGCCCCGAAGCCGCCACAACCGCCACAACCGCCACCCGCACCAACGGTTTACATTCCGGGCGAAGTATTGCGGCAAACGTTAACCGGATATGATAAAAATACATTCCTTCAAAATCTACTTTCCCGGGTTGCGTATCCATTCCCTGCCAATGATATTGAAAAGGTAGTTTCAATGTACTACTTAGGAACCATAAAAGAAGGATTCCGGGCGGGTGCAACTACTTTTCCTTTCATTGATACGGGCGGCAATATCCGGGCAATGCAAGTGAAGGAATTTGATGAAACCAACCACACCACCGGAACGGGTTTTTATCATTCAATGATAGAATACCACCACAAACAAAATAACGAACCGTTGCCGGGTTGGTTGGAAGCATACGGGAACAATGAAAAGAAAGTTTCCTGTTTGTTTGGTGAACACCTTTTAAAGCAATACCCTACAAATCCAATTGCATTGGTTGAAGCCCCAAAAACAGCGATCTACGGAACCTTGTACTTCGGTTTCCCTGATGTTCCTGATAGCTTACTTTGGATAGCTGTTTACAACCTTAGCAGCCTATCATTTGAAAAGGTTGAAGCATTGCAAGGCCGAAGGGTTGTTTTGTTCCCTGATCTATCGAAAACGGGCAAAGCTTTTGATTTATGGAACCGGAAAGCAATGGAATTTAACAAGCGATTGCCCGGAACCCGCTTTGTTGTTAGTGATTTACTGGAACGCAACGCAACCGAAGCCGAAAAGGAAAGCGGGTTGGATTTAGCTGATTATTTGATAAAATTAGATTTCCGATTGTTCCGAAGCGTGGCCCCGGTTGAAGCTAAACAAATCCCCGTTTATGAAAAGCATGAAAAACATGAAGCTTCAAAAAACAATTTTAAAAAAACACCTTCACAGGAACCACCCCCGGAACATTGGCCGGTTAATGAACTGGAAAAGTATTTTAATGAAATTACTATTCCTGATAAACCTATCAAATTAACGGCATGGGAAACGATTACCAACCCCCGGTTGTTTATCGAAAATCAGTTAATCGAAACCAAAGCCCACAACGGACAGCGGTATTTTCGGGCTGGTTATGGAAGATTAGTGAAGTTGAAATCAATACTTAGTTAACAACAAGGCAGAAACGTTTTTGTGTTTCCCGCCCTCTCAAAAGATGGAAGCACCTTCAAAGAATGGGAAACCAAAGCTAATGAGTTTGGCGACCAGTTGCACGGAACGCGGTTTGTATTTTCTGATTTACTGGAACGGTTAGCAACACCCGAACAAAGACAGCAAGGGGCAGTTGCCGACGTGTTAATCCTACTGGATTGGCGAAAATTCAGATAGGAACAACAGCCTGAACCGATTTAACGCCCTCAAACCGTTAAACAACACAATACCCACAACACCCCGAAACAATGCCACAGACTACCGTTAACGCTTAACGATTGGTAAAAAACTATTTGATTGCACAGACCCCCTTAATTCATAATGGTTCTAAACTGGCAGTAAGATGCTCTCCCATTAAAAATCGTTTTTAATTTTGTGGTTTAAAGTATCCAAACTTTTGAGCATGAGACAAAAGTTTTGGCGCACCGGCAAATCTTTTCTTGTAAAAATTAAAAGGCCATGACAACTAAGCTAACATTAACCAGATACGAAAATGAGAATAATAATTATAGACAACTTAACTTTTTTAACAAGAGTAGAAACGGCTGCGTGCAGTACTTGCAATCTGGAAGCATTAATTCTAAAAACAGAAAAACACTCTAAGTATGAAAGCAATTACAATTTCGATTATCAGTCTTTTAATTAGTTTGACAGCGTTCTCTCAAACTCATCTTTATGAGAACCCTGAATTCAATAACATTGCCAAAAAACATAAAATTATTGGCATCATTCCATTTAAAGCATCAGTAACGTTGCGTCCTAAACACATGAAAGATATTACACCCGAACAATTAGATAGGATGGAAAAAGCAGAAGGGGGAGCGATGCAGTCAGGGATGTATTCATGGTTTTTAAAAAGAAAAAAAAGAGGCGCTCTGTCAGTTGATGTACAAGATCCTGCAACATCAAATGCTAAGCTAAGGAAGGCTGGAGTCACATTTGAAAATTATGAAGAATTTACACCTATGGAATTAGCTAAAATTTTGGAGGTAGATGCTATTATCATGGGAACATTCAAAACTAATAAGCCAATGTCTGAAGGAGCATCAGCTACATTAGGTCTGCTTGTTGGTTTTTATGGCAATACTAATGATGCGGTTGTAAACTTATTCATATACAATGCTGAAGATGGATCATTACTAGTAAACTATAATAAGGCAATCTCTGGTTCAATTGGTAGTTCGACTGAAGATTTAGTCAACATATTGATGAGAAAAGCATCTAGAAGAATTGCTTACACCAAAGGAGACTACTAAAACAGGCTAAAAACAAGCGGACGCAAAGTGCTGATAAAGTAAAAATAGAACATAATGAAAGCATCAAAGGAGCTGATAGACAGCCATATAGAAAAGTCAATGAAGGAGACGGGAATGAACCGCTGGGAGGTAACATCCCTATTGAGAAGGGAGATGGAGCTAAAAAGGGAGCGGAATCAAAAGCAGAAAGCATCGTCCGACAAGAGTGCAGAATTGGATGGAAAGCCAACGATGGAAGAAGCAAAAGACTATCTGGAAACCATGGCGAAAGAGAGAGCGTTAGAAAACAAAATCAGCGAGGGAGAAGCGTTGTTTCAAATATTAGAACACCTGAAAAAGTTACAGGAGTGCAAACCACCAGTAAATGAAAAAGAAAGTCCCTATTAAAATGGAAAAAGAAGTGATAATAAGAGCGGAAATTCCCGGCAAGGGAATATGGATAACGCACTCAATGTCTCAAGCACAAGCCAACAAAGTAGAGGCGTTAATGAAAAAAAATCCCAAACTACCTCTGATTCACGCGATCAGGCAGGTGGGAAAAGGGGAGTAAAATCTCCTGCCGGTTATGTACTTTTTACCCTTTCCAAAGACCCCGGATTCAACAAGCGTCATGAAGCAAAAAAACGCGACCTTTATAGTTGAGCCTTACTTTTCCAATACAAATACAATTAATTGAAAACCTCCGGCTAATAACTTCTTAAGGATAAGAACATCTTAACAGTGTTAACCTCAACTTTACTTTTTCTGAAATTGCAATTACAGGAATTTAACGATCAGGGGTACCCCCCCCACCCTACGGGGTAGGGGGGTCTGTATTATGACTGACCAAAAAAATAGTACCAATAAGACCCTTTTGTTAAGTCAAGTAAAAATTTCAACGTTAACAGTTTACTGCATTTTATTATCGTTACTTCGTGTGATTTTAGTGGGTTTGGGCATTATGTAACGTGCAATGATCTTTAGCTGAATTATTTTAGCTTTGTGGCATTAATTAATAAAAAGAAAATGGCCGATTTCAACAAAGAATATCAAAAAAGATACTCCCCCGGCATGGGATGGGATTTTTCTATAAAAGCAATATTTGCCAAATTAAAAGACAGTGAGGTTTATCCGATAATTTGCGAAGGATACGGATTTGAAACTATAGCAAATGAAAGCGGCAAATGTATTTTGATCTATCGGAACGGGACAAAGGTTGAATTTAGCGAACTTGATACCTATCTCCGGGAAAACGGTTTGTTACCTGAAAATAATGATTAACAATAAACTACAATGATAGGCTTTACTTTTGCAGACAAAAAAAATGATATGAAGGAAAAATATTCTGTTTATAAAAATGATAGGTGGGAAAAAGATTATTATGATAAATTGACTCGGTATTCTCAAAAACATCCAACACTATCATTTATTTTTTTGGGTGCTCTATTAGTTACTTCACTGTTGATTTATAATTTCTATCACGGAATGACCATAAGGGGTTTGTTGAAAGATATCACAGTCCCGGTAACTACAATGTTCCTTGTAGGCCTTTTTGTTGTGGGCTACATTGAGTTAAGTAAACGAAAAAAACATATTGAGAGGCTTCAAGGAGAAATAAGCGCTTACAAGTCATCGCAGACGCCAGAAGTAACGCCCAAAATAGTAGCGCTTATTAACACCCTAAATTTATTTTTAGTGTCACAAATACGGCTTGGTGGGTGTTTTTTGTCTGGTGCAGACTTGATGTATGCTGACCTTGAAAGAGCGTCCCTGCTGCAGACTAACCTTAGAGGAGCGAACCTAACGGAGGCTAATCTTAAAGGAGCGTCCCTGTGGGGGGCTGATCTTGAAGGAGCGAACCTAACGGAGGCTAATCTTGAAGGAGCGCACCTGTCGGACGCTAACCTTAAAGGAGCGAACCTAACGAAGGCTAACCTTGAAGGAGCGTACCTTTCGCACACTAACCTTAAAGGAGTGAACCTAACGAAGGCTAACCTTGAAGGAGCGAACCTAACGAAGGCTAATCTTGAAGGAGTGAACTTTTTGGAGGCTAATCTTAAAGGAGCGCTTGTTGATGATGAAAATTGGATAGAAAAACTTAAAAATTGGAAATGTAAAGAGATTGAGCTTATTGAAAAGGATTACTACGTTAAGCGTTCAAAGAAGGAAGTTAT
>CAZTCX010000082.1:0-15871 GCA_964612515.1 uncultured Lentimicrobiaceae bacterium | reverse complement strand
AATGACGATTTCCGAATGACGATGGAAAAGAAGCAACGCGAAGAAGTAAACAGATTGCTTCGCTGCGCTCGCAATGAACGATTAACAATGAACGATTAACGATTATCAATATGGAAAAATACATTGCCACAATTATTTTGATAATGACGCTGCTTTTTACCTCAGCTTCTGTCTCGGCACAAACGCCGGCGGCAACAGGACTGGAAATTGGCAACATTTTGCCCGACATCACCCTGAATGATATGAACGGCAATCCACACAGTATTTCGCAGCTTCGTGGAAACATTGTCTTTGTCGATTTCTGGGCATCTTGGTGCCGCCCTTGCCGCCGCGAAAACCCGGTGGTGGTGCAAACTTTTAAAGATTATCAAAACAAAAAATTTAAAGGAGCCTCCGGTTTTGAGATTTACAGCGTTTCCTTCGACAACACCCGCGACGACTGGAGCAAGGCGATAGAAGCCGACGGGCTTACTTGGAATAACAATGTGAGCGACTTGCTTGGATGGCGTTCAGTTGCTGCCAAAAAATTCAACGTTCGCGCGATCCCCATGAACTACCTGATCGATCAGAATGGCGTAATCATCGCCAAGAACCTTCGGGGCGAACAGTTGGCAGAAGCCCTTCTAAAGCTGGCGAAAGATTAATCTTCATCAGAAGGTGACAATTTGACGTTAAGCCAGCCCGTGGCAAATTATTTGATTGGCCGGAGACTGATTTCATTTATTGTAGTTAGTCAAAGAGTTGATTATTAATAATTAAAAAAGATGGATACGAACGCAAAAAACCCCGAATACGAAAATTTACAGCCAAATGATGCCGATGCGCTTGATAATGACACCGAAAAGATGACGGATAATCATGCAAAGAAATCAACCAAATCCTCCAAAAAAATGAAAGAAAGTGCTGCGCACGAATCACAGATCGGCGAGTTGGAGGAAAATCTTGCTGAACTTAATGACAAGTATCTTCGTCTTTTTTCTGAATTTGACAACTACCGCAAGCGTACCAATAAAGAACGTATCGAATTGATTGATACCGCTTCGATTGATTTGATCTTAGAGTTGCTGCCGGTGCTTGACGATTTTGATCGGGCCATCCAATTACACGACGGGGATGCTGATCCTAAAGTTGTCAGCAGTTTTGAAGGCTCACGGCTGATATACAGCAAACTTAAAAACCTACTAATGCGCAGGGGTCTTGAACCGATGAAGTCGGTAGGCGAAACTTTTGATACCGATTTTCACGAAGCCGTTACCAACATCCCGGCGCCTTCACCCGACCTGGTGGGTAAAGTTGTGGATGAAATACAAAAAGGATACATGCTCAAAGGCAAAGTCAGTCGCTTGGCACGGGTAGAGGTGGGACAATAATCCACAAGAAAAATCATTTTTTTTGCAAAGGAATTACGACTTATGACAAAACGAGATTACTACGAAATACTGGAGATAACGCGCGATGCCAACGAAGGTGAGATAAAAAAGGCTTACCGAAAAATGGCTTTGCGCCACCATCCGGACAAAAATCCTGGCGACCATGAAGCCGAAGAGAAATTTAAAGAAGCTGCCGAGGCTTATGAGGTTTTGAACGACAGTGAAAAGCGCCAGCGCTACGACCGTTTCGGTCATGCAGGCATCCGTGGTTCGGGTGGTGGTGCCCACGATATGTCGATGGATGACATTTTCTCCAACTTCGGCGACATCTTTGGCAGCGCCTTTGGCGGCTTCAGTGGTGGTTTTGGCAGCAGTAGCCGACGGCGGCGCGTCAACCGGGGCAGCAACCTTCGGGTGCGCGTTAAGCTAACCCTCGAAGAGATTGCCAATGGCGTTAATAAAAAAATAAAAGTCAACAAGTATAAAAAGTGTGAAGCGTGCTCCGGGAGTGGCGCCAAAGGGGGCAGCTCTTATAGCACCTGTAGCACCTGCCACGGCTCCGGCCAGGTGACGCGTGTAACGAATACTTTTCTGGGTCAGATGCAAACAGCCAGCACATGCCCGGCTTGTGGTGGCGAAGGGCAGGTGATTACCAGCAAATGTACTTCTTGCAATGGCGACGGCATCGTGCGTGGTGAAGAGGTGATCAGCATCGACATTCCCGCAGGCGTAGCACAGGATATGCAACTTTCGGTGAGCGGCAAAGGCAATGCCGGGGCACGTGACGGTATCAATGGCGACCTCATCGTGGTGATTGAAGAAGCCGAGCACGAATCACTCATCCGCGATGGCGACAATCTCATTTACAACCATTTTATAACCTATGCCGAAGCTGCGCTTGGTGCAACTGCCTACGTACCCACCCTTGACGGGAAAGCCAAGGTGAGCATCGAAGCCGGAACACACTCCGGAAAGGTGCTGCGTCTCAAAGGAAAAGGAATTCCACACTTGCAGCAATACGGCCGCGGCGATTTGCTGGTGAACATCAGCGTGTGGACACCGCAGAGCCTTAGCCGCGAAGAACGTGAACTGTTGCAGCAACTCGACAAATCCGACAATTTTAAACCCAACCCTTCCAAAAGCCAGCGTAATATTTTCAACAGGATGAAGGAATATTTTCAGTAATGGCAAAGAAGTTTAAGAAAATTACCGGCGACGTTGTTTTTTCTACCAATCCTGATTTTTCGTATGAATATCAGCAGGAAGTGGAGCTGGAGACATTGCCGCCGACACAGCAGAGTTTGAAAGTCTGGCTCGACCGTAAGATGCGCAAAGGCAAGGTAGTGACGTTGGTGAAGGGATTTGTGGGAACAACGGAAGATTTGGAAATCCTTGGCAAACTGCTCAAGACGCGTTGTGGCACTGGCGGTTCTGCAAAAGATGGTGAAATAATTATACAAGGCGACATGCGCGAAAAGGTGCTTGCGATTCTCAAAAGTGAAGGTTACAAGGCAATCGCTGCAGGAGGGTAGGGGAGTGGTGAGCGATGAGAAAGAATTAGGAAGAATTTAGGATTTTTCGTAGAGACGCACTGCTGTGCGTCTAATTACGATTTGCGATTGAAGATTTACGAAGGACGATTGACGATTTGCGATTGACGATTTACGAAGGACGATTGACGATTTACGATTTACGATTTACGAAGGACGATTTACGATTTACGATTTACGAAGGACGATTTACGAAGGACGATTTACGATTTACGAAGGACGATTTACGAATGACGATTAACAATTAACGATTAACGCTTTTCGATTAACGCTTTTTGATTTACAAATTTCTCGACACCCCGATAACCCGACAACATAACTATGGAAAAAGAAGAAATTTTAAAAGAACCGGTTTATTCCCCTTTTGTATTGGAATTTGTGGCCGTGGCGCAGAAGTTTTGCCTGTTTATCGAAGAGATCGATAATTACAATGCTACCGAAATTTTCGATTATATGCACAAAGCGCTGCCACTGCTGTATGTGCGCGGATCGGTGCTACCGGAAGTCAAACCCGAAGATTACGAGTCCAACGAAAAATATGTGACCGAAGAGCAGTGGCTAAATATCTTTAACACGTTTCGCAGAAAGCTAGGCCACAAGGACGAATATTGGTTTAATGAAAACGACAACCCGCTCAACGAATTGAAAAAAGGTAGTCTTGCCGATGGATTCTCAGATATTTACCAGGATATGAAGGACTTCGTGCTCCTGTATCAAAAGCCTCTGCGCGATGCCAAAAAGGTGGCGGTGTGGGAGATGCGTGAATTGTTTCAGGCACACTGGGGTTTCCGGA
Source organism: uncultured Lentimicrobiaceae bacterium (assembly GCA_964612515.1). Classification (GTDB taxonomy): domain Bacteria; phylum Bacteroidota; class Bacteroidia; order Bacteroidales; family 4484-276; genus SABY01. The sequence goes on along the minus strand of CAZTCX010000082.1, from coordinate 12,158 downwards.
TTGTGAACATTCTCAAGGTGCTGCATTATCATCTTTACAGCGAAAACCGTCCGACTGGAATGACGGATGTCGATGACTTTACATTGCGCGAAAGCGATGAGGATTAGTTTTGCCTATCGAAGCCTTCTTTGATTAGAAATAGGGATTTTGATTTCCTGGCCAAATGAAATTTCCCTTTGTCAGTCGTTTTATCAAAGAAATCTTCTCAACCCCCTCCCGACTTACAATACTCAACAGCCCTTGTTGTAGAGGTTCTCGTTCTAAATAAGTATTTAGCTACCTAATTGATTGTTAATACATTGTTTTGAAATTTCTCCAGCTTTCTAAATAAGTCGCCATCAGGCTACAATGTAGCTCTGGATGGATATTTGGGTAATTTTGCAATTCTTATTTATTCTAAATTACAATAGCGGCTCAAAGGGTTGAAATGAACTTAAGCGAATTAAAACAGGGTGAGAAAGCCTTTATCTCGAAGGTAAAAGGTCGTGGCGCTTTTCGCAAACGCATCACCGAGATGGGTTTTGTGAAAGGTCAGGAGGTGGAGGTAATCCGCCATGCTCCCCTGCGTGACCCCATCGAGTATAGGCTAATGAATTACGATGTTTCGTTGCGGCGCAGCGAGGCACGTTTGGTGTCAGTGGTTGCCAAAGAATCGCAGGTAAATAATGGCAATGGGCTGCCTTTTGAGGGAACTATCAGTGACGACGTGCTCAAACTTAAGGCTGTCGAAAAAGGAAAAACCATCGACATTGCTTTGGTTGGAAATCCCAACTCCGGCAAAACCACAATCTTCAATTATGCTTCCCGCTCCCGCGAAAAGGTGGGCAATTATGGCGGCGTAACCGTGGATGCCAAAACGGCTCATTTCAAACTCGACGGCTACACTTTCAACCTGGTGGACTTGCCCGGAACCTATTCGCTGAGTGCCTACACGCCCGAAGAATTGTACGTGCGCAAGCATATCCTCGGTCATTATCCTGACATCGTCATCAACGTTTTGGATGCTTCCAATCTGGAGCGAAATCTATACCTCACCACCCAGCTCATCGACATGGACATCAAGGTGGTGGTGGCGCTCAACATGTACGACGAACTCACTGCTAAAGGCGACAAGTTCGATTACCACGAGCTTGGCAAAATGATCGGGATTCCGTTTGTGCCAACTATCGGCTCCAAAGGCAAAGGCATCCGCACGCTTTTCCGCAAAGTAATTGAGGTGTACGAAGACCGAGACCCCATCATGAGGCACATCCATATCCATTATGGAAAACCCATGGAGCGCAGCATTGGCAAGATACAGGAGGAAATTTGGAAAAATAAATCGCTTACCGATAAAGTTTCGTCGCGTTACTATGCCATCAAGTTGATAGAAAAAGATGATTCCGCACACTTCTCACTGAGCAAGCTGCCCAACTATGCCGACATCAACCGCGTCGCCGATCGCGAGATAGCGTTGCTGGAAAAGGATTTTCAGGACGACGCCGAGTCGATGGTTACCGATGCGAAATATGGTTTTATTGCCGGCGCTTTGCGCGAAACATATCAGGAAAACCGCCATCGGCGCAGCACGCGTACCGAAACGGAAGTGGTGGACACCTTTTTGACACACCGTCTTTTTGGCTTCCCGATATTTTTGTTTTTCATGTGGCTGATGTTTTACAGCACCTTTACGCTGGGCGAATATCCCATGCTGTGGATCGACGCAGGATTTGGAGCGTTAAACGGATTTGTGAGTACATACATGGCGCCCGGTATGCTCAAGGATTTAATCACCGACGGCATCATTTCCGGGGTGGGCAGCGTGTTGGTGTTTCTGCCCAATATTCTCATTCTGTTCTTTTTCATTTCTCTGATGGAAGATACCGGCTACATGGCTCGCGTAGCTTTTATCATGGACAGGATCATGCACAAAATCGGGTTGCACGGCCGGTCGTTTATTCCGCTGCTGATGGGTTTTGGTTGTAATGTGCCGGCCATCATGGCCACGCGCACCATCGAATCGCGCACCGATCGTATCCTCACTATTCTTATCAATCCTTTCATGTCGTGCAGCGCACGTCTGCCAGTTTACATCCTTATCATCGGAGCCACCTTTCCTGATTATCCCGGCACCATTCTTTTTGGCATCTACGGCTTTGGCATTTTTATGGCTGCGCTGGTGGCAGTTTTATTTAAGAAAACGATTTTTAAAAATAAAGAAGCTCCTTTTGTAATGGAGCTGCCGCCGTACCGGTTGCCAACGCTCAAAGCCATTGTGCGCAACATGTGGTTCAAAGGTTCGCAATACCTGCAAAAGATGGGTGGCGTGATTTTGATTGCTGTCATAATAATTTGGGCCGCGGGATATTTTCCTTTGCACAAAGAGCACATGGCGGCTTTTGATCAGCAGATTGCGCTGGTTCAGGAAGAACACCAGGGTCAAATTGCGGATTTGCATCTGGCCGACGATGTCGATCAGGTGGAGCAATTGCAAAATGATATGCAGTTACAAACCACTCATTTGCAACAGCAAAAGGCAACTTACCGCTTGCAAAATAGTTACATCGGTAAGCTGGGGCATTGGTTTCAGCCCGTAATTGCTCCGTTGGGTTTCGATTGGAAAATGGGTGTGGCGCTCATCACCGGAGCAGCCGCAAAAGAAATCGTGGTAAGTACTATGGGGGTTTTATATCAGGACACCGAGGCTGGTATAGGGGTGGCCAATCATACGCTGCCTCAAAAAATACAACACCAGCGTTACACGGTTGGCCCGCTGGAGGGTCAGCCTGTATTTACACCCGCAGTAGCTTTGGCATTCTTGATTTTTGTATTAATATATTTCCCGTGCATAGCCGTGGTGTCGGCAGTTAAAAAAGAGACCGGTGGCTGGAAATGGGCGTTATTCCTGGCCGGCTACACCACAGTACTGGCCTACGTGCTGGCGTTTTTTACCTATCGTATCGGATTACTAATTTTTTAAAATAATGACAATGATGGTACAGGAATTTCTAACATATCTCATCTTAGCTATCACCTTTATAATATTGGTGGTAAGAATGGTTCGTTTTTTCTCACAAAAAGAGCCTTCGGGTTGCAGCTCCTGTTTTCAGGCAAAAGGAGGAAGTTGCAAAGTGGCACATCTTAAGAGAGTTGCACATCATTGATCTTTTGAGCCACAGTTTGCTACTTGATGTTGGGGAATTTAAGATTTCAAATGCAAAGCCCTCAGGCCTTTTACTTCAGGGTTTTATATCTTTTTAAAGTCCGGAGTTTCCTTTGTTAAAGATCAATAACGGTGACTTTTTACAAGAAATAGACTAAGATTTCCGGTTCCGGTATTTTTAAATCAGTATTTTTGGCTGCCAAAACTATACGGATCATGTACAAGTACATCAATATCAATAGCAAATACATCAAGGAGTTGCAGGAATTTAATCCGGAAATGGTTGTCGAAATTGCTGCTATGTTTCCCGACGAATACAGCAAATACGTGTCGATGGTGGAGGAGGGCATTGCTGCTGCCGATGTCGAAATTATTCTGCGTGGCGTTCACAGCCTGAAATCGAATATTAAGATTTTTATCGATGAACAGCATGAGATCATTCAAAAAATGCAACAAATCGAAGCCGCTTTGCGTAAGAGATTAGAAGCTCAGGAAACAAGCCAGCCGGTTGACAATTCACTTGATTATCATCAAATCCTGCATCAACTAAGAGATATGCTGCAGGAGCCGATGGCTGAGATTGCACATTTTGCGGCTCACTCAGAGTCGTAGCCCCGGCTATTTTATTTCATCCAGCCTGTTGAGTCCTTCAATGGCTTTTTGAAAATTGCTTGTCTTTTCCAGCGCCATAGTATAATCGTTGCGTGCCATCTCATATTGCCCCAATTGCTCATAGCTGTAGCCACGATTAAACCAGGCTTCCGTGTAGTCGGGTGCCAGCGCGATCACTTGCGTAAAATAATCGATTGCTTTGGGGAAATCATTTAAATACACCAACTGAATGTAGCCCAGGTTGTAGATTGCCGGGACATATTCGGGCGCTATATCCAATATGTTTTGATAGGTAGAAATGGCGCTCTCGATTTTGCCGTTTTCCTGAAAAAACAAGCCAAGCTGATAATAGGGATCTATCATTCCGGGGCGCAAGCCAATGGCATTGCTGAGATAGCTAACTGCGACAGGCTTTTTTTGTTCGGCAAAGATGATCCCCAACTGGAGCTGCGCCTCAAAATATTCCTGATTTTGATCAACAGCGGTTTGCAGGCTGCGGATGGCGGCAGTGGTGTCGCCTTGTTCGAGCTGGCCGATGGCTGCAACAAAATACGCCTGCGGATTGATGCGGTCGAGGTCGAGCAGTTCCGTAAGCGTAGCACGGCTTTTTTCGTAGTCGCGCATAATCAGGTAAAGTTGCGCTTTTTTCAGTAACGCTTCGTGGCTTTCGGGATTTAGGCTTAGCGCTTTGTCGAGCGCATCCATGCATTTATCCGGATTGCCGGAGGCCAGATATGCATCCGACAGGGTGATGTAATGATTAGCATTTTGCTCGTCGATGCTGATGGCGATGAGAATATCGCGCAAAGCACTATCCACATTATTTATAGATAAATAATAGTCAGCCCGGCTGATGTAAGCGGCGTCGTCGTTGGCATTGCCTGCAATGGCTTTATTCAATGCCACCAGAACAGTATCCAAATTTTCGTGCGTATTGCTTTCCTGGGGAGCATTGTTATTATTGCAGCCGGCAGTCAAGATTATTATGATCGAAAGAGCCGCCAGTACCAGGCTATTTGTAAATTGAGATTTTATCAAGGTTCGTAAAGTTTGAATAGAAATTAATCTGCTGCTTAAAACGTATTTTCTTGGGATTTGTGATTTCAAAATAACACCCGCAGGAGGCCTTGTCGAGGTGGGCTTCCAGCGGGTGGAGATATTTTTAAATTATCTTTTTAATGAAAACTATTTAATCGCCTCGCGAATTTTTGCTTCGAGTTCGGCAGCGAGCTCGGGGTTGTCTTCGAGAAGTTTTTTCACCGCATCGCGCCCCTGTCCAAGCTTGGTGTCGCCATAGCTGTACCAGGAGCCGCTTTTTTTGATGATGTTTTGTTCAGCACCCAGGTCGATGATTTCGCCCAGTTTGGAAATGCCTTCTCCATAAATCAGATCGAACTCAGCGCTGCGGAATGGCGGGGCAACTTTGTTTTTCACCACTTTTACCCGAACGCGATTCCCACTTATCGTTTCGCTATCTTTTATCTGTCCCGTGCGGCGAATGTCGAGGCGGATGGATGCATAAAACTTCAGCGCGTTGCCGCCCGTCGTTGTCTCCGGATTGCCAAACATGACGCCGATTTTTTCGCGCAGTTGGTTGATGAAAATACAGATCGTACCGGTTTTGCTTATGTTGGCCGTAAGTTTACGCAGCGCCTGCGACATGAGCCGCGCCTGCAAACCCATCTTGGAGTCGCCCATTTCGCCTTCTATCTCAGCTTTTGGCGTAAGCGCCGCCACCGAGTCGATTACAATGATGTCGATGGCGCCTGAGCGGATGAGGTTGTCAGTTATCTCAAGTGCTTGTTCGCCATTGTCGGGTTGAGAAACCAGCAGGTTGTAGGTATCCACGCCAAGTTTTTCACTGTACGCTCTGTCGAAGGCATGTTCGGCATCGATGAATGCAGCAATGCCGCCAGCTTTTTGTGCTTCGGCCAAAGCATGGATGGCCAGCGTGGTTTTCCCTGACGACTCGGGGCCGTAGATTTCGATAACTCTTCCTTTGGGTAATCCGCCAACGCCCAGCGCAGCATCCAGCCCGATAGAGCCTGTGGAGATCGTCGGCATATTTTCGATAGGATTGTCGCCCAGCTTCATGATGGCGCCTTTGCCATAGTGTTTTTCAATGTTACCCAAAGTGAGCTGCAAAGCTTGCATTTTGTCAGCTTTTATCTTGTCCATTTCATCTTTTTCTTTAGCCATAATCCTGGTTCTTGTTATGATTTATAAAATTTATTCGTTGTCCATTGCCTGCAAAATCTGCGCTGCATGGTCTTTGGTTTTTACTGATGCAATTACTTTCTCAATCCTGCCTTGTTCGTCAATCACATAAGTGGTGCGCAGCAGGCCTTCATAGCTTTTGCCGTACATATTTTTGGTTCCCCAGGCTCCGTAAGCTTTTATTACTTCCAGATCGGTGTCGGCAAGTAACGGGAAAGGGAGGTTGTATTTTTCAGCAAACTTTTTTTGCTTTTCCACGGTGTCCGGGCTTACGCCAATAATTTTGTAGCCACGGCCGAGCAAATCGTCGTAGTTGTCGCGCAAGTTACAGCTTTCAGCGGTGCAACCAGGGGTGTCAGCTTTTGGATAGAAATAGAGGATAACTTTTTGACCCTTGAAATCTTTCAGCGAAACCATTTTACCATCCTGATCCTTTACCGTAAAATCGGGCGCTTTATCACCTTTGTTTAAAAATGCCATAGTAGTAGGTATTAAAATATTAGCAACAAAATTAATGAAAACATCTGCTCATCTGGTGGTTTAAGTTTTATTAAGAGCTACTTTTTTTTTGCTGATCCTGATAATATTTGCAGAAGCTGGCAAGGGCACACTGGTCACACTTTGGCTTGCGTGCCTGGCAGATATAGCGTCCATGCAAAATGAGCCAGTGATGCGCCCGCGAAACATATTCCGTTGGAATGTTTTTCACAAGTTGTTTTTCCGTGTCGAGTGGCGTTTTGCTATTCGTGGTAAGACCAATCCGCGCCGCAACCCTAAAAACATGCGTGTCAACGGCCATGGCTGGTTTGTCAAAGACTACGGAAGCAATCACATTGGCGGTTTTTCGTCCAACGCCGGGCAGCTTCTGCAATTGATCAATCTCTGATGGAACAATGCCATCAAAATCCCGGAGAAGCGTAGTCGCCATACCTATCAGATTCTTGGATTTATTGTTGGGATAGGAGCAGCTCTTGATAAGCTCAAACACCTGATCGGTGGTAGCTTCGGCAAGTGCCGGAGCATTTGGGAAGCGCTCAAAGAAAGCAGGAGTGATCATATTTACGCGCTTGTCGGTGCATTGCGCCGAAAGTATAACAGCTACCAACAGCTCATAGGGTGTGTAATATCTCAGCTCGGTTTCAGGCTCGGGCTGGTGCTCCGAAAAATATTTAATAAACAGCTTGTATCTCTCTTTTTTTGTCAATGCAATAGTTTTGTTTGCAAAAATAGAAAAGCCACCTGCTATGGGTGGCTTTTGTTGAAAAGTCTTTTCTCTTTTCAGAGCTTTCTTAATTCAGCAGTAAGCTGAAGGTTCCTGTTTTTTGTGTTTTTATTACAGATAATGCTCTGGAATAGTTCAGGATGTTGTTGATGGTGTTTTGACTGGGGCCAACTTTAAGTTTGGCGACATACCTCTTCACACGAAGGGCTGTGTTGAATTTCTTGGAAAGGTTCTCATCAGCCTCGATCATGTTACGGTACTTGTTGTCGTCGGAAAACTCCGGGTCGCTGTAAGCAAAGAACATCAAATCATTAAGAGTAAAAGGATTAGGCATAGGCTATTTTGTTGATGATTGACTCAGTGAACAAAATAGCAAACGAAGCACTTGAACCCTTTATTACATGCTTGAAGAATTACTTGGTGAGGATCACATTCTTTTCTTTGATGAGCTTGCGGAGATTGATCAACGCATAACGCATACGCCCTAAAGCAGTGTTAATGCTCACGTCGGTTTGCTCGGCGATATCCTTAAAACTCATCTCGGAATAGTGGCGCATAAAGAGTACCTCCTTTTGTTCGGGAGGAAGATATTCGATCAGCTTGCGCACATCATCATGGATTTGTTCGGTGATCATCTGGTCTTCGATACTGGGATCGGTAAAGCGGATGGTGTCAAAAATGTCGAAATCATCTTTGTCATTTTCAACAATAGGAATGCGCTTCGACTTGCGGAAATAGTCGATGATGAGGTTGTGAGCAATACGCATCACCCACTGGATAAATTTCCCTTCCTCTTTGTAAGCACCGGATTTGATGGTGTTGATTACTTTGATAAACGTATCCTGAAAAATATCATCAGCGAGCTGTTTATCTTTTACCACCATGAGAATGTAGGCAAACACCCGGTTTTGGTGGCGTTGGATTAACTTTTCAAGGCTAAACTGATTACCTTCCAAAAATTGACAAATTAAGTCCTTATCACTTGGAAATTGAGCTTTCATACGGATCTCCTTTTTATGTTTGTTTCACAAGCGTAGAATTTATTCGATAATCTGTCTCCTATTTTTGGTTAATAATGCGTTAAGTAGTCAATGTTAATCTTTGAAAAGGTGCTGCAAATATAGACAAAATTTAACACCACCAAATTTTCTTTTACTTTTGTTGCCTTACAAAACGACAAATTTTTGGCTTGAATTTTACAAAAATTATGCCATCAAACGGTAAAACACATTCCATGTCAATTGATAATATTGAAACCTTAGACCCTCATAAATTTATCCTCATCAAAGGTGCCCGTGTGCACAACCTGAAGAATATTGATGTTGCCATTGCACGAAACAAGTTGGTCGTAATTACCGGCTTGTCGGGTTCTGGCAAGTCATCGCTGGCTTTCGACACTCTGTATGCTGACGGCCAGCGCCGTTACGTGGAGAGTCTGAGCGCCTATGCCAGACAGTTTTTGGGACGCATGCAAAAACCCGAAGTCGATTACATCAAAGGCATTTCGCCTGCCATTGCCATCGAACAAAAAGTGAATGCCCGTAATCCGCGCTCTACTGTGGGTACTTCTACCGAGATTTACGAATATCTCAAACTTCTTTTTGCACGTATCGGTCATACCATTTCGCCGGTTTCAGGGCAGGAAGTGGCGCGTCATTCGGTTACGGATGTTGTAAATTTCGTGGTGGCTTTGCCCGCCGATTCCCGTATTCTCATCACCAGTTGCACCACCAGCGCCGGTGTCCGCAAATTGTCTGCACAACTTACAGTGCTTTTGCAGCAGGGTTTTACCCGTTTGCTTATCAATGGAGAAATTATCCGAATTGAAGATATTATTAAAAACCCGGAACTTGCTGGAAGCACTACAGAGATTGAAGTGGTGATCGATCGTCTGGTAGTAACCGACGAGGATGACTTGCGCTCGCGCGTGGCCGATTCGGTGCAGATTGCTTTTTATGAAGGCAATGGGCATTGCTATATTAAGGTGTATGATGGCAACAAGCTGACAGCGCATGAGTTTTCTAATAAATTTGAGCTCGACGGAATAACTTTCGAGGAACCAACGGAAAACCTTTTTTCTTTTAATAATCCTTTTGGAGCTTGTAAGCGCTGCGAAGGTTTTGGTAACGTCATTGGGATCGACGAAGATTTGGTGATACCCAACAAAAGCCTCTCGGTATATGAGGGGGCGGTGGCTCCCTGGAAGGGTGAGAAAATGGGGCAATTTCGCGAACTGTTCATTATGGCTGCGCCGAAGTTTAACTTTCCTGTGCACAAGCCTTACAACCAACTCACACAGGAACAGCGCAACCTGCTCTGGACGGGCAATAAGCATTTTGAAGGGATTGATGAGTTTTTTAGATCAGTGGAAGAGCAGACTTATAAAATTCAATACCGTGTGATGCTTTCACGCTATCGTGGTAAGACAATTTGTCCGGAATGTCGTGGTACACGTTTGCGCAAAGATGCGCAATATGTAAAGGTGGATGGCCATTCCATCAGCGACCTGGTGCTGATGCCATTGGATAGACTTTTGAGCTTTTTTGAAAGTATTCATATTTCTGATTTTGAAATGGAGGTGGCGCGACGGCTTTTGTTGGAAATCAAAAACCGCCTGGGATTTTTATGTGATGTTGGCTTGGGTTACCTTACGCTCAATCGCCTGTCGTCCACGCTTTCGGGAGGCGAATCGCAGCGAATTAATCTTGCTACTTCTTTGGGCAGTAGTCTGGTGGGATCGATGTACATCCTCGACGAGCCCAGCATCGGACTGCACCCGCGTGATACAGAGCGCCTGATAAAAGTGTTGAAAAGGCTTCGGCAGCTCGGCAATACCGTGATTGTGGTAGAACACGATGAAGACATCATGCGGCAGGCTGACCAGATCATCGACATTGGGCCGCTGGCCGGAGTTCATGGGGGAGAGGTGGTGTTTTCAGGCACGCTCGCCGAGTTGCTGCAGAGCGACGAAAGTCTTACGGCAAAATATCTGACGGGTGCGCTCCATGTGCCGGTGCCAGGTAAGCGGCGCAAATCCAACGATTACATCGAAGCCACCGGCTGCCGCGAAAATAATCTCAAAGACATTTCTGTAAAGATACCTTTGAATGTTTTTACGGTGATAACGGGCGTGAGCGGTTCGGGAAAGTCGTCGCTGGTGCGGCAGATTTTATACCCTGCCATCAAAAGACATCTGGGAGGATATTCCGAAAAATCCGGCAAATATGACGTGCTCCAAGGCGACCTGAAGCGAATACAGGCAGTGGAGTTTGTCGATCAGAACCCCATCGGTCGTTCCTCACGATCCAATCCCGCCACTTACGTAAAAGCTTACGACGAGATACGGTCGCTCTACGCCAATCAGCAACTGGCGAAGGTGCGCGGCTACAAGCCTGGTTTTTTTTCTTTTAATATCGAAGGCGGCCGCTGCGAAGAGTGCGAAGGCGAAGGTGTGGTAAAGATTGAGATGCAGTTTATGGCCGACATTTATCTCACTTGCGAGGCCTGCGACGGGAAGCGTTTTAAAGATGAAGTTCTGGATGTTAAATTTAAAGACAAAAATATCGCCGATATCCTCGATATGACCATCAACCAGGCAGTCGATTTTTTCGGCATCGACAGCACGAAAGCTTCGGCCACCGAAAAACGTATCATGACCCGGTTGCAGCCGTTGCAAGATGTGGGGTTAGGATATTTAAAGCTGGGACAATCGTCGAGTACACTTTCGGGTGGCGAGGCGCAGCGCATCAAGCTGGCATCATTTCTTACAAAAGGTGCAAATGAAAGTCCGACACTTTTCTTTTTTGACGAACCCACCACCGGGCTGCACTTTCACGACATTAGCAAGCTGCTCGAGGCGTTTAATGCTTTGCTCGATAATGGCCACACCATCGTGGTGATTGAGCACAACCCTGAAATTATCAAATCGGCCGACCATATCATCGACCTGGGACCGGAAGGTGGCGACCAGGGTGGATATCTCGTTTTTGAGGGAACTCCCGAAGAAATTGTGAAAGCTGAAAATTCCTATACAGGCCAATTTCTGCGCGATAAGATAAAATCTTAAAATGGTCGTTTCCGCTTCTTTGTTGCTCGCCACCTTGTTGACATTCATTATCAACCTACCCTTCGGCTACTGGCGTGGCAGCGCGCGACGGTATAGCTTAGCGTGGGTTTTGGCCATCCATATTCCGGTGCCCATCATTATTTTCCTCAGGTTTTATCTCGAAATTGGTTTCCATTGGAGCACCTACATCTTTTTGGTGGCTGCATTTTTTACCGGGCAATCTCTGGGAGCAGCATTTTACAAATGGTGGAAAAAGTCTACCTGAAACGATTGTCACATCAGAGCTCTGGCATTTTCTTGCTACTTTTGCAAATCCATTAACAAAAAAATAAGAAACTATGCTCTTCGATTTCAACCTTATTCAAACTACCTACAATAAATTCCCTGTACGAATCCAAAAAACACGTGAGCTTTTGAATCATCCGCTGACGCTCACCGAAAAAATCCTGTACGCCCATCTGTGGGGTGAGGTAGAAAAAGAGTATGCGCGCGGCGCCGACTATGTGGATTTTGCCCCTGACCGGGTGGCCATGCAGGATGCTACTGCGCAGATGGCGCTGCTTCAGTTTATGCAGGCCGGCCGCGAAAAAGTTGCGGTTCCAAGCACCGTCCATTGTGATCACCTGATTCAGGCGCGGGTAGGAGCTGAAGAAGATTTAAAAGTTGCTAAAGATAATAACCGCGAAGTTTTTGATTTCCTTTCGTCGATATCTAATAAATATGGAATAGGATTTTGGAAGCCCGGCGCAGGCATCATCCATCAGGTGGTACTTGAGAATTACGCATTTCCTGGTGGGATGATGATAGGAACCGATTCGCACACCGTGAATGCCGGCGGACTGGGGATGGTAGCTATTGGCGTGGGTGGCGCCGATGCAGTGGATGTGATGGCCGGAATG
>CAZTCX010000081.1:0-15970 GCA_964612515.1 uncultured Lentimicrobiaceae bacterium | reverse complement strand
AACAGTGATTGTGAAAGTCATTTCATAAGTTCCATTACAAGTGTTGAGAATACCAAACCCTTCGTATGCGATGTTGTGATACTGAAATGCAACTGTTGCAATTACAGTTTTTACTGCTTTAACTTCAAAGTTCAGCGGATTTACAATCATCTTCAGCGGGTCTCCATCTTCAACTAAACCGTCAAGTGCACCCAATCCTGATACATAAACAATAAACTCATCGTCAGGATCAGCGGTGATGGTAACGTTTCCGTTAGCACCCCAATCCGAGCTTGTAGCATTATAAGTGCCGGTAACGATATCCGGATCATACGCACAAACTGCAGCAGCATTAATTACTGCATTCGATCTGTAGGTCTTTGATCCCTGAACCGTAGTTGCTTCCAAAGTAAACACATCACCAGGTTCGATGTCATTGAGTTGGATTCCCAGTGCAGTAGCTACTTCATGCATATAGATTGTTACATCTTTTGCAGGGAATGTGCTAATCTTATCGACAACGATTCTCTTCATATCTCCATTAAAAGAAGCAACAACAATTACTTCGCTTACTCCGGCGGTAGCATCCAGATCAAACTTAATAAAGGTGTTTTCAGGATCGTTTACGTCAAAAACAGCAGGATTAAGATTCGTAATTGCAGGCACAACACCCTCGCCTCTTATACCTGAGGGATCAACTACATCGGTCTCGCAAGCCGAAAAGGTTAGAAACATTACTGCCAGTAAGGCTAAAATCTTGTATGTTTTCATATTCTATTTATTTATATTTTAAAAATTAAAAACTTAGCGATTTCCACCAGCCCACCATACGTTATCGGTGTAAACATAAGCGCCGGTACCATAGGCGTCAGCAATATTCAGGTTGGTAGTTACATCATCGGCACCATAGGTGAACCTCAACGGGAATTTGAGTGTGTTTGCCAATTCAATAACATTATCACCCATTGCTTTCAGGCGGCGGATGTCGTTGTATGCTTCCACTGCTTCTGATTCGTAGAAGGAGAAGTACTTCTGTGTCATCACCTCTTTGAGTGGGTTGGCATCAAAAAGAGCCTGAACGCCAACAAAGTAAGCAGAATCCATTTCCATTCCCACCTCTGACTTTGCAAAGGCGGCTGTCATGGCATCTTCCAGGGTAGTCTTTGCTTCAGCTACATTGCTGCTGCGCACCTGAGCTTCAGCTTTGAGGAAAAGGACTTCGTGATAGCTGAGCAAATAGGTGGGAGCTACTAAGCTCATAATACCTGAAACGCCATAAAAGCCCTGACGTTGACTGGGAGTTCCGTTGGGAGCAAATTCCAGCTCGGATTCGCCGGGATAGGGAACGAAGAACGCTTCATCGCGTGGGTCGTCGCGTGCGATAAGTTTGTCATGCAGGCTTTGGCTTGCTCCAAAATAATCCCTGTCGATAAAGAAGGTTTCAAATGGACTGTTGGTAGATGATCCGTTGTAAACGAACTTGGCTTCATCAGCCGCAGAGGTAAAGGAATTATTGGCATACTCAATCACCTCGTTCCACTTACCACCATTGCGCAAAGCAAGGCGAGCGGTATAACGGGCTTTAAGACCCCATGCGAATTTTTTCCACTTTGCAATATTTCCTCCATAGATAAAGTCCTGTCCACCCAGAGATTTAGCGAGGGTTTCTTTATCTAGGTTAGCAATGGCGTCATCGAGCAAACGGAAAACTTCGTTATACAAATCTTCCTGCTTGTCGAGTTTAGGCTGGAAAATAATACCAGGCTGCAAGGCTTCCGAATAAGGAACATCGCCAAAAAGGTCAGTCAGTATCGCCAGGTTGTAGGCTGTTAGGATTTGTGCAATGCCCAGCGTGGGGTAATTGCCTTCTTCGTCGCCACCTTCGGAGGTTTTGTTGATGATGAGCTTCAGATTATAAAGCGTTTCATAAATCGAACCCCAGGAGTTGTTGTAGGTAGTAGCCAATGAAGGCTCACCCGAACGAATTTCGGCATTGTACATCTGATTGTAAATACCAACATTATGCTCAACATACACTGAAGCGTAAAAAGCCAGGTCGCTTCCGGTTATCGAGAAGGCAGTTTTGGTCATTACGTCAGTAATAATCAGTTTTGAGGGAACATCCAAAGGATTGTTCTTATTGACGTTGATGTCTTCCAGCACGTCCTGCGAGCATCCGGCCATTATGACCAACAGTACCGGAATGGTTAAAAATTTTATTATTTTGTTCATTTTCTTCGAGTTTAAAGATTAAAAATTCAAGTTGATTCCAAAACCATAACTGGAAGTCTGAGGCATTGAGAAACGCTCAAACGAACCTCCCATGTTGTTGTTACCCTGTGTTGATTCGGGGTCGAAGTTTGGCAGTTCGGTCCAGAGCAGAATGTTACGTGCGTAAACAGAAAGTGTAAGTGCAACATTCTTCATCAGGCTTTTGGGTAGCGCATAGCTAAGGGTAACTTCTCTAAGTTTTACGAAGGAATTGTCATGAATATAATATTCATCAATATTGGTAAGCACATTGGTGATCAAATCCTGATAAGCTTCCGGATCATTGGCGCCGCCACGTACGATGTCGTTGGGTGTTCCGTCAGGTTTTACACCATCAAAAATAAATGTGTCATCGCGGTTGATTGTGTTCTGAGAAACGCCATAGAGGTCGAGCAGGCCGTTTGATCCTGAATACATTTGGCCCCCTTGTTTCCAATCGAGCGTTGCAGTAAGTGCAAAGTTATTGTATGAAAACTTGTTTGAGAAGCCCAGAAGGAAATCGGGAGAAACTTCTCCGATAACAGCGGGAGGACCATCTTGCGGCATACCGTGGTACCATGCACCCGGCTCGTCATAAACCAGGATTCTGCCTTGGTCGTCGCGCAGGAATGAGCTACCATAAATTACAGGGAAGGTGCTTCCAATACCAGCTCTAACTTGAGGAGTTACGAAACCACCAAGGAAAATGCTTTCAACACCAGGAGCAAGTTCGTTTACCATGTTGTCGATTTTCGAGAAGTTCACGGTGAAGTCCCAGTTGAAGCCCTGACCCGTTACTGGTGAAGCGTACAGAATGATTTCGTGTACATTGGTTTGGATTTCGCCACCGTTCATTACCAATGCTGAAGCACCTGTAGAGGCAGCAATCGGAACCTGGAAAATCTGATCGGTTACCAATTGGTGTGAATAGCTATAATCAATGCCTAAGCGGTTGTTGAAAAATTTCAACTCAGTACCGATTTCATACGATTTGGTGTTCTGTGGTTTCAGATTCGGGTCGTATTGGACGTTGTTGGAGAGGTAAGCACTCATACCATTAATGGGATATTGAATAGGAGTAGCACCCCAGAAGCCACCACCGTAATTCGGAGAGGTGAAGAAGTTCTGATAATATTCAGCGGCCTGTCCAACTTCAGCATACGATCCACGTATTTTGGCAAACGAAAGTACAGGCATGTCGCGCATGGCTTCCATTTCTGTAAGTACAAATCCTAACGAGGCCGAAGGATAGAAGAAGTAGTTGTTATCGCGGGGCATGGTCGAAACGTAGTCCTGACGGCCTGTTACGTTCAAATAAAGCATGCCTTTATAATCGAGGGAGAGGTTTCCGAAGAATCCAACGGTACGGTCTTGATATTGCGATTCATCGGCCTGCTGGATTTTGGCGTTGCCGATGTGTGCCCAACCGCCAAAGTTGAAAGCTGTACCCATTTCATCATACAATTTACGGTGTCTGTCGTTGAACTCATTACCAATTAAAGCTGAAAAATTGAAGTCGTCATTAATTTTCCAGTTGTAGTTAACGGTAAGCAGAGAGTTGATGGTGGATGAAGTAATACCATAGTTATTAATCTCGCCGGTACTGTTTTTGTGTCCGTATTCAAAGATGTCCTGATAGTTCGTAGAATAGGTATCAGTACCAATCTGGTAACGGGTTTTCAGCGTCATGTTTTCGGCGATGTAGGGGCTATATTCCGCAAAACCATTTCCGAAAAAGCGATCTGTTGTTTCAGTAAATTTATTATGTTCTGCAGCCCAGTAAGGGTTGTCAAAAGTGAGTGAACGATAGTAAATCTGTGAATAAGGATCAGAGGGCAGATTGTAAGGAGTCCCAGCAAGGTCATAGTTCGGTGGAGCAGAATACACACCTGCTATCGTAGCATCGTTTGCAGCAGGAAGCTTATCAATAGATGTCCGCGAATAATTAGCGGAGAATCCCATCCTCCACGCGTCATTAAGAGCTGTTTCACCAGCAGCTTTTGCATTCCATCTGTCCATACCTGTTGATGGTACAATACCATCCTGGGTTGTGTTACCCATACCAAAGGCGATGTTGCCTTTTTCGGTAGCCTGGCTGATATTAAGGGAGGTAGTTGTAGTATAACCCAAATCAAAATAATCTCCGTAATTGTCGTAAACCTGTGGTTTTACCCATGGGTTAAGACCGGCAGTCTTCCGTTGAGGAACGTAGTACATACCATCTTTTTTGCCAAATTCATTCGTGTACGCATTCACAGTATTTCCCCCATAGGTGGGATCATCTGGCAATTTGCTGATTTCTGGTCCCCAGGAGAATGAAGTGTTGGGAATGTTGTCGCCATAGCTTCCCTGTGCATACTTGGTTTGATAGTCAGGTGTGCGTGAAACCTTTTCAAAGCTTGTAAAGTTGGAGAAAGAAATGGCAGGCTTGCCGGTTTTATTTCCTTTACCGCTTTTGGTGGTGATAATAATTACACCGTTGGAAGCTCTGATACCATAAAGCGCAGCAGCGGCCTGACCTTTGAGTACGTTGATGCTTGCAATGTCGTTGGGGTCAATGTCGATGGCACGGTCAGCAATGTCAGCGCCAGTTACACTGTTACCAGTCGAGAAATCAGCCGTAGATGAAATTGGCAAACCATCCACAACATAGAGCGGTGTGTTGTTGCCCGAAAAAGAACGTGCACCACGGATAACAATCTGTGACGATGCACCAGGCATACCCGACGACGGTTTAATTTCGACGCCAGATAGTTTACCCTGAAGAGCTGCTGACAAGTCAGATGAACCCGAACGCGTAAGGTTTTCGCTTGAAACCTCTTGAACTGCGTATCCGAGCGCCTTGCGTTCCTTGGTAATACCAAGCGCAGTTACTACTACACCCTCAAGTGCCGTAGTGGTTGGCTCCATGCTAACGTTGATAACGTTTTGCCCGGCGATGCCTCTTTCTACTGTTTCCATTCCAATAAAAGAGAACTTCAGCGTTTGAGCATCCGAAGGTACATTCAGGGTGTATTTGCCCTGGAGGTCGGTGGTTGTCCCAAAGGTTGTCCCTTTAACGACTACCGATACTCCGGGGATGGTACTCCCGTCCTCAGCATTAGTCACAGTACCCGTAATGGTCCTGGTTTGTGCCTGTAGTACTTGCATCCCGATGAAAAACATCAATGCAAGGAAAAGTGTAAATTTTCTCATAATTGAAAAATTGGTTAGTAATTAAAAATTAAGTCCTTGATTAATTGTTATTTGTAATGTAATTCATTTTAAATCTCTTAGTTATTTGTAGTCACATCTGGCTCTTTTCAAAATTTCACACAAATTAACATAAAATTAGCATAGCTTTTACAACTTTTTTTTTCTTCGCGCGTATCTATCAGCCCGCCAAATCAATAAAGATTTTATTTTCATTCCTTTTATGTTTCAATCTGTACAAAAAGGACTTGTATTTTGATAAATTATCCCTTTAAAGCATCCGAAAAGTAGGAAAGTCAAAAACCGGCACAGAGTTGCGAATAATTCTCCAAATTATAAAAAAGTGTAATGAAACGTAAAGCTCAACACCTCGTTGTATTGGCCGCGGTTCCACTTGTAAGTCTGTCCTTGCGAATGGGGTCGGACGGCCAGTATGGAATTAGAATAGCGCACATTAAACTGCCAGTGCTGTGTAAGCCAGACAAAAAGGCCAAAGTTGCCACTCAGGTCGGTGGCATTGAACGGTGGCTCGGTGAGGATAAAGCCATCTGCTTCTTCGTAGCTTTTGATAAGCACGCCAAGTGATGGCCCCACTTCTAATGTAAAAATATGACCAAAGTCCCATTTGTAATTCAAAAACAACTCCACGTAGTTGAGCCGCAGCAGATAGGTGCTGTAATCGAGTGAGTCAGGATTTTTGCGGCTGCCCTTTTGCACGAAGTTTAGCTCCATTTGCGCCGAAGATCGCTCGGTAAAGTAGCGGTTTACAAAGCCACCCGCGTAGATGCCAGCCTTGTTGGGGCCTTCCAGCCGGTCGCCGGAGATTTCAGCGGCACCTACTCCCGCCAGAAACCCTCCGTTGAACTTCTGCCCGCTGACCGTCAGGACCGAGAGTAAGATTATGGAAACCGTAAAGAGTATTTGTTTAGTCATCTTATTATTTGTTAATGTATTGATTTATTTGACGGAGTAAAATTAATATTATTTTTAACGCCGTCAGGCAGCAGCGTTTTTGCTACCCGCACTGCAAGATGCGCTGCATGATGCTAATGATTACAAGCACACCATTGCTTTTGCTATGAAAAATGAAAGTTTTAAAATTCTGCTCGTTGACGACGAAAAAGATATTCTGGAATTTCTCGGTTACAACCTGAAAAAAGAAGGCTACCAGCTAAGCACAGCGCGCAATGGCAAAGATGCCATCGAGATAGCTGTTCGCGAAAAGCCCCACCTTATCATACTGGATGTAATGATGCCCCGCATGGATGGCATCGAAACGTGCACACAGATACGTAACATCCCGGAACTCAGCAGCAGCATCATCGTTTTCCTCACCGCCCGGGGCGAAGATTATAGCCAGATTGCAGGTTTTGAAGCTGGCGCCGACGATTACATCACCAAACCGATAAAGCCCAAAGTGCTTATCAGTCGTATCAAGGCACTGCTACGACGCTACAAAAAACCTGAGGTAACCGTCGAACAAATCCACCTCAAGAATATCACCATCGACCGCCAGCGATACCTTATTATAAAGGACGGCCAGGAAATCTCCCTACCCAAGAAGGAATTTGAGCTTCTGCTCCTACTGGCTTCTACGCCCAACAAGGTTTTTACGCGCGAAGAAATCTTCAGTAACGTGTGGGGCAACGACGTGATTGTTGGCGACCGCACCATAGACGTGCATGTACGCAAAATCCGCGAGAAGCTTGGCCTGGATGCCATTACCACCATAAAAGGAGTAGGTTATAAAATGGAAATGTGATGAAAGAAGCCAATCCTTCGAGGCTCGCGCTCTACAACGCGCTGCTGGTGGTTGCCGTTTTTACGGTTTGCTGGCTTGCAATCGGACAATTGTTAGCACCGGTGGATGTTGAGACGATGCTGGTGCTCGATCTACTCCTTTTTGTGTTGATCTTCATTTCTTTTCAATACACCCTCAGGCGCTTTATCTATCAAAAGATAAAACTCATCTACAAAACCATTTACAACCTGAAACGCAAAAAAGGCGACAAAGATGAACGCCGCGAATACGAAAGCAAAACCATTGACTCGGTAAACCAGGAGGTGCAGGAATGGGGCGAAAGCCGCAAGCTGGAGATTGAACAACTGAAGCAAAATGAAAAATATCGCCGCGAGTTTCTGGGCAACATCTACCACGAACTGAAAACTCCGATCTTCAACATCCAGGGCTATGTGCTCACGCTGCTCGATGGCGGCCTGGAGGATCCTTCCATCAACCGCGATTATCTTTTGAGAACGGGCAAAAATATCAACCGCATGATTGCAATCGTGGAAGACCTGGAGACTATTTCTAATCTTGAAACATCACAAATAGCCCTCA
Organism: uncultured Lentimicrobiaceae bacterium; assembly: GCA_964612515.1. Taxonomy (GTDB): domain Bacteria; phylum Bacteroidota; class Bacteroidia; order Bacteroidales; family 4484-276; genus SABY01. The sequence continues at coordinate 8,208 of CAZTCX010000081.1, read as the reverse complement.
ACTTTACCAATTTTGATATCGTAGAACTTGCTGCTGAGGTTTTTGATTTTTTAGAAATAAAAGCCCGCAAACGCAAGCGTGAGCTTACCTTCGCCGAAACCTACGACAAGCCCATTTTGGTCTTTGCCGATAAAAAATGGATTCGTCAGGTACTGGTCAATCTGGTAGAAAACACGATAAAGTATGGCTCCGGAAAAGAGGGCATCACGCGTGTGAGCTTTTTTGACCTCGACCAAAACATCCTTGTGGAGATGACCGACGATGGGCCGGGTATCGCTCCCGAAGATATCCCCAGAATTTTCGAACGGTTTTACCGCACTGAAAGCGCCCGATCGCGCGAAAAGTCAGGTACCGGACTGGGTTTGGCAATTGTAAAACACATCATCGATGCCCACGACCAGACCATCAACGTGCGGAGCCGACTTGGCGTAGGAACTACCTTTGCTTTTACACTCAAAAAAGGCGGTAGCCGGATGTAAGACGCAGGGCGCAAAGAGCAAGGCGCGGGACGCAAAACGCGAGGGACTAAGAGAAACATTAGAGTTGAAATCCCTTCATCGGTTCCCAACCCCGCAACTATGACTGACAACGGATCAAAACGGATACCCGATAGCAATATTCAAAGTAAAATTATCGCGACGCCAGGTGGGGCTTCCCATTTTAATGTCAGTGAAAATCCATCGCTCGCCCTCGGGCAAATTGGGTTTGTGTATCGGGGTGGCCAGATCGAGACGTATCACAATAATATCGAAATCGAACCGAAGCCCAAAACCAGTGCCGATGGCCAGCTCCTTATAAAATGTTTCAAAATCAAATTTCCCTCCCGGTCGTTGTTCATCAGCATTTACCAACCAAATATTTCCTGCATCGACAAAGAAGGCTCCCTTAAGAAAGCTGTGGATGGGAAACCGGTATTCAATAGAATATTCCAGCTTGATGTCGCCGGCCTGATCCAAATAGGTATTGTCGAGCGAGTCGGGTGGATTATAACTACCCGGACCTACCGTACGCGCCCGAAAAGCCCGGACACTGTTGGTGCCACCAACAAAAAATTGCTTTGCATACGGCATCGTTTCTGAGTTACTATAGGGGATACCCGTCCCAATTATCAAGCGCATGCCAACGGCTGTGCTGTTACCGGTATTGATAAAGTAACGCGCCTCGCTGCGCAGACGCGCAAATTGAGAAAAAGGCACGTTCAGCAATGTGTATTGTCCGTCTTGCTTATCTACCAATCCGGGGAAATTATTAGCAATCAGATATTCCAGATTACCCGAAACATCAGCCGCTTCACTAATAAGAAAAGTATGCTTGTTCTTCAGATGCAGGGTGCTATAGGTAAAGCTGTAAACGGCTCCGAGGATGAATTGCTCTTCGAAACTCCTTTTGATTGTAGGATTTTCGTCAAGATACTCCTGAAATTCCACCGAACTTTTTACCAGATTGGTATAGCTGATGTCGATGGGGTTAAATGATTGTGCAAACCGATCGGAATTGCGCCAGTTGTATCCTAATGCGGTATTAAAGGAATGCAGCTCGTAATAGCGCACCCGTGAAAACAATCCGCCGCCAGCCGAAACGGTAGTTTTGGGCACAAACTGCCGTGACAGGTTGCGTCCGAAAGGAATTGGCACAAAACGCGGAAAGGTAAGCGAGGCATTGAGCGTTACCTCATAGGAGGTTTCGCCTTTGTATTGTCCGCTGTATTGCGTCTCGAAGCGTCCGCCCAGGGTAAGCTGAAAGGCTTCGGCTCCATGAAATGTATTTCGGTTCTTGAAACTCAGATTAAGCCCCGGCCCGGCAAAGTTGTTGGTTTTGACGGCAGCACTCACCTCCGCTCCCACCGAAACCTTTTTTTGTGGGGTAAGATAAAAATAGGCATCCATCGAACCGGCGGCAGTATCGGTTACAATAAAGCGGGCATTGGCATATTTGTAAATACCAAGACCCATCAGATGGCTTATCGAGTTGTAATGGTCTTGTCGGGAATAGAGGCTATCATGAGTCAAAAAGACGGCATCCAGAATGGTTTTTGGTTTAAAATAATGGTTTTCGGATAGGTACAGATACCTCTGAATTAGCGTTGTGTCGGGATGGTAATTGCTGAGCGAAAAATCATCGAGCACATAAATATTGTTTATCCGGAATGGTGTCCGCACCAGCGTTGGTGTATTTGGTTTCACCTTCAGATCGACGGCAATCTGCTTGTTGCCTGCCGAGGTGTCGGCATCAAAAAGCAGGTAATCTTTAGAAAAATAAAAATAGCCGCTATCTTTTACCACATCTTCTATCCGATGCCGTTCTTCCACAAATACCGAAAGATCGTACGGCTGTCCTGGCAGTATCAGCGACTTCGGTTTAGTTTCGAGTACTTCTCGTCGCAGCCCAGCGCTGTCAGGCGGAAAGCGCATGCTCTTGATATGATAAGGGCTGCTGATATGGATATTAAAAAGCAGGCTGGCAGTTTTTTCTTTTTCCTTAATTTCATAATCGGAGCTGGCCGAAAAATGGCCCAGATTTACCAGTCGGTTTGCCATCGCTTCACTTATCTCACCAGGGTTGATCTTGCTAAGCAGCACCGGAGGTTCGCCGAGTTTATATTTTATCCAGTAGCGGATGCCTTTTTCTTTTTTCGGTTCTTTCACCGTATTATGGATGGCCAAGAAAGGGCGCATCCAGAAAAGCTTTGTGTTGGTTGAAGGGATGAGTGCTTCTGTTTGCTCGTGGGCTTTTTTCTTGTTTGATAAAACGGAGGCAGAGTCGATGTGAATGTCGGCTCCGGTAAACAAATAATCGCCTTCGGGGATCTTACGTAGTCCCGTGCATCCGTTTATTGTGCCAAGCACCACGATAAGCAATATCAAAAAGGCAGTATTTCTACTCTTCATTTTTCACTCCTTCCTGATTGGTTTTGTCCTTCTTACTGCTCTCCTTTTTCTTATCAGCACGGCGCCCAAAAAGTGAATTAAAGCTTTTCTCTATAATAAAAGCTACGCCATCGAAGGCCACCTCACCATCGAAGAGGTCGTAGGCATTTTCATGAAAAACACGAGCTTTATAATCACCACTTTTGGTAAGATCGTAAGTGGCCGAAAATTCGCCATAGGATTGCTGTGTGGTTTGGGTAGTGTTTGGAGTTGACCCGCCGTTGACGTCGAAAGTTCCGGATGCCTCGATGGTGAGCCGATCATCGAATAGTCGTTTGCTTACCTGCACGTCCAGCTCTGTGCGCGTTTGCGAGCTACTGCCTTCGTAATCTTCGTAGGAGTTGAGGCCAAAAGTTACGTCCACGCCTTTTATATATTTACTCGACAGCTTGTTGAGCTGCTCGGCCAGAATTCCATTAACGCTATTGATTGCAGCAGTAGTGGCAAAGTTTTCGATTGAACCGCCACTGGAAGCAAACGGATCATCGGCAATAAAACTGCCCGTTACCAGCAAGGCAAAAACCTGTTTGTTGAGTTCCGATTCGTTGTTGCCTGAATTTATCTGGTTGAGTTTACTGGCTATCTGTGGATAATTAACCATGTATTTGTCGGGCAGGCGCAGCTCAAAGCTTATCTCAGGACTTTCGAGCTGTCCTTTGATGTTGAGAAGCACTTCATAAGGTAGCCGCTGGCGGAACAAATTCTTCTCAGCATCGGTAAGGCTGGCACTTTCGTTGCTCACCAGCGCCAGCGATTGTGTGCGCACAGTGTAGCTTGCCGAAAAATCCATTCGCGCACTCATCGGGTCGCCCGAAAAAGTGATGGTGCTCCCCGGAACAAAATCAAAGTTCTTTTTTACCAATCCGTAAAAAGAAATCTGATATTCACCGGCAGTGACCTCAAAGACACCTGTGATGGACTGTGTGCCGCTGGGATCGATGCTGATGTTGAGGTTTGCTTTGCCACTTGCCCAAACATAGTCGCCCGAAACCGGGTCGATGAAGAGCGTCAGTTTAGCTTCAGGATCGAGCTTTATATTCGCCGAAAGGTCCATCCCTGAAATCTTTTGAAGAATAGAATCAGCTACGGTGGCAAGTGTGTCGCTGCGGAAAATGGTATCGGCTGGTTGCAGCTTGCCGGTAAAATTTATGATGCCCTCTGCGGTGACCATTTCCACCTGACTTCCGGGCAATACATAGGTAAAGCCGGTGCCTTTTTTTATGGTAATGTCAGCTTTAATCACCGGAAGTTTCGTATCGCCTTTTACACCTACGTCGGCATCGAAAACCAGCGAACCGTAGTAGGTCTTGTTGTTGTCGCGCGTAGAGTTGATGGGTTTAAAATCATTGGCTTTGATATTAAAATCAAAACCGAAATTGCTGAAATTATTGGTCAGCAGGCGCCCATCGAGTATCAGCGTGTTGCCATCAGGATCCACCACGGTGAAGTGGTCGAGCGTGGCTCCCTGATTGTCGATGGTAATGGTTTCATTGGCCATGAGCGCATGGAAGTTAAGCGGAACGATTGTCATCTCAGCATCTTCAAAAGCAAGGCTTCCCCTTATCTCAGGCGCTTTCAAATTCCCTTTTATAGCAAAATTACCTTTTACGCTACCATGCACATCCTCGAGATTTCCCAACGAAAATACCTCAATACGGCTCAGGTCATTAAAATCAATTTTGGCGGTGATGTCAAGCGGCTGTAAACTGTCACTTTTCCCAATCGTCCCTTTGGCGGTAATGGAATTGCTGCTATTGTCCATCTCAAACTGCAACGCCAGGGCATCGGTTTCTTCTCTGAGATGAAATTGCAGGTCGCCGATCAATGTATCCAGAAAATGCAAACCGCTTATCGCAATATCTGCGCGAATCCCCGGGAACTGCTCATGAACCGGTATGATGACTTGTGCATCCAGTGTTCCTTTAAGGATGGGCGCTTCGTTCTTTAGTTGTATAATGCTGATGAGGTTGTTAAGTTCGAAATTGGATGCCATAAAATTAGTGGAGCTATCGGTAGCTACCATTCCGATTTTTTGATCGCCATTATTAAAAATAAAATCCTTTGCCACCATTCCGGTGTCGTTCCACTGCAGGAAGTTACCCTCTTCCACTTCCCACGTTTCACCTTTTAAAACAAGCCCGTTTTTACTAAAAGAAATACGTGTGGTGTTGTCTTTTATGGAAATATTATTATCGAAAAGGAAATCCGGCGAAGTGCCTGTTCCCGCTACCGAGATCTTCGAAATTATTTTACCATCACTGACTGACTCGTCAATGGTAATCTTGCGCACATCTAGCGTATCGTATTGCAACGCATCAAAGCCAGCCTGCACCGAAAGCGAATCATTCCGGCCATTCACATTTAAAAACAAATTATCTACCCCCAGCTTTTGATAGGTGATGCGGGGTGCATTCACCCGCAGCTCAAGCAGATTGTTGTTGCTGCTGTACCTGCCAGTGATGGTATCAAGCTCCAATTTATCAAGCCCCGGAATCAATTGCGCCTTAAAGTTTTCGGGGAGCCGGATGCCCAGGTCAAGCCCGGCGTACTTGTCGGCGGGAAGCGAAAGCGTATCGGCTTTGCCAATGTATTTCATCACGGCCAGCCGCAGCAGCGAGTCAGTTTCCGACAATGCTATGTTGCTTTCGTAATGAAGTTGCAAAAAATCAGATTCGATATCCAGCAGCGTGCTATCGGGCGTAAACACCGGATGCAACCTGATATGATCGATGGTGTAGGAAGAAATCTCGTTGATAAGCCGTGTCTTCTTCAGCACTATTTCAGCGCTCAGATCATCAATACCACCATATTTACCATCGACATTAATATTGCTGGCAACTGCAAATTTAGAAGTACTAAAGTTCAAGGCATAAAGGTTTAACAGGTCAATGTGGATATCGGCATCCAATGTTGTTATTTCAGGCTGGAGCGTGGCCTTTGCGTCAACGTTAAATTTCACATTAATGTCGTCGCTGGTTACATGCGCCTCCGCCTGCCGGCCATTCATGGTGGCCTGCAAGCCAATGTCTTTGTAGTCGTAGCGGTTGTAGCGCAGGTTATTAATATTAGCTTCAGCCACAGCTACCATCGAGTCGGCGGTGATTCCATTGGCGTGCACCGTAGCCTGTAAATTAGCAGTTCCAAAAGTGGTGTCGCTAAGCCATCGGTTCAGCGCCATCTCATCCATCTTTAGCTGAACGGCTGCCGTGTCGCGCTGCAGCTTGCCGCGACGATCATAAAAGCCATCGGCAGACAGATTTCCGAAATTTGAAGCAAACCAAAGTTTCGCCTGCAGCGAATCCATCGTGCCGGCCACCTGAAGTGCTAATCCGATGGTGTCGGGCAGCACGAATCCGGCAAACCAGGTCGTGTCGAGCAGGCGGCGCAGGTCGCGACGCGAGGTGCGCAGCGTGTCGAGCCGCACATCAAAAGCCAATTGCTCCGGGCGAGTAATATTGGCCACTTCACCCGATGCCAGCAAGGTGGTACGCAATGTAGAAACCATCAGCTTGCGGATGTCGAGATTGTCGATGGTTCCTCGAACGTCGGCCGCCACCTGCACATGGAGAAAATTGTACTTGCGCCACAAAGAGTCGCGCGGATTCAGCCCGGCCAAATAATAAACGTCGGGCGTGTAAAGCGACGTGTTTTTTAATGAAAGATCAATTTGGATAGCTCCCGGATTCTCGGTGATTTGCGCAAGCGAAGCAAAGTGCGCCTCAACATTGCCATTGATTTTGGTTTGATTTAAAGCCACCGAAAGATCGCTGATCTGCACTTCATTTTGCGCAAGCGATGCGTCGAAAGAAAGATTTTTTAAATGGAGTTCGTTGTTGGCTTTAGCGCTCAGCTCGCGGAGTTGGACGGCAGCATTTTTTTGGTCGATCGTTACATCGCGCAGCTCGAGCGTAAGATTAGCCAGTTCGAGATGGTTCATATCAAGGCCAAAAGTTGCCGGCGGCGCATTGCGGACGGTGTAAGAAATATCGAGATCGTCAAGCAGCAGTTGTTGCATTTTAATATTCCAATCTGGCAGAATATCTGAAAAAGAATCTTCTGTCGGGGTGGACCTTGTGCCGACCGTTTCTTCTTCTTTTTCTTCTTGGAGGGGAGGCACTAGGCCTCCCCCAACAACGAGAGATGCAGTGGAATTGGAAATTTTTAATGTCCCCAGTTCCAAAATCTGATTAGCAAGATCAATTTTCTCCGGCTCAAACCGCAGCTTTCCCAAATCCAAATCGGCCACCATGCCAGAGCTACGATTTTGATAATGCAATTGAATGCTGTCGAGCGCCAATAATTTCAGGCCTATCTCCGGGAAGCTGCTGCTGGCAGTGTCGGTAGTGGCGGAAGCTTCTTCGGGGATTCCGGCAACGTCCCATTGCACCAGGCTTGCGGTGGTGTTTTTCAGCGAAAGCGCATCCACGCCAAATGTTGGTTTATTCAAATCGAAATCATCGAAATTCAAATCCAGCTTTCCCAACAGCAATCGGGCATCCATTCCGGTGGTGCTATCGGTGTAAAGGGCATCAATTTGCGAAAGCGCAATTTTGTTGATGCCAATGGTCCAGGCGCTGGTGGTGGTGTCGGTTTGGGTGGTGGTGGTGTCGCCGGCAAATGCTTCGAGGATGAAATCAAAATTAAACGGCGCTCCCGGCGAGCCTCTTTTTATGCGCGCTGTCAGGCGGTCGATCTCCAGGCGCTGTACCATCACCTCCTGGCTGATGAGTTTCAGCAGGTTGGCGCTGATGTCGATACTCTCAACGAAAAACAGCGTGTCCTGCTGCTGGTCTTCCACGTAGATGTCGCCGAGATGAACGGTTGCCGGCAGCTTTATCTTCACCGCACCCACGCGGATTTCGGTGCCAAGCTGCTTTTGCAGTTTGTCGGTGACGAGGCCGGTAACGTAGGTTTGGATGGCGGGGATATTTAGCAAAAGCGCAATCACAACCAAAAGGGCAACCACGCCTGCAACAATCGTAAAGAGAATGCTGAAGATGCGAAGGAGGACGCTTTTTTTCTTTTTGGTTGTCACAGATTTTTGTTTGAAGACCGCATTTTTTTTAAAACACAAAAATAATTGAATAAACAGAAGAACAGCGGTCAGTGCGTTACCTGTCGCCCGAAAAAAAGGCCTTTTAAGAAATTTTTCATAATTGAAAACATTGTTTTCCGGTAAACATCATTTTCCATAAATAGATTCTTCACTCCACTGCGTTTCGTTTAGAATGACAAGCTGTTAGGATTCTTGGGAGGGCTCAGTCGGCGGCTACGCCGCTGA
>CAZTCX010000080.1:0-16126 GCA_964612515.1 uncultured Lentimicrobiaceae bacterium | reverse complement strand
TCCGGCAGATTTCGAAAATTATCGAAGCAAACGTGGTGGTAGATGTGGTGAAAAGCAGCGAGATGCTCGACGACAATGTGCTGAAGCGATACGATTTTCAGCCGGTTCCACGCCAGGGGCGCAAGGAGAGTTATGTGGTGGTGAAAGCGCGCAACACGAGTGGCCGCGAGTTTAAGCTCTTTTTGAATTACGGAAAGGGCGCCACGAAAAATGGCGGCTTCGTGATCAATATTCCTGAGTCGGACGGGCAGCGCGATTACCTTGTAAAAGTGGGCGGGCAGTATAAATGGTTCAGCGAAGACAACAACTGGATCAGTCTGCAGCCCGAGGGTGGCTCAGCAGAGGTGACGCTGATACAAATCTCACAGGAATAATTCCGCAATAGCGGCAACGTCGGGTTTTACAATTCCCTTTTCGGTGATAATGCCGGTGATGTAACGTGCCGGCGTGACGTCGAAGGCGGGATTGAGTGCCTGCGAACCCGGCGACGCCACACGAATGCGATGCATCTCTCCTTGCGCATCAGGCCCTTCCTGAAAAAGCACCTCATCCTGATCCCGGTTTTCAATCGTTATCTCTTTTCCGGTTTTACAATTGCGATCGAAAGTTGATAAGGGCGCTGCGATGTAAAAAGGAATTCCAAAAGCGTTTGCGGCAATGGCTTTGCCGAGGGTTCCGATTTTATTGGCGGTATCGCCGTTGGCCGCAATGCGGTCGGCGCCGGTAATTACCATCTCCACTTCGCCCTGCGCCATGAGCCAAGCCGCCGCATTGTCGGCAATGATGCGGTGCGGGATATTGGCATTGTTCAGCTCCCAGGCGGTAAGCCGGGCGCCCTGGCTGCGTGGCCGCGTTTCGTCCACCCACACAAAAACCTCTTTGCCCTGTTCGTGTGCCTGATATATTGGCGAGAGTGCGGTGCCATAATCCACAAAGGCCAGCCAGCCGGCGTTGCAATGGGTGAGGATACGGAAACCATCTTTTATTAATTCATTTCCAAAATGACCGATAGCCTGCGAATCGGAGGCGTCCTTATCGGCAACCGCCTGCGCTTCGGTGGCGGCTGCTTGCGGTGTAATCAACCCAGCCCGATAGACCCGTTCGACAGCATAAAAAAGATTGCGTGCGGTTGGTCGGGTAGCTTCTATGGTGCGGCGGGCGGCATCAACAAATTCAGATCTATTATTTTGTAAAAATGCCTGGGCCATAGCAAACCCTGCGGCAGCGCCTAAAGCGCCGGCACCACGCACAACCATCGTTTTGATGGCATCACAGGTTTGTAGATAATCTTTGCATTCGATAATTTCAAAACGGAAAGGCAGCAGGTTTTGCTCGATCATCAGCACCGAGGCGCCTTGCATCCAGACTGTCCGGTAATTTTCATTTTTAACTATCATCGTCACCAGGCATAAGCGTCGTCGTTCATCCATTTGCCCTGCACCTTCATCACCTGCTCCAGGATTTCGCGCACGCATCCATCGCCACCTTTGAGATGCGAGATGTAATGCGATATTTCCTTCACCTCTTCGGCGGCATCAGCCGGACACACGGCCACGCCAGCTTCGCGCATAATCTGCAGGTCGGGGATGTCGTCGCCCATGTAGAGCACCTCGCGCGGATGCAGTTCATTTTTTTGGATGTAGTCGTGATATATTTTCAGCTTGTGTTCCACACGGATAAATACGTCATGGATCTTGAGGCCGATCATGCGCAGCCGAACGGATTCGGAAGTGCCGCCAGAAATAACCACAATGCGATATCCTTTCTTTTTGGCCAGTTGCAGCGCATAACCATCTTTTACGTTGGCCGTGCGCAACTGCTCGCCATTCTCGGTAAGCAGCACTTTGCCATCCGTGAAAACGCCATCATAATCGAAGATGAGGGTGGTAATATCCTTGAGAAGTTCTTTGTAATTTTTTACGGCCATGTGAAAGGTATTAATTGAAATCGATGAAAGAAGAATACTATTTTTTTTGATTAAAATGTTCTTGAATAAATTGACTAAGCATCTTGTAGATTTCCTGTTTTTCGGGATGATCTTTAAGATGGCCGAGATGTTTTTGGATAACTCCAATGTCAGCACGTCTGGCCGGTCCGGTTTGCGCTTCCTGCGGTTGCTGATCTTTTAGCTTGCGGGTAGTTTCTTCGATGAGTGGCATCAGGATATCAAAATCAACTTTTCCTTCTGACAGGATTTCCTGCGCCATCAAATACATGAAGTTGGTGAAATTATTAGCAAAAACAGCAGCAATATGAATTTGCAAGCGCGTGTCAGAATTGATTCGTCGCACGTCGTTGCTGATACTTCGTGAAAACGAAATGAGATTTTCTTCCGTTTTGGGATCAGCAGCTTCTATGCAAAGCGGGACTTTTTTAAAATCAATATCGGTATTAAAAGCAAAAGATTGCAACGGATAAAGTACGCCATGATTTGATGAGGCTGGATTGAGCACATTCATTGGCGTGGAGCCGGAAGTATGCACCACCATTTTATCGGCTACAACCAACTGATTGGCAACTCCGGCAATCGCATCGTCGGAAACAGCGATGATGTAAATATCTGCGGAAGCATCGAGATTGCTGAGATCGTCAGTGAAGGCAACCCTGTGAGGAGAAGCAAGTTCACGCGCATTACCGAGATGGCGGCTATAAACCTGCACGATTTTTCGGCCACTGTGGTTTATCGCTTTCGCTAAATGATGCGCCACACGCCCGGCACCTATCAGTACAACTTTTTGGTAAATCATTACGACCTGTCGATTTTTAATTCCTTAAGCTGACGGATTATTGCTGCCGGATCGGGCTGCGAGAAAATGGTGTGGCCAGCCACCAAAATATCGGCTCCGGCACTGAGGAGCTGCGGAGCATTTTCCAAAGTAATGCCTCCGTCCACTTCGATGAGCGCCTGCGACGAGCTATCTAAAATCAATTCTTTAAGTTGTGAAATTTTCGTGAGACTGTGCTCGATAAACTTCTGCCCACCAAAACCAGGATTGACGCTCATCACCAGCACATGATGCACATCGGTGATAATATCTTCGAGTAACAAAATGTTGGTGTGCGGATTTATGGCCACGCCAGGTTGCATGCCAAGCTCACGGATAGCATGAATGCTCCGATTCAGGTGAATGCTGGCTTCGTATTGAATCGTAAGGAGATCGGCGCCACTCTCTTTAAATTCCCGGAAATAACGCTCCGGTTTCACGATCATCAGATGAACATCGAGCGGCTTTTTGGCTACCGACTTCAGGTATTTGATAATTGGGAAACCAAAAGAAATGTTGGGAACAAACACGCCGTCCATCACATCCACATGAATCCAGTCGGCCTGGCTGCGGTTGAGCATCTCAATTTCGGTAGAAAGATGGCCAAAGTCGGCTGATAAAACGGAAGGTGCGATAAGGTGCCTCATAGTTTTTTTTGGCAAAAGTACAAAATAAGAGGGAGGTTGTCGATCCTTGGAATCCGTGATCTCAATATAAAAACGATCAGTTTTGGGCTAAAGCCCGGTAACTTTTTGATTTTCATTAACCCCGCCCTTAAGTGCGGGGTTAATAATTGCGTTGGCACTCAGGGCTTTAGCCCAAATGAATAAAATAACCGACACCTTTTTAGACCGGACTCATTCGTTAAAAGTGAAAAAGCCCATAGGTTTTCCATTTTATCGAATCCAGCAAGAATTGGATGATTCATGTGCTATTAGCTAACCTCGTTGGTACCATCCATTAATACAACTGTTAATAATTCTTAAATCTACCACCCCCACCATCTTGAAAAACTTGCTCAGAACGCAAAATATGTTATAGCTTTGATAAGTCAAATTTAAGTTTAACAAAAAAATTAATAAGATGAAAAACAAAACAACTCTTCAAAACGCCACTTCTGCTACACTGATAATGGTGTTGCTTTTGTTAGCTTCTTCGGCTTGGGCACAGCCTTACCAGCCAGTCATTGCTTCCGACTCCACTTCGTGGGTCGTTGCTCATGGAGAACTTTTCGGGATTGTTACAGAAGATCTCTACACCAACAAACATCCTGATTCAGCCTATGCTGCATTGTTTCTTTCCGGCCTTTATCCCGAGGCCATTTACGCAGGCAAGGTACGCGAGGATGCAAATACCGGCAAAATCTGGTACACCGACATTTACAACAACGCCGAAAAACTCATCATGGACATGGGATTAGGCTTAGGCGACAGCTTTGAATTTCAAACCGGTACTTTCGGTGAAGTGGATAGTGTGTTTTACCTTGAAGGCAGAAAAATAATACGATTCGATTTGGAAACACAATGGGACGAACGGGTGATGTTTATCGAAGGTGTGGGACCCAACATCGGAATGTTTTATCCTGTGGATGAATATGATAGCCACTATGCCGCTTGCAAATACAACGAGGGCGCACTGGTTTACGTTAACAACAACGCCAACTTCGATGGTTGCGTTGCTTCACCTATCGGGCTTTCAGAAACACCAGAGATGGTTGGTGTGAGGATATTTCCCAATCCTGCATCCTCTTACTTACATGTCGGGTTGCCACACGATGTGCAGGGCAACACCGTAGTACAAATTGCAGATATTGCCGGGAGAATTTTTGTGCGTGAAATGTTAGATGAGAAAAATAACCAGTTGGATGTAAGCTGGCTCAGGCCGGGTACTTATCTGGTAATGCTTACCAATGGTTATCAACATTACCATCAATTAATAATATTAACAAACTAAAATCAACGCCTTATGAAAAGGTTTTATGATTTAGAGTTGCCTATCCGTCTGCTCTCTCTATGGATAATACTTACCCTATGGTGCTTCACCGCACCCGCTCAGGTACTCGAGCAGGACTCCCTGGTTCTTGTTGCCTTTTACAACAGCACCGGAGGCCCTAACTGGAATAACAACACGGACTGGCTTACAGGGCCGGTAGGTACATGGTATGGTATTACTGTGAAAGGGGATAGGGTGAATCAAATTATACTAAATAGTAATAATTTAATAGGAACACTACCTTCTGAACTGGGGCAACTGGATGGTTTAGTAACAATTGCCTGCTCAAATGATGATGGGTTAATTGGTGAAATACCAGTTGAATTATTTCAGATAGAAAGTTTGAAGCAAATAGGTATTGGGAATTGTTCCCTTACAGGAACAATTCCCAAGAGTATTGGGAATTGTTCCTGTTTGACAGAGCTAAACTTACCACAAAACAACCTCACCGGCTCCATCCCATCCGAAATAGGCAACTTAGATAGTTTGATATTTCTCAACCTGCACGATAATCAACTTACCGGCCCCATTCCGCCGGAACTTGGAAATTGTACCAATTTATGGGAACTAAGGTTGAATAATAACCTACTCACTGGTAATATACCTGAGGAAATTACCTGTCTTGATAATCTTGAAATTTTATATGTGCAACATAACCAACTTACAGGTCAACTTCCAACATACCTTAGTAATTTGTTTTATCCATTACATTTTGACCCCATAAGTATCAATGTTTCAAATAATTTGTTTAGTGGACCCGTGCCTGATGAATGGGGTGAATTATCATTCATAATTTCCGGATTAAACATTTCAAACAATCATTTTACATCTTTACCCGATGCCCAATTCAATTACATTATTGATTTCTTCACGCTTGATTTTAACGATCTACGCTTCGAGGATCTGGAACCCCATTACCTAATGTATCTTAATGGTAATTACGGATTGTTCGACTATGAGCCCCAAAGTAATATGCTCGAAGAAATTGACACAACACTTATTCCTGGCAACAACTATAGTATATATGCAGGTACAGGTGGAGAAAACACAATTTATAGATGGTATAAAAACGCGTCGTTGATAGAAGGTGAAAACAACGATACCCTGTATTTCAAGGGCATTACTGAAGTAGATGAAGGTACATATTTCTGCAGTGCTAGTAACTCACTTGTTAGTGGGCTTGAGCTGTGGAGGCGGCCGGTACACATCACTATCGACACTTCCGGGGTACACATTAACAATTTAATGGCATGTCAAAGCAATATAGAAATATACCCAAACCCCGCTAACGAATTTGTTAATATTAAAATCCCGGATAAATCCAAAACAGTTATTGTTACAATTTTTGATGTAGATGATAAAACCGTACTTATTAAGGAGATATTAGAAACAACACAGCAAAATGCAACTTTAAATATATCAGATTTGTGCCCAGGTGTTTATCTTTTGGATATAATAAGCAATAAAAAACATTACACAACAAAATTCATAAAAAACAAGCGGGGCACCAATCGCTAAATTCTTGCTCCCGCTTGCGAGTCAATTAAATAAATAATTAACCACTTAATTTTACAAAATTATGCGGAAAATTAACACAGTAGCATTAACAACAGTATTTTTGCTGTTATTGCAGGGGCTTTACGCCCAGTACACGGGCCAGGTAAATTTTACCATGTCCGATGTTAGCACCACGCAAAGCGATGGCTGGGATGTAAGCACTATTGTTGGTTGCGACATGGAAAACGATGTTGGCAAACCCTATCTGCCAATTAAGCACCTTCACATTGCCATACCCGAGGATAAGGCCGTGGCAAGTATCCAAATTCTAAGCATTCAGCAACAGGAGCTTACAGGCACCTACAGCATTATGCCCACACAGCCCGGGCAAATACCAGGTGAGCCCGAACCGGATTTTGTTGTTCCCAGCCAGGCTATTTATGGTGTAAATACACAATACCCGGCTGAGTATATCTACAGTCCCACGGCTGGATTTAAATCGGGGGTGCATATTGCAGGGGTGCTTTACTACCCGCTTACCTACAACCCGGTAACACAAAAGCTCTACCTCACCACCCACCTCGAATACCAATTGGTGTATGCCAATGAAGATAACAACCCGGTGAAACCCCGCAGGATGCTTCAAAACGCTTATTCAAAATTAAAAGATGAAATAAAAAGTTTTGTGGAAAACCCGGCTGATATAGATGCCTATTTCCAGTTGGAAAAAACTGATATTTGCACCGGGGCAGCTTTTGCACCCGATGAATTCCCCAACTTCAACGGGCAGCCGGTTGAATATGTCATCATTACCAATGAAACCATGGCTGAAAGTTTCCAGGAAATTGCCAACTGGAAAACACAAAAAGGCGTGCCGGCCGTGGTGCGCACTGTGGAATGGATTTACAGTTTTTACCCCGGCGTTGACCCCGCCGAGAAAGTGCGTAACTTTATTATTGATGCTTACCAAAATTGGGGAGTGCAATATGTAATGCTTGGTGGCGATAGTGAACAGGCACCTATCCGTTATGCATGGATAGCACCATGGTACTCAGAAATGGAAGATATTTATCCAAACGGAGCAATTATCCCGGCCGATATGTATTTTGCCTGTTTAGATGGCAACTGGAATGCCGACGGTGATGCCACCTATGGCGAAGCCAATTGGGACAGGCAGAATGATGGGACATTTGAAGAAAAATTTCCAAACACAATAAACATTGACCAGGTTGACCGCCTTCCCGATATAAAAATCGGGCGTATCCCGGTAGAGGATTACATGATTGAAGGAGAACTAATTGAGCTAAACAGGTTTAAAACAAAATTTTTTGAGTATATAAAGACTTCACAGGGGAATGAGAATAATTGTTTGTTGTTTTCTTCAATGGGTAGCATAGGTTACATACTGAAGCCAGCTTTTCCATCTTATGTAAGTTTTACCGAACTATACAATACAACCAATCATAATAACATGGATGTATTGGATGCATTTAATGGAACAGGACAGCCGGCTGTCAGCCACCATATCGTATGCGCTTTGGGCCATGGAGGCCCCACTTCTTTTGCTGCTGCAGATGGCTCACTTAACAGAACCCATATGGATGGACTTATAAACACTGACCGTGGAATGATTTTTTGTATGACCCATTGCACAACCATGCCCTGGGATATGAATACCGTTACCGAGCATTTTTTTAATTCTGAAAACGGAGGTGTCGCCATCGTTGCCAATACTTGTGTTGGATGGTCAGGTATGGTATCTTCACATAACAAACCGTTCATTAGTTACATTTATGATACTGATAACACAATAGGAGTATCTTTTAAAAACGTGAAATCGCTATACCATGCAAGTTCATATTATGATACTTATAAAAGGTTAATGTTTTTTGCACACAGCATTGCCTGCGAACCCGAAATGCCCGTTTGGACTGACAGCCCCGACCTGCAAAACCCACTTGTGGTAAATGTACCGGCAAGTGTAAATACCGGAGAGCAAAGCATAGCAGTACAAATTAGTAACCTTGCAGCAGGAGTAGATGCTAAAGTCTGTCTTTTTCGTGATGGTGAAATTTATGCCCTTGAAACCATCACAGGAACGGGAAGTACAGTTACAGCCAATATATCCTGTACACCGAACACAGTTGATCCCGAGAATAATATCCTGGTAACTGTAACAGCAAAGAATTACCTGCCTGTCGAAAAGTCAATTACAGTTACAGCAAATCCTGCCTCCCACTTATTTACCTCAAACCACACCATAAGCGGCGATGAAAACATAGATGCCGGCGAAACCATTGATTTGAATATCGAAGTGAGTAATTCAGGATTGACGGGGTGCAATGGCGTAAGTGCTGTTCTGTCGAGCCCCGATAATTTTATTACCATAACCAGTAACCAGCTCAACTACGGAAATATCCCTGCTGGTAATTCTGTAACTGTTGCGGGCAATTTTACTTTTACAGTTGATGCCGCACTGGTTGAAAACCAACTCGCCAGTTTTGGACTTACAATGACAGATGCGGGCAGCAATGAATATACTGATGAAATTTACCTCGAAGTGTGTGTTCCCGAACTTGTACAGCGCTCCAAAAGGGTAATTAACACTTCAAATGGTGATGAAATAATCGAAGCCGGTGAAACTGTTTGGTTCGACATCGATCTGCGCAATAACAGCCATTCGCTTTTGCAAAACGTTAATGCAGTTTTAAGTTCAACAAGTGGGTATGTTAGCGGAATATCACAAAACCAGGGGGCTTATGGCGACATTGTTTCCTTCGAGACAGAAACCAACACCACACAATTTTGTTTTAGTGTAGCTGCCAATTACCCCGGCGATCCGGAACCTTTAGAATTTAATTTAGATGCTGCAAACGGGTTTGGGCAGCAATGGTCGTTCGAATTCAATCTTCTGGAAAAACCCGACATATCAGATATTGAAATCGACTTTAGGGGCAAGCTCACCAGCATAGCCCTTTTCTGGACTGTTTATGATGGCGTGGCCGGGTACAATATATACCGCAGCGACACCGAAACAGGTTCTTATGCGCTACTCAACACCACCGGCTTATTAACAGTTGCCTATTTCGAGGATTCAGGATTAGGAGAATTAACGGAATATTATTACAAAGTAACTGCCATATCACCCTCGGGCAACGAAAGCGAACCATCAGCCCCCAAACATGCCTGGACATCACTGGCCTACCACCCCGATTGGCTGCCCATAACCGTAACAAATGAAGATCATGGTGGTTTTTGGGGCGCCCCCAATGTTTACGACCTGGAAGGTGATGGCGAAAAAGAAATATTTATCACCAGTGGGAGGGGCGATCAAGCTGCCAACAGAGGAACTATTTTCGGCTTCAGGCACGATGGAGAGGAATTATATGATATCGATCAAAATCCAACATCAGTTAGTGGCTTTGCCAATATTGGCATAAGTATGACCAGCACACCAGCCATTGGGGATATTGATAATGACGGGATAATTGAGATTGTGGTTGCCACAAGGATGGGTGAGGATGGGTCGAACCCTGATAATTATAAAGTATTGGTGTATAAAAATGAAGATGCTGACAACGACGGTATCCCGGATTTGATGTGGGAAAAGCAAATAGCATTCAAGAATTTCAACGGCATTGTTTTAGCAGATTTAAATAATAATAACGACCTTGAAATTATTGTACCCAACCAATGGGGCAATAAGATTGAGATATTTGATTGTTATGGTAACATCTACCCGGGATGGCCCGTTACCACTGCTGAGAATCCAATTGATAAAAAAGCTGTTTCCATGCCGGTAGCAGTCGATCTTGATGGAAATGGTGATAAAGAAATTGTTATAGGACTTGAAGCTGGAATATACATTTGGAATCATGATGGAACTGACTTTATTACAAATCAAAACCCTGTTTACACTGACAATGGTAGGCTTGACTGTCCGGTAATTGCTGCCGATATTGACAATGACGATGATTATGAAATTTTGTTTATGTCGATCCGTGGTACAACAGGATATATTTATGCCATCGAAAATGATGGAAGTCTTGTTACAGGATGGGATAACGACAATCACAATATTGAACTGAGCATACAAAGCCAAGCATGGGCCTGGCCTCCGGCTTTTGTTTGCGGCGATGTGGATTTGGATGGCACCACCGAAGTAATGATTGCCGATTTAGGACACTTAAAAGTTTGGGATTATCAGGGCACAGAAATTCTTGACAAAAACATTCCAACTCTGCAATGTCAATACTTGCAACCCTTAGTTGCTGATGTGGATGGCACAGATGATGCTTGCGAAATTATTGTTCCTTCTAACGATGGCGTATTATATGCCTACAGCCTAAACGGAGATCCGGTGCTGGGATGGCCATTGTATTTAAGTGGTGGAACAAATTCTGATCCCTATATTGGCGATATCGTCAATGATGGCAAAAATGAGGTGATTGCTGCTTCTGGTAGCGACATTTTTGTCTGGGATTCAGAAGGCAAGGCAAGCTTGAATCAATGGGGCAGCTTTAGGCTTAATTCGTACAACAATGCGGTATATGTCAACGGATGTCATTACAACACCACACCGCTGGTTATAGATAGTGATGAAACCTGGAACAGCGACGAAACCATCAATAGCGATTTGATAGTTGAAACGAATGCTACATTAACCGTAAAGAGTTGTCTCCGCTTTTCCGATAACGCAAAACTCATCATAAAACCCGGTGGCAAACTTATCCTTACTGGTGGTACTATCACTAACGCCTGCACCGGATTATGGCAAGGCATCGAGGTATGGGGCAACCCACTGCTCCCGCAAATACCCGCCAACCAGGGATGGCTTAGCATTAGCAATGGCGGGACAATCCAAAATGCAGTGGTTGCCGTTAAGGCCGGCTCCGGCGACTTTGGTGCCAAAGGCGGCGGTATCGTGCATGCCAGCAAAGCCTACTTTCGCAACAACCAATCAGATGTCGCTTTTCACGATTATGCACGCAACAACCTCAGCAGCTTTAGCCAAACCACTTTTGAAACTACCGGCACACTTCTGAGTGGAGCAACACCTGCCGCGCACCTCTCGATGGTGAATGTGCGTGGCATTCAGATTAGCGGCTGCACTTTTAAAAATACAGGCATCTCCGCATTGCCTGTTAATAAGCAAGGCACTGGCATTCACAGCTATAACTCATCGTATTATGTCGATCATTTTTGTATTAGCCAAAACTATCCCTGTACGGAGTATCAGCCTACCACTTTCGAGAACCTGTATTATGGTGTCAGAGCTTATGGCTTGTCAGCAGAGTTGAAGCCTTCCATACAGAATTCCACATTTACCAATAACTTCCGCGGAGCCTGGTTAGGCGGTACAACTTACGCTGTGGTGAAAAATTGTCTTTTCGACATCAACACACCCTGGGTAACAGAGGGGGGATACGGCTTGTATCTCGACAATAGCACAGCTTACACCATTGAGGAAAACAATTTCTATAGCAGTATGACCTCGCGAACCGGTATTGGGTTGATTGTGCATAACTCCGGTAGCGATCCCAATGAGGTGTATCGCAATTGGTTTACCGGATTGCAGCAAGGCATTGCTGCACAAGAACAAAACCGCAATATACAAAATGAACCGGAAGTTGGTTTACAGATATTGTGCTGTGAATTTACTGATTGCGACTACGACATATTGATTCCGGCTCCTGCCA
This sequence comes from uncultured Lentimicrobiaceae bacterium, assembly GCA_964612515.1. Classification (GTDB taxonomy): domain Bacteria; phylum Bacteroidota; class Bacteroidia; order Bacteroidales; family 4484-276; genus SABY01. The sequence goes on along the minus strand of CAZTCX010000080.1, from coordinate 4,173 downwards.
ACAAGTATTGGGGTATTGCCGAAAGCCAGGGCGCTTCCAGTACCAACCCCCATGACATGGCCGGCAACCTTTTTGATATCCATGGCCTGGTTCCCGACGGCGATTTTGACGATATCAACAACCAGGGCGCGCATATTTCTTATAACTATCCATTGAACAATTATGACTTCAGAGTCAGGCCGGTAGATTACACAAAAAATACAGTAACGCTTATTGGCAATTTTGTTACAACAGGATGGATGTTCGAAAATGGCTGCCCTCCTACGACTTCGGGTGGGGGCACCACCGAAGGCGACCTGCGCGCTGGCCTGGATGAAATAAATACAGAAATAGAAAATACCCAACAGAGCCTTATGCTGCTTACCGATGGTGGCAACACTGCGGCGCTTTATCAGGAAATAGAAACCAGCCTGCCACCCGAAACCATAGAAATATATAACGCACTGATGGATCAGTCGCCCAACCTTTCGGATACGGTGGCCGGAGCTGCCATTGACAAAGAAGATGTGTTGCCGGGTGCCATGCTACGCGATGTAATGGTAGCCAACCCGCAAACCGCCAAATCGGACAGGCTGATGGATAAACTCGATGAACGCATGGAACCTTTGCCCGACTACATGAAGGCGCAAATACTGGCCGGACGCAACATTACCAGCCTCAAAGAGGAGATGGAATCGCAACTGGCAAAACACCGCCTCACAAAAAGCCGGACACTAAACGCACTGGTGGATTATTACCAACATCCCGACAGCACAAGCGGCGGCACCGACAGCATTGTTCAGTTGCTTACCAATGATAACGATCTGGCGGCCAAATACCAGTTGGCCCTAATTTACCTGCAGAAGGATAACCTGACACAATGTGAAGCTACTCTTGATGATATTTTATTGCAATTTTCGTTGCAGGGTGCAGAGTTTGTTTCGCATCAGGATATGATAAGTTTTTGCGACCTTGCTGCAAATATTCTGGCCTCTGAAAATGGCTGGTATTCCGCAACGACAGCACAACTACAACAGCTTGTGGCTTTGCAGCAGGGCACCGCGCCGGCAGCCACGTACGCACGAAATGTACTGGTAATGCTCAATCAAACCGAATATGACGAGCCGATACAAATTCCTGATTTGTTCAAATCCATAATAGCCGAAGAACAATTCGGACAGATTCTCTCCTCCACCGAACCTTCGACGTTGGAAGTTTACCCCAATCCGGCCAAAGATTACGTGATGATCAAGTACGCAGTTGATGAGCAAAGCAGCCGGCGCATGCTGGAGATAAGAAACCTGAAGGGTGAACTGGTCAGGGAATTATCCATGACCCAGGCTGAGAATACCGCCACGGTTATTACCCGCGGGTGGAATGCAGGCACTTATATAGTAAGCCTGGTGGCCGGCGGCAAAACCACGGAAAGCACTAAATTTACCATTAATAAATAATTATTAAAAACCTAAACCCACCGGATCGGCAATCCGGTGGGTTTATTCAAAACATAATCCATGATGAAGAAGTACATAATAATTTTACTTAGTGTATTCACTGTTGGCTTGCTGCCAGCACAAAATTACCGGTGGGAAATTCAATTCGGCACACCCTACTTAGATGAGGCAAAATGGATACACGAAACCTATGATAAAGGATTTGCAATGGTTGGAAGCACCCATGAAAAGGCTTATCTCGGTAAATTGGATATTAATGGCAATGTATTGTATGAAAAAACTATGATACACGACCTGCTTCCGGGAGGGCATACGTGTATTTCCGTTGTACAGGATAGCCTTGGAAATATTTATATCGGGGGTATGGGATTAAAAAATCAAAGTACAGGCTATCCATTTATTATAAAATTGGACCCATGCGGCATTCCTGTATGGTGTAAATTTTTCCCAAACCCCCGCTCTAATGGTGGGGGTACGCTTGATCTGATCATAAATGAGGAAGGGTATCTGGTTGCCTTGTTGCAATACGGCGGTTATCCCTACTGGGAACATGCATTCCTGGCCAAAATAACACTTGACGGACAAGTGCTTTTAAAGCAGGCGTATGCCATGCCGGAGGATTACCCGCTCATGGGTGAATATCAACCCTACCGCGTTATGCAACACAATGGTGATTATTATATTTCGGGCTTCTGCTATTATCCATATCCCGAGGATCCCGATCACGTATATCTCCGCCCCATGTTTATTCATGTTTCCTCCACCTTTAAGGAGTTATGGATGAAACCCTTTCATGTTGCTGATTCGGTATGGGGTGAGGCTTTTAATACTATTGCAATTAATGACACATTGCTCATGGGGGTGGGGGGTAGAAGATACCAGGGTGCAGCAGACGAGCCTAATTCATTGCTCATGTTTTTTGGTCCCAACGGTCAGGAGTATGGTTACAGCCAAATCCCTAACCGCTCTTTCGGTCCAGATATTCATGGCAATCATATCAGTAATGCTGTGCGCATCAATGACTCCTTGTTTATGGCTGTCGGACAATTCGGCCTGAATCCAAGTCCGAATCCGGGCGGTGACATGGTAATGGATACCGCCGGAAATCTTTATCATTTTAAGAGCCATCCACAAACATTTAGTTGGCGACCCGGCCTACAAAAAACCCACGAAGGAAATTATATATCCGCACTTAGTAGTATTGTAGGTGGTCTATGGGACTTTTTGGTTTACAAAAATAACGAACACCTCCAATCCGCGCCATACGATACCACGCAGCGTGTTTATGACAGCCTGTGTCCGCATCCGATAGAATCGGGCATTTTGGATTTGACCACCTGCCTGGTGGTAACAGATATTGGTGAGCTGCCCGGCCCGGAGGAATACTACGAAAGCATCCGCCACATTCCTGTAAAGGCGCATCCCAATCCGGTAAAAGAGGGCAGGCTTACCCTGGAATTTGAAAATACTGAACACCACCAAAATATGCAACTCCGCTGCTACGACAGCTTTGGGCGCCAGTTGCACAGCCAAAAGATTTACAAAGGGCAGCAGGAAACCACGCTTGATGTTTCGGGCTGGAGTGCGGGTATGTACGTTGCCGTGATGTACAGCGACGGCGGCGCCTGCGGCAAAGTAAAGTTTGTGGTGCAGTAAAAGTATAAAATTGCCACACAACGCAATATTTTATTATAAAAGCCTGACAAGTTTTACGAAAGTAAATCTGTCAGGCTTTTTTGCTTTCTCGAGCAGCACTATTTTATAACTTTCCGCCGCACCACTTCCTGGTTACCAAACAATACTTCGATTACATAAAGCCCTTTGGCCAAAAGCTCAACGTTAACGCTACTTTTTGTCGATTGGTGGGATTGAACTAACTGCCCCTGAACGTTATAAATATTGATTTCGGAAACAGCTTCAACATTTTCGATCCGTATTTCTTGAAAACTATTGTCATAATAAACAACAATTTTTTCCATCCCGGGATTTTCCTCTATTGAAATGGGCAAGTCATCGTTAACAAGGATTTCCGAAGGTTCTGATTCGCCGTCGGGATTTGAATAAACCGCAGTTACCCACATTTCTCCAATTATTCCTATTTCCATATCAAAATAGGTTTCAACCGGGGTAGCAAGTATTATGGTATCCCTCGAAAAGAAATCGAAATAATAGAGCTTGTAGTTTTCTAAGTTAGCAACGGTTGAATTTGCGCTCGGGTCATCCCATGCCCAATGCGAACAATAGGTAGGCCCGTAGAGCCACTGGCCGGCACATTCGCCGGATTCGTTGCACATAATGTATTCATAGCTAAATTGAAAATTGGTAGGAGGTGGAAATTGCGCAAAAGCAGTGGAGGCAAGCATGACAAATAAAATCCCTAAAAGTGTTTTCATAATTTTTTGTTTTTAAATGAAAACAAATATAGAGAATTTTTATTACGCGGCAACTTTACAACTATAAAAATCCAGGGTTCTGAAATAAATCTTTGCAACCAGATAATCACTAACCCCGCGGCCTGAAGGATGGGGTTACAAGGCAAAAATATTTCAGTGGGCTTAAGTACAAAAAAAATGCCAGGATGGGTTTGCTGATATAAAAAAATGGCGGGCAAAAAAAATCCCCGAATCAAATAAATGAAACGGGGATTAATAAAAAATTGGCAACGACCTACTCTTCCACCAAAACGGCAGTACCATCGGCGCTGGTGGGCTTAACTTCTCTGTTCGGAATGGGAAGAGGT
>CAZTCX010000079.1:0-16228 GCA_964612515.1 uncultured Lentimicrobiaceae bacterium | reverse complement strand
CGACAAGCTCAACCACCGACGTAAAAGAAGATGTAGTTAATTTGAGATTGGTAGCAGAGCCGGGTGGAGAATATAAAACGTCTTCGTTAGCGTAATCTTTAAAGCATCCAACAAAACCCAATAATAACAAAAGACAATTATTCAGGCAACCACTACAGAAAGTGATGAAATTCACCGAAGAAAAATTAGAAAAGACGCCTATCGAGTTGTTGGGCAACGAAGGTTTTAAAAAGAATAAAAAATAATGATAACAATAGACAATTATCTCGACAACCATTACATCAACCGGAGCAACTGGCTGAGAGCTGCTGTTTTAGGAGCTAACGATGGCATCATCTCTATTTCAAGCCTGGCCATTGGCGTGGCGGCGGCAAGCGCAACGAGAGAGCCAGTGTTGCTGGCAGCCCTTGCCGGACTTGTAGCTGGCGTGATGTCGATGGCTGCCGGAGAGTATGTTTCGGTGAGTTCGCAAACAGACATCGAAAAGGCCGACATTGAAAGAGAGAGACAGGAACTGGCGGAAATGCCCGAAAATGAGCTGAAAATGTTAGCCCAAATTTATGAACGGCGGGGATTAAAAAAGGAAACGGCCAGGCAGGTAGCCAAAGAATTGACCGAGGCTGATGCGCTGGCCACACACGTAAGAGACGAGTTAGGAATCAATGAAATAAGCGAGGCAAAACCTATCCAGGCTGCTTTTGCCTCAGGAGCTTCCTTTACGGCTGGTGGGATTCTGCCGCTTTTGGTTACTATTTTAGCACCCGTCGCGACGATGGAGTATTTCCTTTATGGGTTTACCATTGTTTCGCTGGTACTACTTGGTGCAGTATCGGCAAAAACGGGCGGCGCAAGCATCAGGAAAGCCGTCATCAGAATAGTAATCTGGGGGACAATTGCAATGGGACTGTCGGCATTTGTGGGCTATCTTTTTGGTGTTAATATTTAAAATAAATACACAAAACACAAATTTAAACGGAGTGCCTGTTTATCTACCAGCAAACTATCTGCCCAAAAATAAATTAGACGGAATGTCATTCCTGATAAAATAAATTTAATTTTGACTTTTAAAAATATATTCTTTTGGAAAATGAGTATCGACTTCAATAACAAATATTTGACCAACTGATAATTTTACCAATTATGGATACGACCAACAAATCACTCTCAGATTATAATGAAGGAGAATCATTCAGAGGCGAGACAATCACCAGATTGTATGCAGCAAAGTCTAACTATTTAATTTTCGAAGGAGATAATTGTGGCGATGTTACCGTTGCAACCGATGATATGGAATTAAGAAAACGGTGTTCCGGGATTAGCGCAAAAGTTTCCATTATAACCGAATATCTTGTAACGAAGAAAGAGAAAAAGAAATATGTTGACCAAATTGGTTTGGCGTATGCTGAAGCCATTGAAGGGAACATTGAGGAAGCCAATAAGTTATGCGATAAGCTAATTAGCAGAATCGAATTGTTTAAGATAAACAAAGGCAGATTCTATTACCTTCTGAGCTGTTTGGTCGTGGTGTTTGCAGCAATAATTTTCAGTTACTTTCTTAAGAAATATCAATTCATTCCCGAGATAATTCCACATTTCTTTATTATGACCTATGCTTCAATTGGAGGCTTCTTATCGGTAGCTAAAGATATTAAAAAGGTTCAAATAGATTCCTCTGATTTTGGCTGGTTTCAAATTGTATATGGAGCGACCCGAATAGTCATAGCCATGTTTTCCGGATTGATAGTCTATGTTTTGCTAAAATCTGAGCTAATACTACCGGCATTAAATACTGACGACAATATTTTTATCGTATTCCTGCTTGCAATTGTTGCAGGATTTAGTGAGTCAATGATACCAAACCTGCTAAAAAAGGTTGAGAATGTAGAAGTTGAAAAAGAAAATGCCAGCGCATAATAACAACTCTAAATCCTAATCAAGGCTAACGGCATTCGTTGCCGAGATTTACGTTAATGTTTATCATCTTAGTGTAATGGAACATTTTTCGATAATAGGCCATGCATCATAACCGAACCATTACGTCATCCTCATCCTCAAATTTACTCCCTTGATAAAAAAATCAGCCGGGTATTTCCATATATTTTCCTAATAAAGATCTAACGTTTTCGTGTAATCGTAACTCGAACAATTATTACTCAAAACATTGGTTCTAAAGTTTCGAAAAGAACCTTTGGTTAAAGGACAGTTTGCCTCCTCCCCCAAATTTCTTTTCGACAGCTTTTACAATAATCGGCCAAAAGTGGCTTTATTTGTAGAACGAAATGGACGCGAAAAGCAGCAACAGAAATATGGGGATGCAACGGAAAGGGTTGTTCAGAAACAAAATGCCGGCACTAAGGCTGGTGTTGCTGGCGCTGATGTTGGCGCTTCCGCTGACGACGCTGCTGGCGCAAGTGAAGATGACGCGTGCCGAATACGTGGAGATGTACAAAGAGATCGCCATACGCGAAATGATTGATTTTTCCATCCCGGCCAGCATCACGCTCGCACAGGCCATCATAGAATCGGGCAACGGCAACAGCCGCCTGGCGCGCGAAGGCAACAACCACTTCGGCATAAAGTGTCACCTGGGATGGGAAGGCAAAACGATGTTCGTAACCGACGACGCCCCCGACGAATGCTTCCGCGTGTATGCCACCGCCGAGGAATCCTTCAAGGACCACTCCTTTTTCCTGAGCCAGCGCGGCAGATATGCTTTCCTGTTTGATCTCAAGATAACCGACTACAAGGGCTGGGCGCACGGACTCAAAAAGGCCGGCTACGCCACCAATCCCAAATATGCCGACATGCTCATCAAGCTCATCGAAGAGATGGAGCTGCACAAATTCGACCTGCTTTACAACGATGCGCTTGCCCGTCAGAAGCCTCCCGACGAAATCCCGAAAGCAGACCAAAGGAAATATGAAGCCTTTGGCGTAGGAAAAAACGACCGCAAGGTGCTCACCAACAACGAGCGAAAATTCATTTTTGCCCGCAAAGGCGACGACTTTTATAAAATTGCTGCCGACTTCAATATTTATTATTATCAGGTGTGGAAATACAACGATCTGACGAAAAAGGATAAAATAAAAGAAGGCGACATGGTGTATCTGCAACGCAAAAAAAACAAAGCCAATACACCTTATCACTTTGTGAAGCAGGGCGAAACCATGCGCGGCATCTCTCAGTTGTACGGCATGAAGCTAAAGCAGCTTTATAGCAAAAACCGCATGGCCGCCGGCACCCAGCCGCGCACCGGGCAGATGCTGTGGCTGCAGGACAAGAAACCAAAGGAATAACCGACAAAACATTTTTTAGAAATCACTTTATGAAAACAAGAATTCTACTTCCGGCATTTGTAGCCGCTTTCGGGCTGATTTATTTGTTTACCTCCTGCGGGCAGGCACCGCCCGATCATTTTACGATTGCCTTTTACAACGTCGAAAACCTCTTCGACACCATCGACGACCCCGGTGTTCACGACGGCGAGTTTATACCGGAAGCTACCGTCGCCTGGACCACGGAGCGTTACAAGACTAAGCTCAGCAATATTGCACGGGTGCTTGGCGCAATTGATAGCACAGAGTTACCGCTGGCAATTGGCCTGGCAGAAGTGGAAAACCTTGGTGTGCTCCGCGACCTGGTGGCTACCAAACCACTCGATAAAGGCAGTTATGACATCGTTCATTTCGACAGCCCCGACGAACGCGGCATCGACGTGGCGCTGCTTTACCGGCACGGGATGCTGCAACCCCTCCATAGCCGCCCCTACCCGCTCACCTTCGACTTTGATAGCACCGACCGCACGCGCGATCTGCTCTATTTTAAAGCGCTGGCTGCCGACAGCGACACATTGCATTTCCTCGTCAACCATTGGCCATCGCGCTCGGGCGGAAAAGAACAAAGCGATCCCAAACGCCAGCGTGCTGCTGAGCAGGTTCGCCACGTCGTCGATTCCATCTTTCGCTTTGATGCCAACGCGAACATCATCATCATGGGCGACCTAAACGACAACCCCACCGACGACAATGTAACCGTAACGCTGGGCGCACTTGTACCTGAAAATAATGTGAGCAAAGGAAAGCTTTATAATCTTGCCACCGAGAAATTCACGTCCGGTGAAGGAACCCTCTACTGGCGAAGCTGGGATTTGTTCGATCAGATGATCGTTTCATCCAACCTGCTCAACGGTAACACCTCCTACAAACTATCGCCTGCCAGCATTCAAATCCTGAAAAAGGATTGGATGCTATTCCGCCAGAAGGATGGAAACATGGTTCCAAACCGCACCGCCGGGCGCAGCGAATACTTTGGCGGCTACAGCGATCATCTGCCGGTTTATATTCGGTTTGAGAAAAAGTAGCAAGGTGCGAGTGACGTTTTTGAAATCCTGTAGGCGCTCGAAAATCTTACGAAAGGAGACAACTTTCTAAAGTGAGTCATTCGTTTTGGATTCCGATTAAGATGCCCGATTGAGCGTCTTTAAAGTTTGATTTTTAAACTCCATGCGCCAAATGACACATCGGGAAAATTCGTGAAAACAATTTAATGACCGGCCGGGCGATCCTGTCAGCTCCCCTTTTTTATAATAAACCCAATCTGTTGCGTGGTTCGCTCGTCAGGCGGGATGGCATAAATCCATTTCATGATATTATTAAAAGAGCCTTCGCCCATGAAAGGGATGTCTTTTTTTGTAAAAACAAACATCAGGATATTAAACTCCTGCAGCTTGCCCGGCGTATCAATCTCAAGGAAATATCCATCAATGAAAGCTGCGTGGAGTGGTAAAGTAACTTTTTGGTTGGCCACAAAAAGCCGGTCGGGCACATCGTTGTATTGCGGATGCTCCTGGTTGCGATAGGGATAAAGCATGTAGGAATCTTCGTCGGTGATGTTGAAAATTTTAAGATATCCCGGCTTGGCTGGTGTTACCTGAAATTTCAGAAGGTCTTCATTTTTATAAACCTCATCAATGCCTTCGACCATCAGCACAAATCCAGGGTCGCTTTTTTCGCGGTGGCGATAAATGGTAGCCTCTATCTCTACCTCGACCACCATGTTGCCAAATTCGTTGAAAAATTTTTTCTCGTTCAGGATTTTGTCCACAATGATTTCGCCGCCTGTTTCGATGGAGGAGATGGCCTGGAAGATTTCCTGAAAGCGGGCGTTGTCCTCAAATTTATAGGAGAAGTCGGTAAAGGAAATCGTTTCGGCTACACCAGCCGCCGCCAGGGCGTTGCGTTTGGCATCTTCGATGGCCTTGCTGCGCGTTTGCTCGGGTGTGAGGTCGTGCGAAATGGCGCTACCGGTAGCACGTACGGTTTTAGGCTTTTGCGCCATGAGTAGCATGGGCATCGCAAACAGGAGAGCAAGGAAAAAGAGTGTCAGTTTATTCATCATTATTTATCGTTTATTCGCCAGCTTTCCCATTTGTCGGCTACGCTATGGCTCACCTGAACGGTTGGGTCTTGCTCTTTGCTGTTGACGCGCAGCGACTCAAGTGAGACTTTATTTTTGACATCATCGGCAAGATCACTCAATGTAACATTGCCTTTGGTTTCTTGCAGGTATTTCAGCAGGAAGTAGGTGAACATGCCATGTTGCTTCTCTTTGTAAGGCAACGAAGATTGTTCGCCACTGCTTGCAGCAAACACCACCATGTTGCCATCGATCATTTCATTACGTGGCTTCACCTTTACCGAACGTGCTGCAAGGAGTCCCGCATCACGGCCACCACCGCTAAAGCAGGCATCCAGAAAAACCAAAATCCGCCTGGCTCCTGTTTCGCTGAACATTTTATAAACATCTGCCAGCTTAATGGCAGCGTTGAGGTTGGTGGCCGACACATCCACGGGGATGATGTAAGGTTCTTTGGTAGTTTCATCAGGCAAGCCATGGCCGGCATAATAGAAAATGATCTCCGCTTCAGCAGACGTTTTGCTGGCAAGCTTGGCGATGAGGTCGATTTTCTGGACCATTTCGCCCGCGGTAGCATCGGTGAGGAAAAATATGTTTTTCTCTTCTACGCCCAGCACACTGCGTGCATAGTCGCGAAATACTGAGGCATCGTTGCGGGCAAATTCCACGTTGGCCTCACTGCTAAGCCCCCGTTGGTAACGACTGTAATCCTCGTTGCCAATTACGAGTGCGTAGCGAAATGGTTTATTAATAAAACAAACCGGAATATTTTTATCGACATCAGCGGTGAGTGAAGCGATTGAGATATCTGCCGGCGCTGTGGGTATTCCGGTAATTACAACCTGGTTTTTAGCAATCAGGTTCTCTTGCAAACTCACCGTGAGCAGCGTGTCCCTGGCATATTCTCCATAAGATTCGGAGATTTTAACCCTTATCGGAATGGTGTTGTTGGTATAGCGGCGGGTGGCTGTAAAGAGGAAATCTATTTCACGGGTTTCACCACTGGCGAGCCATCCCAGGTCGTAATGATCGGTTTCGCCAAGGAAGACGCAGTTAGGCTCGGCAAATTCCGGGTTCACCTTCACCTCCTTGGCACCACCGGCACCAATATTTTGAATCAGCATCTTCAGGTTGATAGGAAAGTTGAGCTTGATGTTCCCACCATCATCAGTGCTAAACACCGCATCCGCCACAACCACCTGCGGCCTTGCAAAATGCTGCGTTTCTATTTTCATCTCCAGCGGAAAGGCATCGAAGCCGCGGGCTTCCACCACTTTAACAACAAACTCGGCGTAGCCATTCTCGGTGTTGAGTTGTGCTTGTACCGGCACCACAACCTCGTTTTCTGTTTCACCAGGCAGGTCGCCCAGATCTTGCACTTCGTCAAAGGTAATGCTGCCATCAACGTCGGTTTTTATCGACACACGGACTTTCACATTTTGCGCAGTGCCCTTTCCTATATTTTCAACTTTAAAAGAGATGCTGCATTTTTCGCCGGCATTGATGATTTTGTTGTCGTTTTCATCTATAAATTTTTCTTCCTTGATGATCAGGTCGGGAAGCTCCTTGATGTTGCCTGTCTGCTGCGGCTTAAAGGTAATCTTACCGGCATTGCTTTTTGCCGAACTTACCTGCGCTAAGACCGGAGCTGTAAGCAGGCAGATGGCGACAAAGAATAAATATAATTTTTTCATCATTCAAAAAATTTATTGGTTTATGACGGATGTTTACTTAAGCCGCAGCCGGAGCGTAATCATGGGCGCCTGTGCTATCGGGTCGTAATAAGAGCCTACCATCACCTTGCTTTGCGCAGCGGCTTTTTTGTTGACGGAAGCAGCCTGAAGGCCACTCCAGATAATATCGCCGATCCAGATAGCTCCGGCGGTGATAAGGAAAACGTTTTGCATGTCCTTTTGGTTCGAGGCGTCCTGGAAAAGCTGGTCGCGCTCGCCGGCAGTAGTGGCTTTCTTATAGTCTTCGTAGCTGTTGTAGGATGCATTGTTATAAAAGAGCGTAGCACCCAGACAGCCATACGCAGCTACACCGATGAGCCAGTAAGCGCCGCCATCGGCAGCATAGTTGTTGCCCCAGCCCGGGAGCGCCAACGAACGCAGCACGGCGCCGCCCACACTTTTTTGTTGACCCGTAAAGCTTTTGTCTGGTTTAACTGCTGCGGCCTTATGCCCCATCAATTGCGCCGTGACCTCTACCACAATTTCGTCGTCGATATAGACATTGTCTTCGGCCAGATTCCAAACAATGCGTTTGTATTTGCCACTATACACGTTGGGACCTACGTCGCCGGAGAGAGCAAAAGCACGGATTTTGGTTCCTGCAGTAGTAGCAATTTCTACCGATACATCGTAAGCCTGATTGGGCTTGGCTTTGTTAAAATCATAAGTAATCACCAGCTTGTCGCCTTCCATAAAAAACTTCACGTTTTCTACTTTTACGTTCGATTGCGCCAATGCAGAATAATTAAAAAACGTTAGACCTGCTATTATTAAAAAAGGCAAGATGGATCGCGTAGTTTGTAGAATATTTCTCATTGGTTTGCATTTTTAGATTGTGAATATATTAACGGAAGAACGCTTTTATTTGCATCGGAAACCCTAAGTTTATCATTATCAGTTGGTGGTGGTGAGGCAGCATCAACGGATATTTCGATTTGCTCTCCTTTCATACTTTCAAGTTTTAATTTAATACACCAGTTCACATTGTAACCTGAAGTGTATATAGTTCCATCATGAAAAAGCAAGTCACCAAAACCATTGTAGGCAGGGCCGGCATCGACACCACACGGGAAACTATTAAAGGCTTGATTGTGTATCCAATACCCTGCAAAAAGATCAACATTTGCATCGATGAAAAAAGGTTGATAAAGATGTACCTCATTCCAGGTTCCCGCCACTGGCGAAGCTACATCCTGCTCGTAGTAGGTTGACTGTTCGAGATGTATCGTAAAGAATTCGGGATTGACGCTACCCGGGAAAAATTTCATCGAAACTATTTTGTAGCCATCGTAGGCCTGCAGTGAAGTTTGTTCAACATAAATCAACGCCATATAGGAGCCTGGGAAGTCAAACCCTAAATAACTGTTTTGAATGCCATTCCCATAAAAAAGCTCCTGCACGACAGTACTAAATGTCATGACATTTCCATAGGCATAGCCATTAGAAGAAGTATTAACAAATGCCCTGAAATACCATGTTCCGGTGGCAAGATTGCTTATGGTACTTTGATAGGCTCCCACTTCCGATGAGCTTCCTGTAACCACCTTCTGGTCAGCACTTGTGGGCGTAGGATTGGTGCTGTACACAAATCCGTAACCGATCATATCGCCTGGCTCGCCAACATCGATGATGACACCCGATAGCTTAGCTGATGAATTATTAGTAACCTCGGCCGAACCCGTTTCGACGGCTGCAATCCGCACCAAATCAATGTTGTGACATGATTGAAAAAGTAGCAGAAGTAGTATCAATAAAAGGAATTGTGTAGATTTAATTTTCATAATGACTTGTTATTAATTGATAATGAACAGTTTTACCGCTTCTGATTAAGCATTTCGGTTCTGCAAAGTTACTATCAGATTTTTATCAAAAATAAAAAAAACTTTAAATTCTCATGTCTAATGATAAAATTACCATAGGTTTGTGTTTCAAATTTTAAACCTATTAACTTACAAATTCAATTTTAAACCTATGAAAAATTTACGTTTTATTTCCTTCGCAATGCTGCTGATGCTTATGGGCGGGCTGGTAACCGTTTCATCCTGCAAAAAAGATGACGATGATCCTGCTACCAAGACCCAGACGCTCTCCGGCAAGAAATTTTTTATCAAATCGATGCCGGTTGATCCACCCGTTGACGTTTTGGGAAATCTCGTTGATGATTTTATTACCTGGATGCCCGATTGTTCCAAAGATGATTTTATTATATTTAATGAAAATGGAACTTTTGTGAACGATGAAGGTGCCACCAAATGTGAACCAACTGATCCTCAAACAGAAAATGGTACGTGGGTATTCCTGAACAATGAAAAACAGATTAGGCTGACCGTTGATGGTGATGCAGCACAGACCATGGATATAGACGAACTTACCAATTCAAAGTTGAAATTCTCCTATTCTGAAACCAATAATTATGGCGATGGAGATAAGCTGTATCGTTATACCATCGTATTCGAAACAAGATAAGGATCTCTGACATTCCAATCCTGATAAATTAAATTCAAATATTTTTAACTTAATAACTTAACTTCTATGAGAACAAATTTTTACCGTTCATTTTTAATGATGGCACTGGTTGCAATGATAGCCATGCCTGCGCTGCAAAGCTGCAAATCGTCGAAGAAGGTTTCCACGCCTGCTGGCGAAGAAGTCATTTCGGTCTATTGCTCGGGACCTGAATATTTCAGCGACAACGAGTATTTCAGAGCCAACAATGTAGGCGAGAGCACCAACCAAAGCATGGCCAAGAAAAAAGCCATGAGCAATGCCCGTCTGGATTTGGCCGCAGCCATCGAAACACGCGTGAAAGCCGTTATCGATAACTATTTTTCGAGCTACACCACCAGCGATGCCATCGAAGACCGCGAGCGCTACGAAGGTCTGTCGCGCGAGGTAATCAACCAGCAACTTAGCGGCATCCGTACCATTTGCGAGCAATTCACCAAAACCAAAGCCGACACCTACAAAGCTTATGTAGCCATAGAGCTGGCCGGCGACGAAATCCTCAATGGTATGCAAAAACGCATCTCCGACGACGAAAAACTCAAAATCGACTTCCAGTATGAGAAGTTCAAAAAAGAGTTTGAAAAAGAGATGGATAATTTTAAAAATCAATAATTTTCCCATCACTACTGCCTTGACATGCCAGCCTGCTAACAGGCGGCTGTCAGGGCAGTTTTGTTTTTAATTAAAAATGAAAAAACTGCTGCTTAGCGTCATCCTGGTTTTCCTGGGTTTTATGTTGTGGGGCCAAACGCCCGACGAGCAGCAGGTGGAGCGTGCCTACGAATCGTTTCAAAAAACCTTCCGTTCCGAGCAGCAGCCTCTCGAACCAACCCAACGATTTCGTGGCAATGTAGTACCACTGCAGCCCGTGGTTTCGCTGCCAGCATGGTTTTTTGCACCTGCCGCAGCATCACAATTCATTGGCATCTCCGATGCGCTGACTGACAGCACCGCCGCTCAGCAGCAAGCTATTTTGCGGGCATTGGCAGTGGCCACTTTCGCTAATGGTTGCCGAATACAAAACATCAGCGACAATTATTACAGTGAGCATGGCGGACAGAAAACCTTAGGCAAATTCAACTCATTTACCAGCCTCACTTCAAGCGAAAAATTAAACTACGAAGTCTTGCAAACTTTTATGAGCGCCAACGGTGAAGCCATCGTACTGCTGAAGGTAAGCTACAACGATGCAGGTACCACGCCGATAGAGAGCCATTTGGAACTGTTTCAATCGGAGACGGGCGATAACCTCATGACCCGATTGATGTTCGACATTTCTACCGACACCATGCAGCTACTTCCGGCGCAAGCCTTGTGGATGCTCAAAGAAAATAAGAAACAATTCGATATCAATTCATATCTCGACAGCACGCCACAGGTGCTTCCTATGGCGCGCTACCGCTACAACAGCGAGCTTCCGCTTCCTGAGCCTGCCGCCGACGCCTATACTTTCGATCTTACCAATGGCTTGTGGTACGGATACCTGAGTGCGCTGGCAGTAAATCTGGAACAAATGCAAGTTTTTAGCGCACAGATAAAATACCTCGACGAAGATTATAACCATCAGTTTCAGGACCTGACACGCATTGTTTATCACGAAAATTTTGCTTTCAAACTCCACGGAATCACCATCAACGACAACCACCTGAGTGTGATATTGGAGAAAATAAACGCTTCTGCCTCTTTATAATTTGCATCAATTTAAATTCCGGAAGGTAAATCTCCACCGGAAAACTGATCCCGATAATTAATACGAAATGATGCAAAATCTTTTAACTTTTGATTCACCTAATTAAGAACCTCACGATGAAAACAAAACTTTTATTACCTGCCTTCCTTTGCCTATTGGCCGCCTGGCTTGCTTCACCACTGCAGGCACAGACCTTTGAAGAATATAAACGCCAGCAGCAGGAACAGATGCAGCAATACGAGCAGCAACGGGCGCAGCAGCTTGCCGAACTGGCGGCGCAATTCACAGAATACGTCAAACAACAGGATGCTGCTTACAGCAATTATCTCAAGCAGCGCTGGGAAGAGTTCCAGGTATTTCGCGGGGAGGCTCCGCCGCAAGAGCCGAAGCCAGAAGAAATGCCTGTGTGTACGCCCGATCCGCGTCCGGCGCCGCCCCGGGCCATTCCCACCAAGGCTCCGGAAGATATCAAAAGGCAACCTGAAACTCCCCAATTTATCAAACCTCGCATCGTAAAGCCTGAACCTCCCAAAACAGATACGCGCAAGGTGAACTTCATTTTTTATGGGATGCCCGTGGTGCTCGACTATGACCCCGCCATTGCCCGGGTGAATATTCCTTCAGCCATCGATGAAACCGTCGTAGCCGGATATTTCGATCAAATGAGCCAGACAAACTATAATCAGTTGCTTTCGCAGATTTACGACTATAGCAAGTTGATGAATCTGAATGACTGGGGAACTTACATGCTCATCAAGAAAATGGCAGCGCAGCTCACCAGCGACGTCAACAACCAGCGACTGCTCACCTGGTACCTGCTCGTGCGCGCCGGTTACAAAGCAAAAGTGGCTTTCGCCGATAATCAGATATTCCTGCTGCTGCCGATTAGTAATCAGGTGTACGACGTGAATTATTTTACCATCGACAACCAAAAATATTATGTAATGGATGCCGCGGTAACCAACGTGTTTACTTACGAAAAAGATTATCCGGAGTCACAAAAAACCGTCAGCCTCGACATGATCAGGGCTGTGGATCCGGGCACAGAACCCAAAGAACGTATCATCAACTTTTCATACAACGGCCAGGACTATAACATCCCGCTCAGCTATAACCAGCATGCCATCGACTTTTACAGTGACATTCCGCTGGCTGAGATGCGGGTTTACTTTGATGCCATGGTGTCGCCCGAAGCCAAGAAGTCGATAGCGGCAGCCTTTGCCCCACTTATTCAGGGGCTTGATGAGTTGCAGGCCGTTAGTTTATTATTACATTTTGTGCAAACTGGATTTGCCTATCAAACCGACGAGGAGCAATTTGGACGCGAGAAATTTTTCTTTGCCGAGGAGGCACTTTATTATCCTTATTGCGACTGCGAAGACCGCTCGGTGCTTCTCGCCTATCTCGTAAAAAGCTTGTTGGGGTTGGAAGTCGTCGGATTAAATTACCCCGGCCACATGGCCGTGGCGGTGCAGTTTTCTCAACCTGTGGATGGCAATTATGTAATGGTTGATGGTAAAAAATTCGTGGTTACCGATCCAACCTATATCAATGCTCCGGTGGGTTTGGCCATGCCTGCATTTGCCGATGTTTCACCCGTGGTGGTGCCCATCAACAATAACTTTTATATTGATCAACAGCACGACGCTCTGTGGCAGGAGGTGATTGCTGCTGGCGGAAACCGCGGCGACAACAGGAATGATATGATCCTCAGCAGTGATGGCTCACAACTGATAGCAGGATATTTTGAACAGCCTTTCCGCATGGGAATCGTGCAGGCAGAAGCCGGCGAACAGCCCTCCATGTTTGCCATGAAAACCGACAAAAATAACCAGCCACTGTGGTTTAGCCGTAGTCAGGGAACGGGCATGGCAATGGCTTACGGACTTACCCGCGACGATAAAAACAACGTGTATGTGGCAGGAACCT
This sequence comes from uncultured Lentimicrobiaceae bacterium, assembly GCA_964612515.1. GTDB lineage: Bacteria > Bacteroidota > Bacteroidia > Bacteroidales > 4484-276 > SABY01. The sequence goes on along the minus strand of CAZTCX010000079.1, from coordinate 2,956 downwards.
ACAGTGGCGAAATGGAGATAGATGGACGCAAGATAAGCAGCAACGCCGATGTTGCAGACGTTTTTGTGGCTGCCTATTCGCCGACAGGCAAACTAAAATGGCTGCAAAAAGCAAGCATCGACACTGCCAACCCGCTCGACATAGCCACAAATCAGCAGTTGACCTATTTGATTCGTTTTAATAAAGAAGGCAAAGCGCTCGGCAATGAAATTTTCCCGGGCACCAACGATTTCGACAACTACGGGATTTTTATCACTGATAATGGAGAAGTGGCTGTGACCGGTGCTTATGGTGAAACCACAGGCATGAATATTTCAACAGCTTCGTATGCTTCCACCGCCGACTTTGATGCTGTGGAGGCGCTAAAGGGCGAAAATGACCGCCTTATCGGCGAACGCTATGAAAAAGCCATTGCAGGATTATTTGCTGTAATAACGGTGGCACAGAATAACGGTATGGTGATACCAGGAAGTCAGGCGCAACAAGCCATCGACAAATATAACCCTGCCTTTAAAAGTAAAAGCCCGCAGGCTTATAACATGATTTCCAGAGTTCAATTTATCAAAAATCAGCAAGGTGTCATCACCCTGAAAACCGACAATGGAAAGGACATCAACATAGATATGATGCGCGTGAGCAACGATGCCCGCCTCAAAGTGGTGATGCTCGAATCGGGCGATGCACGCATCGATGTGCTCTCGGGAATCAAGGTAGGAAAAGCCGTTTGGTGGTATGGTTTGAATAGCATCACATTATACAAATCCAGTGGCGACCTGCTGTTCGATTACGACAGCGACCATTCGCAGGCGCGGAAAAACATGAAGAAAGATATTTTGAATTAAAATTCAATCTGAGAATCCGCGAATTGATTAGAAAATCAAAGAATCCGCGAATTAGGCGAATGATAGCGAATTAACACGAAAAAATTACACGGTTATTTTGACGTTTCTATGTCAGCCAGGAAGCTGACGATAGAAAGTCGCAGCCAATACTCTTTGGCAGTGGGCAACCTTCCATCGTTCGTCAGCAGGCGAACATGGAAGCGTTAAAAATAATTAGTGGAAATTCGCTTTAATTGGCGAAAATTCGCGGACAACCTAGGAATCCGCGAATTAGGCGAATGATAGCGAATTAACACGAAAAAATTACACGGTTATTTTGACGTTTCTATGTCAGCCAGGAAGCTGACGATAGAAAGTCGCAGCCAATACTCTTTGGCAGTGGGCAACCTTCCATCGTTCGTCAGCAGGCGAACATGGAAGCGTTAAAAATAATTAGTGGAAATTCGCTTTAATTGGCGAAAATTCGCGGACAATGCAAAATCCGCGAATTAGGCGAATGATGGCGAATTAACTCGAAAAAAGAATTCGGGTTAATTCGCTTTTTTGTTTGTGGAAATTAGCGGACAACCTAAGAATAGATGTGAATTAGCAGACGATCCATGAAGAGAATGAAAAAAACTTAAAGCAGCCCTTCTATTAAAATATCTTCATCCAGCTCTTCCCAGTGAATACCTTCGCCACCTCCGATGAACCGCCATTTGTTTCTTTGCTCAGTCGTTGCATCCCGCAATGTCGGGAACCATTCAATAGGTACTGCTATTTCTCTGCCATCATCCAGCCTTACAAACATTTTTTCTTTATCAAACCACATATCTGCAGCATTGGTGGATTTATTAATTGCTAAAGTATTCATCCCATTTAGTTTTAAAAAGTTCAAGATTCTCGTAAACCAATTTCCGAATTTCAACTATCTCCGAAGCTTTTAATCGTCTTGATTTAACAAGCTCCGGCGGAGAAAGGTAAAACTTTGCAGTGCCGTCACCCTTTTCAACATGAATATGCATCGGTGAGTGATCATTTACATAAAAAAAAACGATCCCCTTTTGTTCTTAATATAGTTGGCATCCAATTTATTTTTATCAATTGATTTTACAAATTTAGGCATTTTGAAAATGATAGCGGTACAAAAGAAACTTTTTAATTTATGGGAAATCAAAGAATCCGCGAATTGAGCGAATGACAGCAAATTAACTCGAAAAATAATTCGTGCTAATTTGCTTTTTTTTTGGCGGAAATTCGCGGACAATGCAAAATCCGCGAATTAGGCGAATGATGGCGAATTAACTCGAAAAATTTCCTTCGCTTTTTTTGACGTTTCTATGTCAGCCAGGAAGCTGACGATAAAAGGTCGCAGCCAATACGCTTTGGCAGTGGCCAACCTTCTATCGTTCGTCAGCAGACGAACATGGAAGCGTTAAAAATAATTAGTGGAAATTCGCTTTAATTGGCGAAAATTCGCGGACTATTTGTTGGCAATCAATAACCTTACACCGGATCAACATCCACCACCACGCGAGCTGCTTTGTGGGCGCTGGTAGTTTTAAAGTGGTCGATGGCTTCGGCAATCGCAAGTTTCATCTGGTGGGTGTGGTCGTTCTTTTCGAGCTTCACGAGGATATTTTTCAAATAGTAGTTTTTGATGCGCGGCACCACCGGAAACTCCGGTCCCAGGATGCGTTGTGCCAGGCGGCTACGCAACAAGGCAGCCAGCTCGGCGGCGGCTTCATTTACAACCGCCGCGTCTTTGTGCTGCAACTGTAGCTCTATCAGCCTGTAAAACGGCGGATATTTAAACTGCTTCCGCTCCTGCAACTGGCTTCTGAACATCAGGTCGTAGCTGTTATCTATCACATAACGGATCACGGCATGGTATGGATTGTAAGTTTGAATGATCACCTTGCCGCGTTTGTTTTTGCGCCCAGCCCGTCCGCTTACCTGCGCCATTAGCTGGAAACTGCGCTCGAAGGAGCGGAAGTCGGGATAGCTCAGCAAGTTGTCGGCGTTGAGGATGCCCACCACGCTCACGTGGTCGAAGTCGAGGCCTTTGGTCACCATCTGCGTTCCTATCAATATATCGATGCGCTGCTCTTCGAAGTCGCTGATGATTTTCTGAT
>CAZTCX010000078.1:0-16557 GCA_964612515.1 uncultured Lentimicrobiaceae bacterium | reverse complement strand
TTTTTGATTTGTCCGATTCCATTTTTATACAAAGTTGTAACTACCTGTAAGGCGTCGGCACCGGCGAGGAGCATCTGTATGGCGTCGCTGCCGGTAAGAATACCCGTGTTGCCAATGATGGTTCCGTTGATATTGCCTGCAAGCATGCCGGCATAGCGCAGCGAAAGTCGGTAGTCGCCATGGTTGGAAAGGAACCACGGGAACACAAGCTCTTCGGTTTCGATGTCGATGTCCGGTTGGAAAACGCGGTTGAACAGCACAAATCCATCACAGCCCAACTGATCCATTTCTGATATTACCTTAAAGATATTCGTGTAAAACGGGCTTAGCTTTACGCTAACGGGGATATTGACAGCCTGTTTCACTTTTTTCAGAACGGCCAGTTGGTGTTCCACGATCTCTTTGCCGGTTTTCTTATCGTCGCGGGGATTGGCATAAAAGTTCAGCTCCAGTGCGGCGATGCCAGTATCGGCGAGTTTTTTGGCATATTCGGTCCAGGTGACGTCATACACACAGTTGAGGCTGCCAATCACCGGCAGGTTCACTTTTTTAACTACCCGCGCCAGGTTCATCAGGTGCTTGTCGGGGCCTGCGTGTTCTATTTTCGGAAACAGCGTCACCATTTCGGCGTTGCGTTCGCTGTACTCGTTGAGGTTTTCGTCGAGCTGAGCGCGCTCAAGCTGTATCTGCTCCTCAAAGAGCGATTTGTAAACAATGGCGGCAGCACCGGCAGCTTCTATCTGCGCCAGCGCGTCGTCGTCCATCACCAGATTACTGGCGCCCACAATCAGCGGGTTTTTTAGTTCCAATCCCAAATAAGTGGTTTTCAAGTCGGCCATGCTATCGTATTTTTATTGTTATTAAAAATGTAGTAGTTGTTTGCGTTTGCGTCGGACAAAAGTATCAAAAATAATCATCTCCTCCCGCCTTTCCTATTCATTAAAAACTTTATGACGAAAATTGTTGGAAATATTCATTGGGTAATCTGAAATGAATTTAAATAGCTGATTTTGACGTCCGAAAAGGTTTTGTAAGTCCGCCAATCAATCAGTTATGGTTACTTTCGTAGCATAATTTGAATTAACTGAAAATTAAGATTTAATCAATTCATAATCATGACTACAAAGAAAAAATTCATCACATGTGACGGTAACTATGCAGCCTCACACATCGCCTACATGTTCAGCGAAGTAGCTGCTATTTATCCTATCACTCCTTCATCCACTATGGCCGAATACATCGACGAATGGTCGGCAAACGGACGCAAAAACATTTTTGGCGAGACCGTAAAAGTATCAGAGATGCAGTCAGAAGGTGGCGCTGCAGGTGCGGTTCATGGCTCTTTACAGGCAGGCGCACTAACAACTACTTACACAGCGTCGCAAGGTCTGATGCTGATGCTCCCTAACATGTACAAAATGTCGGGCGAGTTGCTTCCAGCAGTATTCCACGTAAGCGCTCGTAGCCTTGCTGCACAGGCGCTATCGATTTTTGGCGACCACTCCGACGTGATGGCTGCCCGCAACACCGGCTTTGCTTTTCTGGCTACCGGCAGCGTGCAGGAAATCATGGACATTTCGGCCATTGCACACCTGGTAGCTATCAAATCACGCATTCCGTTTGTACATTTCTTCGATGGTTTCCGCACCTCGCACGAGATACAAAAAGTAGAATATTTAACTACTGAGGAGATAAAACCCATGCTCGACATGGAAGCATTACAGCGTTTCCGCGATAATGCCATCAATCCGGAAAAACCTGTAACCCGTGGCACAGCACAAAACCCCGACATTTATTTCCAGTCGCGCGAAGCTGCTAATCGTTTTTACGATCCGGTACCTGACATGGTAGAAGATTATATGCAGCAGATCACCAAGCTGACCGGCCGCGAATACCATCCCTTTACCTATTATGGTGCGCCCGATGCCGAAAATATTATCATAGCAATGGGTTCCATCACACCGGTGATACGTGAAACCATTGATTACCTTATGGAAAAAGGCGAAAAAGTAGGTCTGATCACCGTGCATCTCTACCGTCCTTTCTCCGAGAAATATTTTATGCGCGTGCTGCCCAAAACCGTAAAACGCATTTCGGTACTCGACCGTACCAAAGAACCCGGTGCCACTGGCGAACCACTCTACCTCGACATCAGAGATATTTTTTATGATAAAGAAAATGCACCCATCGTTGTTGGCGGACGCTACGGATTGAGTTCCAAAGATACCACGCCAGCCATGATCGTTTCAGTTTATAATAATCTGAAGCAAAACGAGCCGAAAAATCATTTTACAGTAGGTATTAATGATGATGTAAAATTCCTCTCGCTGCCGCTGCTACCCGAAATCAGCATTGTACCCAAAGGAACCTACGAAGCCAAATTCTACGGCCTAGGCTCCGATGGTACGGTGGGCGCTAACAAAAACACCATCAAAATCATCGGTGAAAACACGGATAAATATTGCCAGGCTTACTTCGCTTACGACTCCAAGAAGTCGGGCGGCATTACCGTTTCGCACCTGCGCTTTGGCGACAAACCCATCCAGGCATCTTATCTGGTAGGCACTCCCGACTTTGTGGCTTGCCACGTTCCGGCGTATCTCAACAAATATCACATGCTGAAAGGTCTGAAAAAAGGCGGAACATTCCTGCTCAACAGCATCTGGGATGCCGAAGAAAGCATGCACCGTCTGCCCGATCATTTCAAAAAACACATGGCTGAGAATGATATCAAGTTTTATATCATCAACGCAACCAAACTGGCCGAAGAAATTGGGCTTGGCGGCCGTACCAACACCATCATGCAATCAGCTTTCTTCAAAATTTCTAACGTTATACCTTACGAGCTGGCAGTAGATGAGATGAAAAAGGCCATCATTAAAAGCTTTGGTCGTAAAGGCGAAGAAATCGTCAACATGAACTTTGCTGCCGTGGATCGTGGTGGCGAATACGAACAGGTGGAAGTTCCCAAAGAATGGGCTAAACTAAAAGTAGAAAAAATGGTGGACGACCGCGACGTGCCTGATTTCGTTAAGAACGTTATGGAGCCTATCATTGCTCAAAGGGGCGACGATCTGCCGGTGAGCGCTTTCCTCGGTCGCGAAGATGGCACCTTCCCATCAGGCCTTGCCGCTTATGAAAAACGTGGTATTGCTGCAACTGTGCCCGAATGGATCGCTGAAAACTGCATCCAGTGTAACCAGTGCGCTTACGTTTGTCCCCACGCCTGTATCCGTCCGTTCCTCATCAGCGAAGAAGAGATGGCCAAAGCGCCCGAAGGAATGAAAACACTTACGGCCATTCCAAAAACTTTTGCAGGATTGCAATACCGCATGCAGCTAAGCCCTTACGACTGTACCGGCTGCGGCAACTGCGAGGACGTTTGTCCGTCAAAAGAAAAATCATTGGTGATGCTGCCTTTCGAAACCCAGATTCACGAAGATGACAACTGGAACTTCATGGTGAAAAATGTTACCTACAAAGACAACATCGTACCCAAAGATAAATCGGTAAAGAACAGCCAGTTTGCACAACCACTGTTTGAATTCTCCGGAGCCTGCGCCGGCTGTGGTGAAACACCTTACATCAAACTCATCACCCAGCTCTTTGGTGAACGCATGATGGTTGCCAACGCTACCGGTTGCTCGTCGATTTATGGCGGTTCGGCACCTTCCACACCTTATTGTACCAACGCTCAGGGCCACGGACCAGCATGGGCAAACTCACTCTTTGAAGACAATGCCGAATATGGTTACGGAATGATGCTTGGCGTGAACAAAATGCGCCAGCGCCTATCCGAAAGGATGGCCGACGCCATTAGTTCCAATGGATTAAATGAAGAGATGCTTGCTGCTTTTGGCGAATGGATCCAGAACGTCGACAATGCCGAAGGCTCTGTAACAGCATCCGCCAAGGTAGTTGCTGCCTGTGAAAAGAGCGATTTGGCTGTAGCCAAAGAGATCATGAATCTGAAACAATATCTCGTTAAGAAATCGGTATGGGCTTTTGGCGGTGACGGCTGGGCCTATGACATTGGTTTCGGCGGTTTGGATCATGTTGTTGCTTCAGGCGACGACATCAACATTTTAGTGATGGATACGGAAGTGTATTCAAACACAGGTGGACAAGCTTCAAAAGCAACACCGGTAGGCGCTGTAGCTAAATTTGCCGCTTCGGGTAAGAAAACACGTAAAAAAGACTTGGGCGCCATGGCCATGACCTACGGTTACGTTTATGTAGCGCAGGTAGCAATGGGTGCCAGTCAATCGCAGTTCCTCAAAGCAGTGCGCGAAGCCGAAGCCTATCCAGGCCCTTCACTCATTATCGCTTATTCGCCCTGCATCAACCACGGCATCCGTGCCGGAATGGGCAAAACACAGGAAGCTGAAAAACGCGCTGTCGATTCCGGCTACTGGCATCTGTATCGCTACAATCCTGCTCTGGAAGAAGAAGGCAAAAATCCGTTCCAACTCGACTCCAAAGAGCCCGACTGGGATGCCTTTGGCGACTTCCTGGACGGCGAAGTACGTTACACCTCCCTGCACCAGGCTTTCCCCGCCGAAGCTGAAATACTCTCCAAAGAGGCGCTAAAAAATGCACAATGGCGCTACAAGAGTTACCAGCGGCTGTCTGCCATGGACTTCTCATTAGAGGAAGAGGTGAAAGGTGAATAACCATTTTGTATAATAAAATGAAAGCCGGGCAAAAGTCCCGGCTTTTTTTTATCAAAATCAGAAAAGATATCTTTGCAGGATCATGGAAATATTTTTTGCCACCAAAGAAGAAAATAACCGACGGCGCGAGGAGGAATTTTTAAAACTTACGCCTGGCGAACGTTTGTTAGCATTTATTGAAATGGTGACTGCTCCGCGTACTTTTCCGCTTCCAGAAAATTATGAGCATCCCAATGATAAAAAAAACAATTTCGTAATTCGTAAGAAAGATGGAGCGTAACTTTAACCAGGAAGTTTATAATTTCATTGAAGCCTGTCAAAACAACATGGTCAGGATGATACTTGTGGGTGGAAATGCTGTGAACTACTATGGCTACAAAAGGCATTCGGCAGATATAGATTTTTGGATTGATAACTCACCTTGGAACCTGGAAAAGATGCTCAATGCATTGCAGGAGCTCGGGTACACGCTTGAAGATTTCCCACAAGAAGTGAGAGCAGGAAATCAGAACATTTCTATAAAACTAAGTCCGGATCTGGAAATTGAATTGATAACACGTTTCAATCCCGGGAAAACTTTTGAAGAGGCCTATCAGTCATCAGAAGAGTTTGTTGCAGGAGGTCAAAAGATATTGAAATGGAATATAATATCCTTCGATGACCTGATAGCCAGCAAGCTCAAATCGGGGCGGCCTAAAGATTTTCTGGATGTGCAGGAACTTAAAAGAATTAGAAACAAATAAGTTCGAATAACTTACGCAACGATTATTAGACTTAAATTTTTTAGGTTGCTCTTTTTCCCAAAGGAATCTCCATGACTTCCGTCAGTACATTTTTACCGGAACAAAATCTCAAACACCTGTTCGATGCGTCCTACGGCGATCAGTTCGATGCCGAAATCCTTTTTATCAAGACCTTTTAAACCATGACGCGCCACAAAGATTTTTTCAAATCCCAGTTTGGCGGCTTCACTAATGCGCTGTTCCACCCGGCTCACGGCGCGTATTTCGCCCGAAAGCCCTACCTCGGCAGCAAAGCATGTTTTAGGATTGATGGGCATATCTTCGTTGGAAGAAATCACCGCACTTACCACGGCCAGATCCACAGCCGGATCGTCGATGCGTATGCCGCCGGCAATATTCAGGAAAACATCTTTGGTTGCTAACCGGAATCCATGTCGTTTTTCGAGTACGGCCAGTAACATATTGAGCCGGCGTCCATCAAATCCGGTGGTGGAACGCTGTGGCATACCATAGGCTGCAGTGCTCACCAGCGCCTGTATTTCGACAAGCATTGGGCGCAAGCCTTCCATAGTTGCAGCAATGGTGATGCCGCTGAATTGCTCGTCGCGGTGGGTGATTAGAAGTTCTGAAGGATTTAGCACCTGACGTAGCCCGTCATTTTGCATCTCATAAATTCCAAGCTCGGAGGTGGAACCAAAACGATTTTTCACGCTGCGCAGAATGCGGTAGCCGTAGTTTCGGTCGCCTTCAAATTGAAGGACAGCATCCACCATGTGTTCCAGGATTTTAGGCCCGGCCAGTGAACCATCTTTGGTGATGTGCCCGATGAGAAACACAGGCGTATTGGTAACCTTAGCATATTGTTGCAGTTCGTTGGCACATTGCCGTATCTGCGACACGCTGCCGGCAGGCGATTCAATGGTGGCGGTATGCAAAGTCTGGATAGAATCGACCACAATAATTTGTGGCTGCAGGCTTTCGATGTGCCGGAAAACCGTCTCCATATCCGTTTCGGTGAGGATGTAGGTATTATTTTTCTTGGTGCCCAACCGGCCGGCGCGCATCTTTATCTGCTGCTCACTTTCCTCACCTGAAATGTACAACACGGTGTAATTTAACATGTCCAGCGCCACCTGAAGCATCAAGGTAGATTTTCCGATGCCGGGTTCGCCACCCACCAACACCACCGATCCAGGAACCAATCCACCGCCAAGAACGCGGTTGAGTTCAATATTATAGGTATCAATACGATTTTCGGTTTGCATGTCGATAGTACTCAGCAGGCGGGGCACAGGCCGATGGGCGGTAACTGCCTGCGACAAAGTACCCGTTGCAGATTTGGATGAAGGCTCCACCAGCTCTTCCACGAAAGTGTTCCATTCGGCACACGACGGGCATTTACCCAGCCACTTGGCCGACTGGTAGCCACAACTCTGACAAAAAAAAGTTGTTTTCGTTTTGGCCATGATTATTTATCTTGTGATGATGCCAGCAAACGCTGGATAATTCCTGTGGTAGAATAGCCCTCCAAAAAGTCGAGCGTCTGCACCTCCCCACCTTTAGCAATCACTATGTCAGCACCCACAATATCTTCCGTTTTATAATCGCTTCCTTTTACAAGCACATCGGGCTGCACGAATTTGATGAGTTCGTAGGGCGTATCTTCATCAAACAAAACAACAGCATTTACAAAACTTAGTGCTGCAAGGATGAGTGCACGCCCCTCCTGATCCTGCACCGGCCGCCCTGCTCCTTTCAGGCGAGACACCGATGCATCGGTGTTGAGACCAATCAAAAGGACATTACCAAGATCGGCTGCTTTGGCCAGATAGTCGATATGCCCGCGATGCAGAATGTCGAAACATCCATTTGTGAAAACTATCTTTTGATTTTTAAAATTCCAATAAGCAACCAAACGGCTCAGATCATCATTTGCCTGCGGGAATATTTTGGATTGTATGTTCAGGATGTGCTGCATAGTTCTTTTGTTTTTGAATGATGGGAAGAATAATCAATGAGGCAAAACCCGCGACCACGATCATCAGCGTTTGTGCCGTCCAGGTAAGCCATCCCAAAGCGTAGCCAGTGGTGGTGGGAATATGATACAGCAACAGGACTTCGGCAATGATGGCCGGATAGATGCCAATGCCTCCCTGCACAATCATGATACCGATGGAGCCGAAAATTAGCATCGAAAGGCCGGCGCCAATGCCCAAATGTGCCGTTTGCGGAAGGCTGAAAACACACACCCAAACCATTAGAAAATAAAGCACCCAGATGCCAATAGAATAAAATACAAAAGCAAATGGCCGTTTGATACGGGTTATGGCCCACAGGCCGTGCCAGAAGCCGGTGGCGATTTCGCGCATCTTAAGATAAAAACGTGTGTGCCGTGTGTATTTTTTCAAAAGAAAAAATATGAGTATGACAACTGCTGCGATTGCGACAGCGATGAGTGCAAGATTAGAAATATCACCCGTAAATTGAAATTTAGCGTTTAGCGGGGCGAAAATCTTATCAGTGGCATATTGATTTATTTTATCAAAAAAGATGAAAAGATTGATAAAGAAAAGCAGAATAAAAACAACAATATCCACGCTCCGTTCCACGATGACGGTGCCAATGGATTTGGTGATGGGAATTTTTTCGTATTTGTTGAGCACGCCGCAGCGCGTTACCTCGCCCAGCCGTGGCAATGCCATATTGGCCAGGTAGCCAATCATTACCGCGGAAAAGGTGATGGATAGCCGTGGCTTATAGCCAAGCGGTTCGAGTAATATCTGCCAGCGCAGGGTGCGCACCAGGTGACTCAGGACTCCGATGACCAATGCAAGCAGCAACCAACTAAAATCAGCATGGATAAAGGAATCCCAAATTTCGAGTTTCTGATCCGGGGTGAGCTTGCGCAAAAAAATCCAGATGAAGAAAATCCCGATGGAGAGAAAAAACAGGATTTTCAAAGCCGAAAAGAACTTCTTTTTCAAGGCCTCTAAAGTTTGTTATGCTGATCAGGAAAAATGATGGCGGGCTTGAAAGACTTTGCTTCCTCAAAATCCATGTTTGCGTAGGAAACAATGATCACCGCGTCGCCGGGCTGTGCTTTGCGGGCAGCAGCACCGTTAAGCGAAATTACCCCAGAGCCGCGCGCTCCTTTTATCACATAGGTATCGAGGCGCTCGCCATTGTTGATGTTGTAAATGTGCACGCGCTCGCTCTCGATCAGGTTTGCGGCATCCATCAGGTCTTCATCAATGGCGATGCTACCGATATAATTCAGGTCGGCCATGGTAATGATGGCGCGATGAATTTTAGATTTTAAAATGTCGATGTTCATATCGGCGGCGAAATTACTATTTTATAATCACATTGTCGATGAGCCTGACCTTACCAAGGTATGCAGCCACCAGCACCACAACGCCCTTTTTCTCGTCCCAATTTTCGATGGGTAGCAGGTCGTCTGCGCCAACAATTTGAAGGTACTCAACCTGAATTTCGGCGTAATTGTTCAATTGATTCACACCCCAAATCTGCGCTTCTTTTGGCGTAAGCTGATTCGTCTTATCTTTTATTTCCGTTAGCACACGATGGATTACCGGAGCAATAACGCGTTCGTGATGCGACAATCGTACGTTGCGCGAACTCATTGCCAGGCCGTCCTTTTCGCGCAAAGTAGGACAGGCTACAATATCCACAGGCATTTCGTGGTATTTCACAAGTGCTTCTACTATTTTAAGCTGCTGATAATCTTTCATTCCAAAGTAAGCGCGTTGGGGCTTAATAATTTCAAGAAGTTTGCGCACAACCACTGCTACGCCGTTAAAGTGGCCCGGGCGGTATTGTCCTTCAAGGACTTTGTCGAGATGACCAAAGTTATAATTGTCGTTCACGATGTCCTTGCCAGGGTACATTTCCGAAACTGTCGGAGCAAAAAGTACGTCGCAGGCTACTTCCTCAAGCCGACGGATGTCGTCGTCAAACGTGCGTGGATATTTCTCAAGATCTTCAGGGTTGTTGAACTGTATGGGATTAACAAAAATGCTGCAAGCAACCACATCGTTTTCGAGATTGGCTTTGCGTATCAACGAAATATGCCCCGGATGGAGTGCACCCATCGTTGGCACAAAGCCAATACTTTTTTGATCCTGACGCATGTTTTCATGCCAGGCGTTGACTTCGCCAATGGTTTTTAGAATGAGCATAGTTAAGTTTATCTTGTCTTTAAAAACTTATGATCAAAATCCTCTTTATGGAAATTACAGTCCTGGATTAGGTAGGATTTAATTATTAAGAACCATGTGAAAATATGAGCAGAAGGTCTTTTTCGAGTGCAGAAGTGGAGGGTGATTCGATGATACGGCCTATTTCACGACCATCTTTGTAAAAAATAAAAGTAGGAACACGCTGAATATCGTAAGAAGAAATATCCACATCTCCGGCCTTTTTGTCGCGATCAACGCTAATGAGACGAACGTCAGAATCTTTGATACCGGCCTCATCCATTATCTTGTACAAATGGGGCACTTGTGTTTTGCTGTCGCCGCACCAGCTTCCCATTATGACAACCACCTGCACGTTTTTCTTTTCTTTCTTAAGTTTTTTAATCACTTCCTGGTCGGGCACATAACTGCTGTACCCTTCGCTGTAGGCATCAGCGAAAGCAGGGCTTGTAAGGGCTTGCCGGTCGCACTGGCCAATGAGAATATCTTTGCCACCCTGTGCATCGGGAGTAACTTGATTGGTTTGTTGCGCAAAGGTGGCAACACCAAAAAACATAATGGCAACAAAAAGTAGGTTTTTCATGATTGATAAGATTTAAGGTAAAACACTAAAACTCTAGGATCCGAAATTCATTTTGATTTTTTCCAAAAGGTTACTGATTTCTTTTTCGAACATCAGGCGGGTAGCGATTTCATTTTCATATTTTGTGTTCAATTCGATTAGCTCCATTTGCAGTTGAGCAATCTCATTATTCAAAGCAACAACATTTTCTTCAGTTTCGGGTGCTGTGTTATGTGTTTCAAGCTCCATCTCCAAGCGTTTTTCCACCTCAGCATCATAAGCAGTTTTAATAGCCGATATCTGGTTTTGGAGCATCAACACCTCTTCGGTTGCGTGCCTTTTTTCGTGCTCCAGCGCCTGCAGTTCCTCAGCATATTGTTTTTTACTTTTATTAATGGCCGTGGCCAATTGCTTTTGTGTCTCCTGGTGTTTTTCAATCTCGGAATGCAAAGCGTGCATATCTGTATAAAACTTGCCGTTGGCTTCCTCCAGTTGTTTCACTTTTCCTCGTTGACGCCCCCATAGTATAATTATCACAATTACGACAACCAAGAGAATAAACGAAACTATCAAAAGCAAGTTCAAATAGCGTCGGGCGAGAATATGCTGCTGCTGACTGACGATCAGCTCCTGTTGCAAATCCTCCTTTTCACTTAAAAGCAAATTTCTTTGCGCCTTTAGGCCAGGTATCAGTGTGTCGGGAGGGATCGATCCAGCCATATTTTGCAATAGCAAAGTATCAAAAAAGATAATTTCACGTAGCTGCACGTTTTCGCGACGCAACTCTGCGGGCTTTTTCACGGCGACAGCTCCGGACGCCGTATCTATTTTCACCATCAAACTATCACGATACTGCATCATCTGTTGCCACGATTCCTGTGCGCGGACACCCGAAAGCATAAGAAGTAATAGAAAGATGATGAAATATTTAGGCATTTCTAAAAATATTCAGGTTGTGATGGGCAAAAGTAGAATTATTATGACCAATTATTGAAACTTAAAAACATAAAAAAGGGGCTTCCCCAGCGGAGAAGCCCCTAATTTCACCATTGAAACTTCTTACTTAATAGTAAGTCGTTTGGTAATTACATAACCTTCGTTGTTTTCGATTTGTACGAAGTACATTCCGGAAACGAGGTTTGAAGTATTGATCTGGAAGTTTTCCTGTGCAGGATTACTTTCGTAGATCACCTGTCCTACATAGTTGATCACTTTTACGTTGCTGATCACAAAGTTAGTGTTGACATTAACAACGTTGGTAGCAGGATTAGGATAAAGGTTAGCAGTAAATTCAGCGCTCAGGTCGTTGATAGCGGTAACACCGGCTTTCAGGCCTTCGACAGCAGAAATACCATCTTTTGCAAATACATTCTGGTTAGGCATATTGGCTGTGAAAGTTGCTTCAGCAGCAATCTCAACGCCGTTGCGCCATACTTTGAAAGTAATCATATCACCTTCAACAAAGCCTTCGACAGCTTCGGTAGCAGGATTGTCGCCAAATGCTCTCAGCACCAGATTATCTCTCAGGCTGGTAACTTCTACCATACCGGCAATCTGGCCAAATTCGTTGAAAGCACCGATAACGTCACCAATCTGCAGACCTGACAGTGCATTAGCAGTAATGGCGATGTTATGCTGTGTAGCTGTAAGTACCATGTTATTCCAGCTTGTAAGGTTAGTTGGAACATTGGTGTATCCAGCAACAGAAGCTTTAACGGAAGGAACATCGAAATCAGCAACTGCTGGTGAGTTCATAACGATCAGATAGGCACTTCCCGGAACCAGGTTTTGCAGTGAGTAAACACCATAAGATGGCCAGTAAATACCTGAATAATCCATACTGTAAACTGCATAGAGTGAAGCTCCCAGTGGTTCAAATACATCGGCTGCACTTACGACATTGCGTGAGTGAACTGGCAGATACGAAGCACCAGCGGGGAGGTTAACTAAAGTGCCAAGAGTCGGGTAACCGGTAACTTCAACTGAAGTCGGGAATCCACCGTTCAGAACAACTTTTGCTCCTCTGTCTTCATTGAATGCAAATGATGTATTGGAAGGTGTCCAAACCATCACAGGAGTTTTTAACTCAACATAGTACAGATCGCTCAATACAGGACCAAGAATAGTAGCCATATCGTCTTCGATCAGCTCGAGGTAAGTTGACATACCGTTTACAGCACCCAGGAAGTCGATAATCTGAGTTTCCGGAGTAATGGTAACAGTAACTTCATCTGAGGTAACATCACCGCATTCGCCAGAAACTACTACGTAGTAAGCTCCGCCATCTGCGGGCATTGCGTTTGCTACTGAATAAGTATCACTTGTAGCTCCAGCAATCATATCACCATTCAGATACCACTGATATCCGGTAGCGTTTATAGCTACAACAGACAGCTCAAATGGCTGGCCGTAAACAACGGTAACATCCATAGGCTGTGTAGTAATTTCCGGGAGTGGAAGAACTACAATCTGGAATGTGCAGAAATCTGAACAGCCATATTCGTTGGTAACTGTAAGTGTAAATTCAAAAGTTCCAGCAACTGTAGGATCAAATCCGGTAACAACGCTGG
Source organism: uncultured Lentimicrobiaceae bacterium (assembly GCA_964612515.1). Taxonomy (GTDB): domain Bacteria; phylum Bacteroidota; class Bacteroidia; order Bacteroidales; family 4484-276; genus SABY01. The sequence goes on along the minus strand of CAZTCX010000078.1, from coordinate 3,792 downwards.
CTCCGGCATCCGTGTAAACACCACCTGCTACTGCTTCGAAATCAATCATTCCGCTACCAGCACAAACGGGTTCAATTTCAGGACATTCAGCAACGGGAATCTCAGCAACAAAGATTGAGAATTCGCATGAAGCTTCGCAACCAAATTCGTTGGTAACGGTGAGTGTAAAGTCATAATCTCCGGCTACTGCGGGATCAAAACCTGTAACTACATCACCTGCATCGTTGGTGTAAACACCACCTTCTACTAAGTCAAATGCAATCATTTCTCCACCCTCGCAAACAGGAGCAAAAACGGGGCATTCAACAACTGGCAATGGATTAACAACAATGCTAAATTCGCAGGTTGCTTCGCAGCCAAATTCGTTGGTAACGGTAAGTGTGAACATATAGGTTCCAGCCATTGCTGGATCAAAACCAGTAACTTCCAAACCTTCGGCATCGGTGTAAACACCTAATTCTGCATCAAAATCGATCATATCGCTACCAGCACATACTGCGTCAAATTCAGGACATTCAGCAACGGGAAGCGGATTAACAAGGATAGTACCCAAAGCAGAATTAGTACATCCGTTTTCGTCGGTGTAAGTGTACATCAGGTCATATTCGCCAGCAACTTCCGGGTTGAATGTAGTTGCTTCAACGCCACCTACAAAATAAACTCCACCTTCGGGCAGACCGCCATAAAGATCGAATTCAACAGAGCCTTCGCAAACAGGTGCGTAAGCTACCAGCGTAACTACCGGCAGTGCATTGAAAGTAATGGTCATGCAATCAACAGCGTCAGGACAACCGTCCATACCTACTGCTGTGAGACACAGTTCTACTGAGCCCATTAAGTAGTCGCCTTCGCCAGGAGTATAGGTAGGATTCAGGATGTTTAGGTTACTGAATTCACCCATTCCGGTTGAAGTTGACCAGAAATACAAATCAGCATTTTCTACGAAACCTTCGAGTTGAATTGCTTCGCCATCAGCACAAACGATCATGTCTTCACCTGCATCGGCTACAGCCGGATTCGGGCAAACAACTTCGCCAATAAAGAGCACCATCGTATCAATATCGGGGCAATCGCCACCGCCAAGAAGAGATAGTGTGACCTGACCAGCAGCAATATCATTTGGCCCTGGAGTGTAGGTAGGATTGATGATCGTGTTGTCATCAAAAGTTCCGTCACCGTAGGTGGTCCAAACAATGATTTCGGTATTAAGTACGGTAGCATCAGCGATGGTATAGGTTTCGCCTTCTGCGATGGTGGCATCTTCACCAGCATATGCAACGGCAGATTCAAGAACTGTAACACTGAATGTACAGAATCCTTCGCAACCGTTTTCATTGGTAACAGTAAGCGTAAATTCATAAACACCAGCTTCTAGAGGATCAAAACCTGTAACAACCTCACCAGCTTCGTTTGTGTAAACGCCGTCAATTATGTTTTCAAAATTGATAAATTCACTGCCGGCACAAACAGGAGCGAAGTCATCGCAATTAACCATTGGCAGATCTACAACTACGATTTCGAAGACACAATAACTTTCACAACCAAATTCGTTGGTCATCATCAGAGCAAATTGGAAAGTACCAGCTTCTGTAGGATCAAAAGATGTAATTTCATTGCTTTCAGTATCGATGTAGTAACCACCAGCTACTGCCGGGAATACGATTACGTCACTGCCAGCGCATACCGGAGCATACTCAGGACATTCAGCAACGGGAAGCGGGTTAACGACGATTGAAGTTATTGCCGAACCTGTACAGCCATTGGCGTCAGTGTAAACATATTCCACTTCAAAAGTACCGGCTATTGTGGGATTGAAGCCATTCATAGCTACGCCACTTACATAATAAGTACCACCCAGAGGCATACCACCAGAAAGACCGAATGGGTCAGAACCTTCGCAAACCGGCTCAAAAGGAGTCAGAGTAACTAAGGGAAGTGCGAACACTTCAAATGAAAGGCTCATGGTAGCATCAGCACAAGGAGGAGTAGCTTCTCCGAACACAGAAATTGTTACCATGCCTGCATAGTCCGGATCAAGGGAGAAGATGAGGTCATCGAAAGTACCAGCATCTATAGGATCTACTGACCAGGTAATTTCGACAGCATTGAGCACTTCAACGCCTGTAAAGTCGATTACCACAGATTCGCCAAAACATACATCAGCAGGAGCAGCGGGGAAGTTGTTGATAACAACGTCCTGGCATGGAGCTTCTTCTGGGACTAAAGCAAAATCCTGAGTAATTGAAGCTTCAACCAGCACGTCTTCTACTTCCTGACCGATGTAACCATCGGCTTCAGCGCCTATGGTGTAGGTGCCTGCTTCAACATCAGTAATGCAATAAGTACCGTCAGCCCCTGTGGTTGCAGTGTATTCAGAACCACCAAGAATAGCATGAATAACTACAGGAATCTTAGGAGTTCCGTAATTATTTCCAGATACAAAGTCAAGTCCTTCTTCAATTTCATAAACCATATTTGTACCAGCGTCGTAAAATTTAAAGGTAATTCCAGGCTCAGCGGCCAGTTCTGAACCAATCTGAATTGGATAATGCGGTCCACCAAGAACTGGGGGAGGAACAAGTACAGCCTGTAAACCTCTTATTTCATCACCCTTCCATGCTGACAGTTGACTTCCCGCTGTTTCAACGGGTACTCCGTCACGCAGAACCTGATACTTTATAGTCTGATAAAATGGAAAACCTGGAGGCGTTGGCCAATTAGGATTACCCAATTCCCCACCACCACTACCAGTAGCCGTAATAGTAGCGCCAGCAATTGGCTCTAATGTTACAACATTAGTCACTGTTCCACAAATACTTGTGGTCTCGTCAACAATACAATGAATTACAACCGGAATCTTAGGTGTGCCATAATTATTTCCAGACACAAAATCAAGTCCTTCTAAAATATCATATACCTGATCCGTGCCAACATCATAAAATTTAAAAGTAATACCAGGTTCAGCAGCCAGTTCAGAACCAATCTGAATTGGGTAATGAGGACCTCCGAGAACCGGCGGTGGAACAAGTACTCCTTGCAACCCTCTGATTTCACCATCTTTCCATGCAGATAGTTTACTTCCTGCTGTTTCGATTGGAACTCCGTTTAATAACACCTGATATTTTATTGTCTGATAAAATGGGAAACCTGGAGGTGTTGGCCAATTTGGATTTTCACGTCCCATTGTGTTTGCTTGTAGTACACTTCCAGCGCTGCTTTGCGTTACTGATTGGTAGGCTTGATCTACTTCAGGATAAATAAGTTGACCACTGTTTGCCATTCTAATTTGATACCCTTTGCCAGGTATCATTGATTCTAAAGTCCCAAACCATCCAAAACCTTCATAGTAGTCTGCGGTTGCACCGATTGTTTGAATAAAATCACCCTCAGATGGTGTAAGTGAGCCCAAAACTGTATTAATATCACCGGCGTTTTGAGGCTTATATCCAATCCATGACCAGCCACTGGCCAAAGAAATCGGATCAGCAACATCGACACACAAACCATTTACTGTTAAATTGTTGGACGAGTTCAATTTCATTTGATATCCGAAATCAGAATTAATCGTGCTCAGAGTACCAAACCAGCCAAACCCTTCGTAGTAGTCAGCGGTTCCACCAATTGTTTGGATGAAATCACCTTCAGTAAAACCACTCTCTCCAAGAACAACATTCAAATCTGTATCCTCTGGCAAAACGTTAAATGACATCCAGTTCCAGCCTGAGGTTAAGCTCAAATTTTGTTCACATCCACTTTCTTCAACATAGAAACTAGTAACATCGCCTATGAAAC
>CAZTCX010000077.1:0-16796 GCA_964612515.1 uncultured Lentimicrobiaceae bacterium | reverse complement strand
GGGCAACAAGCTGTTGCCCAATTACAACTTGTATCAATTCAAGGACATTAAAAAAGGATAACCACGCTGGTAAGGCTCTCCCTTAAAAAATTATCCCCACCTTTGTCCGGATAATTTTGAAATGAATCAACGGGACATGAATTCCATCGCATTTTTCGATACAGAGATTGAACCCAATCATCAGCGGGTTTTCGATATTGGCAGCATAAAGTATGACGGGAGTACGTTTCATAGCAGCTCTTTTTCAGAGTTTGTTGCGTTTCTCAACGGGACACAGTTTGTATGTGGGCATAATATTTTTAATCACGATCTGCGTTATGTGGGCAAAGCACTTGCGGATGCTGGCGTAAATTTGGCGAATGCTATCGACACGCTGTTCCTTTCGCCACTTTTGTTTCCTACGCGGCCTTACCATGCGCTGCTCAAAGATGACAAGCTGCAATCCGACGATGCCAACAATCCGCTGAATGATTCGATAAAGGCGAGAGATTTGTTTTTTGACGAGGTGGCTGCTTTTGGGCGATTGGACGAGCCGTTGAAGCAAGTTTACTTTTGTTTGCTAAAGGATGTGCCGGAATTTCGTTCGTTTTTTCGATTCATTGGTTATGCTGGCTCAGCACCAGAGGCAGAGGAGCTTATCCGCGAAAGGTTTCACGCTGAAATTTGCCAATATGCTAATCTTTCCGTAGCGATTTCGGAGCATCCCATCGAGTTGGCTTATTGCCTGGCGCTGATCAACGCAAACAACCGCTACTCCATCACGCCGCCCTGGGTGCTGAAAAGTTATCCGGAAACGGAACAAATCATGTTCCGGCTGCGCAATACGCCCTGCGTGCGTGGATGCGATTATTGCGAAAAGGCGCACGACATTCACCGGGGGTTGAAACGTTTTTTTGGTTTCGATGCTTACCGAAGTTTTGCCGGCGAATCGTTGCAGGCAGACGCGGTACAGGCAGCCATCGACAACAAATCCATTCTGGCGGTATTTCCCACTGGTGGCGGTAAGTCCATCACCTTCCAGGTACCGGCATTGATGAGCGGCGAAAGCGCTAAAGGACTGACGGTAGTGATTTCGCCGCTGCAGTCGTTGATGAAAGATCAGGTGGACAATCTCGAAAAAGTGGGCATCACCGATGCGGTTACCATCAACGGCTTGCTCGACCCGATAGAGCGGGCCAAATCTTTTGAGCGCGTGGAAGATGGCTCGGCTTCCATCCTTTACATCTCACCCGAATCGCTGCGCTCGCGCACCATCGAGAGGTTGCTGCTGGGGCGCAAAATCGTCCGGTTTGTCATCGACGAAGCGCATTGTTTTTCGTCGTGGGGGCAGGATTTCCGGGTCGATTATTTATACATCGGCGATTTTATTAAAAACATACAAGAGAAAAAAAACCTTGACGACGGCATCCCGGTTTCGTGTTTTACGGCTACCGCCAAGCAGAAGGTGATAGAGGACATCCGTAACTATTTCAGAGAAAAGCTATCGCTCAACCTGGAGATCTTCACCTCCAAAGCATCGCGCACCAACCTTCATTTTAAAGTATATGAAAAAGGCAGCGAAGAGGAAAAATACCAGTCGTTGCGTGATTTGATAGAAGAAAAAAACTGTCCGACAATCGTTTATGTGTCGCGCACACGCAAGGCATATTTGCTTGCGCAGCGGCTGAGCGAAGATGGCTTTGATGCAAAGCCGTATCATGGAAAAATGGACATGCGCGAAAAAACGGCTAACCAGGATGCGTTTATCGCCGGCGACATTTCTATTATGGTGGCGACTTCGGCTTTTGGGATGGGCGTGGATAAGAAAGATGTCGGGATGGTTATCCATTATGAGATTTGTGATTCGCTGGAAAATTATGTGCAGGAAGCAGGCAGGGCAGGTCGCGACGAAAATATCGAGGCCGACTGCTTTGTACTTTTCAACGAAGAAGACCTAGGCAAACATTTCATCCTACTCAACCAAACCAAGCTTTCCATCAAAGAGATTCAGCAGATTTGGAAGGCGATAAAGGAGATCACCCGATTTCGTTCGACTGTCTCTAACTCTGCGCTCGAGATAGCACGCAAGGCCGGATGGGACGACAGTGTGGTAGAAATAGAAACGCGCGTAACTACCGCTATTGCAGCCTTGGAGAACGCTGGCTATCTGAAACGCGGCCAGAATATGCCTCGGATTTTTGCTAACAGCATCCTTTCAAATAGTGCACAGGAAGCCATCGATAAAATAAATGCTTCCGAAAGATTTGAAGCGCGGCAAAAGGAAAAAGGAATCCGCATTATAAAAAAGCTATTTTCGAGCAAAAGCCGCAAGCAGTCGGATGAAGATGCCGGTGAAACAAGGATTGACTATATCAGCGACCATTTGGGGATAGTAAAGGAGGAGGTGATTAATATCGTGAATCTTTTACGCGAAGAAAAAATTCTGGCTGATGCCAAAGATTTGACGGTATTTATCAAAAAAGGGGAAAGCATAAAAAACTCCCTGGAAATTGTGGCGACTTTTAGCCGGATAGAAAATTTCCTTTTGCCTTTTATCGAAGAACAGGAAAAGACATTTCACCTCAAAGAACTTAACGAAGAAGCTGAAGCCAGCGGCATTGGGGAAGCAACACCCAACAAGATCAAAACAATCATCAACTTTTGGGCGATCAAAAATTGGATAAAGCGCCGCACTCAGGAGTATTCAAAAAATCATGTGGTGGTGTTGGGGCTTCACGCCAGAGAAATCCTGCAGGAGAAACTCCTAAACCGCCACGCGCTGGCAAAATTTATCACTGAATTTCTTTATGAAAAAAGCAATCTGAATAGTACGGGAACCGCTACAGGCAAAGATGAAATCCTGGTCGAATTTTCGGTACATGAGCTTAGGGATGCCTTTGAAAACTCGCTGGCAAGTTATGGCAAAAAGGTTTCGATAGATGATGTGGAGGACGCGCTTTTTTATCTTTCGCGCATCGAAGCTATAAAAATCGAAGGCGGCTTTTTGGTGGTTTACAACCGGCTAACCATTGAGCGGCTCGAAACGGACAACAAGAAGCGATATAAGGCGGAAGATTATCAAAATCTAAATCAGTTTTATGAAAATAAGGTGCAGCAAATCCACATTGTGGGCGAGTATGCCAAGAAGATGCTTACCGATTATAAAGATGCACTGCAGTTTGTCGAAGACTATTTTCAGTTGAATTATAGTTCGTTTTTAAATAAATATTTCAAAGGAAGCCGTCAAAATGAAATCAGACGTAACCTGACGCCCGCCAAGTTCAGACAGCTTTTTGGTGAGCTTTCGCCCACGCAACTGAAAATTATCAACGACAACCAGACAAAATATATGGTGGTAGCTGCCGGCCCCGGAAGCGGAAAAACGCGTGTGCTGGTGCACAAACTTGCTTCGCTGCTGCTGATGGAAGACGTGAAGCATGAGCAAATGCTGATGGTGACGTTTTCGCGCGCGGCAGCTACGGAATTTAAAAAACGGCTGCTGGCACTCATCGGCAACTCCGCCAATTATATCGAGATAAAAACTTTCCATTCCTATTGCTTCGACTTGTTGGGCAAAGTGGGCAGCCTGGAGAAGTCGGATAAAATTTTGAAAAAGGCCATCGAAAAAATCCGTAGCAAAGAGGTGGAGCCAAGCCGTGTCACCAAAACCGTTTTGGTGATTGATGAAGCGCAGGACATTGATCAGGATGAGTTTGAATTGATCAAAACATTGATGGATCAGAACGAGGAAATGCGCGTGATTGCCGTCGGTGACGACGACCAGAACATTTATGAGTTCAGGGGAGCAAGTTCTAAATACCTCGAACAGTTTATTGATATTAATAAAGCAACCCGACACGAGCTGGTGGAAAACTACCGTAGCAAACCCAATCTGGTAGATTTTACCAATCAGTTTGTAAAGAGAATTCATCACCGGCTCAAAAGTACGCCGATCATTTCGATGCAGATCGACAACGGAAAAATAAAACTTGTCCGCTACCAAAGCGAAAACCTTATCACGCCGTTGGTACGGGATATTCTTGCTGCTGAACTCATAGGGACAACCTGCGTACTCACCAAAAGCAACGATGAAGCGCTGCAAATCACCGGGCTTCTTTTGAAACATGGGATGCCTGCAAAACTGATCCAAACCAACGACCGGTTTAGTTTGTATAATATTTTGGAAGTACGGTATTTTTTGGCGCAGTTGTATTTCGGAGGCGATGTTTATCTCATCAGCAACGACATCTGGGCGGATGCACGCCGGAAACTGATCGACAAATTTCGGAGCAGTACAAAGTTGGAAATATGCCTCAACATTATCCGCGATTTTGAAGCAACCAACCCGGTGCGGAAATACAAATCTGACTTGGAGGTTTTTATCCACGAATCGAGGCTGGAAGACTTTTTTGATGAGCAGGGCGAAACCATCTTCGTTTCTACCATTCACAAAGCAAAGGGGAAAGAGTTCGACAATGTTTTTCTTATGCTCGAAAACTTCTATGCTGACACCGACGAGGCGAAGCGGCAGCTTTATGTGGCGATGACGCGGGCAAAACAGACCCTTACCATTCATACTAATGCCGGATATTTTGATAGTATTACTGTTGAAAATCTGCAGCGAGTAACCGATACGGAAATTTATCTAGCTCCCGACGAGCTCGCCATGAATCTGACCTTCAAAGATATTTGGCTCGACTACTTCGTCAACCGACAAAACTTGGTTTCGCAACTCACCAGTGGCCAAGAGGTGAGAGTTTGCGGCGATGAATGTTTCGACGACAAGGGGCATAGCGTTTTGAAATTTTCAAAGCAATTTGCCAATCAAATCGAAATGATGCAGCAGCGAGGCTATGCCTTAAGCCGCGCAGTGGTGGGCTTCATCGTTTACTGGATCAAAGAAGACACGGAGCAGGAAGTGAAAATTATTTTGCCGGAGGTGACTTTTGAGAAGTAGGAATGAATGACGAATCACGATTAACAATACATCGACATGGAAATAAAGAGAGAACTTTTACAGCAAATTCGGGGTATTATTCCCCAGTCGCGCGAACGGGCAATCCGTTCGGTTGACCATGAGCGGGTTATAATGTACTGGCAAATCGGCAAGATAATTTTCGAAGAAGAGCAGCAGGGTGAAGACCGTGCAACATACGGAAGTTTCCTTATCCAATCGTTGTCCAGGCAGTTGCAGCCACAATTTGGAAGTGGATTTTCGGTCAGGCAATTGGAGCGTTATCGCCAATTGTACCGCACATTCCCAATTGCGTCCGCACTGCGGTCGCAATTCAATTGGATGTAAACAAAGGCATCAATCAGAAAACGCGACAATAATCTATTTGATTTTAAAAATTAATGTAATTTTGTATCCAAGTAGATACATTCATTATGTGCTTTATTGAGAAAACAAATTAAACAATCAGAAAAATGGAAACTTCAAAATTTGACATAGCTGATTATCTGGATAGCAAAGAAATGATTGCAGAATATCTCAACTCTGTTTTGGAAGAGGGAGATAGCGCCGATGTAATTAATGCCATCGGACACATTGCAAAAGCGATAGGAATGACAAAAATATCCGAAGAAACCGGGCTGAGCAGACCCAGTTTGTACAAAGCATTATCTGACGGAGCCAAACCACAATTTGCGACGATCATGAAAGTCTTGAAAGCAATCGGAGGACAAATTCAGGTAAACCCGGCATCCGTCTAATCGTCACACCATGAAACAACCAAAAGGCACCAATATGTTCGACAAGTCGCGGGAGCACCTTGCCAACGAACGAACTTTCCTTGCATGGATCCGCACCAGCATTGCCCTGATGGGCTTTGGCTTCGTCATCGTGAAATTCGGGTTATTCCTCAAGCAGATCACGCTACTGTTCCAAACCGCCGACTATCCTACGCAGGCGCATTCGTCGGTGGTGGGAGTGGTGATGGTGGCCGTTGGGATTTTGCTTGCACTGCTGGCCTTCATCCAGTACCGGAAGCACGAAGTAGAACTGAGAAACAATTCATATTATCCATCTTCGATGTTGTTACTTTTCACCACGCTGGTGCTCATCGTCGGCGGTATGCTTTTGATATTCTACCTGATGTCGACGATTTAGTTGAGGATGAAAACTTAGCTTTTAATGAGATGAACCTACATTTTAAAAAATATCATTGGAAATTATTATTAATGATCCCGGCGGTTTTACTGCTGAGTTTCGTCCCGGCAAAATATGCTGCTGATTTCAAGAAGGAGAAAAAGAAGATTGAAAGCCTGGCAATAATTTCTCCAATGGTGCATGTTGTTGCTAACGATAACATGGCGAAACAAACCAACGAATGGCTGAGCATCCTGAACCAACACCTGTTTGATAGCATCACCTGCAGTTTACTTTCCAAAAAGTATAACCTCGAAAAGGTTTCCTTGCCTGATGTCGATATTCATTATTTCACCGAAGTGTTTGCGCAGCTTGAGCGGTCGCCTAAAATACTGGATGAAATTTCCATCGGCCAGCTTTTCAGCAAGGAGAATTTGGGATGCAAAAGTAGGTACGCGTTGCTGCTGGTTTATAATGGACAATACCACCCCGATTTTGCACCCCATTTCAAACGCAATTCTTTTATGCTAAATAATGTCATTGCGATTACACCCGGCAACCCCACGCAAGCAATTTCCGATCTGAGCCTGATGATTATTGATACCGAAAGTGCAGAGGTAGTTTTTTACGACAGAGCGGGTCCATCAGCTAATGACGCGCGGCTTCCGGCGGAAATGGAACAAATCACGAGGAACATCTTGCGAAAGATTTATTACAAGTGATGCAGATGTCCGGTCTTTGAAAGTAAAGGGAAAGCTTAAAAGGTTTAAATTTGCCTGAAGTAAGTTTTAAATCAAAAAGCCAAAACAGAGATGAAAACAAACAAAACTACAGAAAGCAACGGAGCAGCCCGCCCGCATACCTTTTTGCTCAGAAGGTTTTACTTTATCATTTTAGCATTAGCGTTTTCAGTTTTGGCTCAAGCGCAAAGCGACACAGCCGTTAGGTCTGAAATAGAAATTTTTCAGGTTGTCGAAAAAATGCCGGAGTTTGTTGGAGGAAAAGAAGCTTTATCGGAATACCTGAACGCTAATGCAGTTTATTCTCAGGCGACAAAGGATGCATGTATAATGGGAACTGTGTATGTCACGTTCGTTGTTGAAGCGGATGGGTCAATCGAGGATGCAAAGGTATTGAGAGGAATACATCCTGATCTCGACAGTATAAGTCTGGAATTAGTTAACCGCATGCCCAACTTGAATCCAGGAGAATTTAGAGGAAATCCAATACGTGTCCAATATTCAATGCCAATACATTTCGGTTTTGCTCCGGGTCGGAATGGTTCGCCACCAGAAATGTCGAAATACTGGAGTAAAAAAGGAAAGGAAAGTTTTTTCAAAACGTGTCAGGAACAATACGGCAAGAGCTGGGCGGAATGCAACTGCTGGTTCAACTTTATCATTTGGAATTATAACGATAAGACATTAAAATCCATTGACCTTGACGAGATTTTTAAAAGCCAGAAATGTAAATAGGAGAAACCGATAATGATTGTAGTTTTAAAACAGTGTTCTAATCTCCGGGAAATTCAAGAGGCTTTCGGGAAGATTTCAAAAATGAAACCAGCAAAAGCAATTGATGCAAAGAAGTATTGTGGAGTTTTGAAACTAAAAGAGCAGCCAATCGACACACAAAAAAAAATGAGGGATGAGTGGGATTAAACATTTTCCCTAAATTACCATTCTATTTTTTTTACGTTAAAACTTTAATAATTATGACAACAAGAACAGTAGAATTGGTAGCAAGCCCTCCGCAGCCGCATTTTGTCGGCGATGGCTTTAGAGTGCATAATTTTATCCCAAGTGGATTTCGGATGGACATGCAAAGGATGACCCCGTTTATTTTGTTGGATTATGCGTCCAAATTTTATTTCCCGCCTGCCGACAAGCCCAGAGGCGTAGGCGTGCATCCACACAAGGGTTTCGAAACCGTGACCATTGCCTACAAAGGCCGGGTGGCGCACCACGACAGCAGCGGCGGTGGCGGCATCATTGGCCAGGGCGACATCCAATGGATGACGGCTGCAAGTGGCGTCCTTCACAAAGAATATCACGAGGAGCAATGGAGCAAACAGGGCGGCGATTTTCAGATGGTGCAGCTTTGGGTTAACCTGCCCAAAAAGGACAAAAAGAGCGACGCCAAATACCAGGCGATTCAAAACGCCGACATTCCCCGTTACAAGCTCACCGATGACAAAGGCGAAATTGAAGTGATAGCCGGCGAGTACAAAGGCGTCGAAGGCATTGCATCCACTTTTACGCCCATCCACATGTTTAACGCGCGGCTGAAGCAGGGTGGCAAAGCCGATTTTGCTTTTCCTGCCGATTACAATACGCTGCTGCTGGCGATAGAAGGGAGCATAGTTGTAAATGGAAAAGAGAAAGCGCCCACCGATCATCTCGTGCTGATGGCCAATGATGGTGAAAATTTCGATATCGAAGCCACCACCGATGCTTTGGTGTTGGTGCTGAGCGGCCAGCCCATCCACGAGCCTATTGCCGCGCATGGCCCTTTTGTGATGAACACCCGTGAAGAGCTTATCGAAGCCTACAATGATTTCAATTCCGGGAAGTTTGGGTATTTGGAGGATTGAGAACATGTTAAGCTTCTATTTTAAACTTCAATTCGTAATGTTTTGCCGCAAGCTGCGTGGCTTCGGGATGAATCCTGCAATTGGGATCATTCTGCTGACGGCAGCGTTTGTGGGGTTTTCGATTTATTTGTTTTCTAAAACGGAATATTCAGCACCCATCCTGGCTTTGCTTGCTTTAATGTTACTTTCCAAACTCAGCGAACGCAAACGAAACGACTTCCTGAAACTGAGTTTTAATGACCATGCTTATCGCAAATTGCGCCTCATCGAAAACAGCAGCGTTGCTTTGCCTTTTATCGTCGCTCTATGCGCCTGGCAATCGTTTGCAGTGGCTATCATTTTGTTGATTTTAGCATTGATAATGGTCACGGTGGGTTTTCGCAACAGCTTTCACTATACCGTTCCAACACCGTTTTACCGAAGGCCTTTCGAATTTGCTGTCGGATTCCGGAAAAGCTGGCTCATCTTCCTGCTGGCTTACTTTCTCACCTTAATGGCTCTCTCCGTCTCCAACTTCAATCTTGGCATCTTCGCGCTACTGCTCATTTTTCTCACCATCCTATCTTTTTACACCACCCCCGAAAACGAATTTTATGTATGGTCATTCAGCGATACGCCACGTGGGTTTTTAATGGGCAAAATCAGGACGGCGTTGTTGTATGCCACGCTTTCTGTTGCGCCAATCTTTGTTATTCTGGCCGTTTTCTTTTTTAATCAAATAGATATGCTTTTACTATTTCTGGCAGTGGGCTACATTTATCTGGTGGCCATGATTCTTGGTAAATATGCAGCCTATCCCCACGAGATGAGTTTGCCACAGGGTATAGTTTTAGGCATAAGCCTCATGTTTCCGCCGATTCTCATTGTAGTAATTCCAATGTTTTACCTGCAATCCATCAGGAGGCTAAGCGATATTTTGGTATGATAAAAATCGAAAATGTATCCAAATTTTATGGCAGCCATCAGGTGTTGAAGGATGTAAATCTGGATTTTGCAGGCGGGCGGGTTTATGGCATCGTGGGCGAAAACGGCAGCGGAAAAACGACGCTGTTCCGATGTATTGCCGGACTTGAAAAATTTGATGGAAACATATCTTCTGATTACGACAAACTCAAAAATCATCTGGGATTTTTGATGACCGAGCCTTTCATTTTTTCTAAAATCACCGGGCGCGAATACCTGCAACTCCTCGCCAATGCCCGCAACGTAAAGTTGCAGGACGTGGAAGAACGAAATATTTTTGAGTTGCCGCTGCATCAATATGCCTCCACCTATTCCACCGGCATGAAAAAGAAGCTTGCGCTAATGGCCATCCTCCTGCAGCCCAACGACTGCTACATCCTCGATGAACCTTTTAATGGCGTCGATATCCAAAGCAACATTCTTATCACCCAAATTATTCACAAACTGCGGAAGCTTGGCAAAACGGTGGTTATTTCGTCGCATATATTCTCCACCCTGCGCGACACCTGCGATGAAATACATTTACTGCATCAGGGTGAAATTATTCAAACCGCCGGCAAAGACAACTTTGATCAATTGGAAGCCCGGATGAAAGCCTCCACGACAGGAAATAAAATTGAAAAATTGAGGCTGGGATAGTCTCTTTTCCGCAACAATCATTTTGTTCGATACCAGAATACAATATTGTTCGATCCCATCGAACAACATAAGATTAAAAACAGCTCATTTATCTCTTGCTTTTTAGATTTTCTTATCTTTGTCCATATCTGGTTTTCGATATCTCAACACACAAGAAAACATACAGTTATGAAAAAGCAGTTACTATGTTTCGCAATGGCCTTGCTGATGAGTGCGTCAGTAATGGCGCAGGGATTTATCTCACAGGATAAACAATGGAACGTTCTCCTGACGGCATATCCTAGTTACGTCAGCACGGAGATATTTAAGATTCAGGGCGATTCCATCGTCGATGGCACCACCTACAGCAAAATTTGGGTCTCAGTGGATTCGCTGGTAAGCTTGCAGTTCATGGGGCTGCTGCGCGAATCCGACAACATTGTGTATTACATGCAGCCCAATCTTACCGAAGGCGTACTTTACAACTTCAACCTGCAAGTGGGCGAAACCGCCATGGTGCGCAACTTTTTCTGTTATGAATATGATATACCGGTGACGGTTGTCAGCATCGACACCGTGGAATATTTTGGGGTGGAACGCCGGCAGTGGTTGCTGCAAAATGAAGAATTTTATGACACGTGGGTGGAAGGCATCGGCAGCCTGTCGGGGCCACTTTATAGCATGTTTAGTATGTGTGTTGTTTGTCCGATGTGGGAGCTGCTGTGCTACCACGAAAACGACATCCTGCAATACCGGATGCCCAATGCCACCACCTGCTACGCCACCAGCGTTGGCATCGACGAACCATCGCCAGGCACAAATATTTCTGTATCACCCAATCCTGTGAAACGCGGAGAGAATATCACCATCCAGGCTCCCGGCGTCTCTGGCGCAATCAGCATTTACGATGCTTCCGGCACGTTGGTGCGCAGCTTTTTAGAAACTGATGCCCCTTCCACCTATGATTTGGCGCCAGGGCTTTATTTCGTTACCATCATTACTTTCGATAACAAGAGGATTTCGATAAAGCTGGTGGTGGAGTAGAAATGTTGGTCAATTTTGAGCTAAAGCCCGACTGACTTTATTAAAGGTGTCGCTCCTACGGAGCTTTGCGTCGTCCAATTGTTCCCCCGATCTACCATAATACCACACCTACGGAGCTTTTTGGTTCAAAATTTTATACTTGCAGCTTGTTCTCAGACTTTCGAGCGTCCGTTAGGACCTCGAAACGTCATACCTTCGAAGCTGTGCAAGGGATGGCAACCCTGGGTTATCTTATTCGAAAAATGCTGAATAAAGATAAGTTTTAGCGTTGCATCCCCTTCGGGGCTGCGAATCCAGGGTAAACCCGTCAATCTTCCTAATTCCTCTTTTTCTTCTCCGGTTTCTCTACCTGGGCGGGAATGTAATAATCTTCAACGCGTAACAGATGATCCAGGTTGGCGAGGCCATACACCATTATGGCGGTGGCTATGGCGGCGTGATTCTGGTATTCGGGGATGCTTTTGTTGTAGAGGTCGCGCTCGGTATGCCATATTTCCTGGTAGCTAAAGTTGTAACCTTTCGGGTCTTCACAATTGAAACTTATTACCGGCACGCCGGCCACAGCAAAAGGACCACTGTCGGTACCCCAGGCTTTTGCGGGTCGCTCCATAGGGTCGCGGTCGTTTACCGTAAACGGGAAGTCGGGATTGATGCGGCTGATAGGAGCACAAATGGCCTCAAAATCTTCACGCATGTTCGCCGGAACGCTTACACTCATGGGCACTGTGGGACCACCGTCGCGGTTTACCATGTTGGAGATGCGCGTTAGCTTTTCGGGGTTTCGGTCGATCCAGCTTTGTGAACCCCACAGACCAAACTCTTCGCCGGCAAAAAGCATCACAAGAATGGTTCGGCGCGGCTTGCCTCCAGCCTCCATGATCAGGCGTGCGGCTTCCATGGTGGGCGTTACGCCAGATCCGTCGTCAACGCCACCGGTTGCCACATCGTATGCATCCAGGTGGGCGCCCATGATCACGTATTCATCCGGAAATTCGGTGCCCTCAATCACACCAATCACATTATGATATTTTATTGGTCCCATTTTAAAATGGTTTCGGATGTCGAACTCCAGCAGGAAATATTGCCGCTCTTCGGCCATCTGCCGGATGGTAGCATATTGGTGCTCGTCGAGCTTGATGTCCGGCACGGTAGGAAGACTGTCGAAGGTCATTTGCATCAGGTTTTTGCGGTCGTAGAGCACGCGAATAGGAACCTTAGCTGATTGTATGATTCCCAGGATGCCAGCGTCGCGCATCTCTTTATAAAATAGAGCGGGCTCTTCCAGGAGTTCGATCTGCTCCTTTTCGGCACGACCGGCCTCGCGCGCCTCGTTGTTCTCGCGGCGGATCACATTGTTTTGCTCGTTGATATCAATATTCACGAGCTTTATCGAGTCGCGGCGAGCGTCGCCGGCTGCCGACCAGTCGATGGGCCAGCCGCTGCTTTCGCCGCCAATGAGCACCCATGCGCCGTTGAGGTGTTTTTTCATCCGGTCGAACTCGCGTTGATTTTTTGGCTCAATCACCACATGACCACGCTGCACGCCTTTGGTTCCCGAAGTATAGCTGGGCGTGGCAAAGTGTAGGTGCATGCCGTTATCAGAGAGCATGCGGCCAAACCACGGCCCGCGGTTGAAACCCACCGGTACTTCGCCGGCCTCGTCCATCATCACTTCCATGCCCCAATCTTCAAATTTGGTAGCAGCCCATTCGGCAGCATTTTCAAAAGCATCCGAGCCTACCAGCCGCCCGCCAAAGCGGTTGCACAACACGTCGAGGTGCTGCATGGTGCGGTTGTCGGTTTGCCCGATTTTAATGATACGCTCTACAACACTGTCGGTCTGTCCGTAGCTTGTAAACATTGCGCCAAGCAGTATTAAAATCATCAAACTTTTCTTCATTATTATTTTGGTTTTTGTATTAATAGCTTTTCAAAACTGATTAAAGGAGGGAAGCCAGTAAAAAGGATTTATAGCCTTAATTTATAGTTGTTTAGCAATTATTGAACATTTGAATGATTGCGATGCGATGTATTTCTTTTTTTGCCTCACCCCCGCGCCCTCTCGATTTGGAGAGGGGAGCTCTTCTGCCTGACTATACGGGAGTTTATTAAACGAAGCGCTTCGACCGGGTTTCCCCATTATGCCATGCAAGAGAACTCCCTTCCCTGCGTCGGGGAAGGGTCGGGGATGGGGCATTGATGGCGAAAAGACTGAAACACTTTTTGCAAGCATTATTAACACCTTAATAATTACCGTTAATTCTCCTATTCTATTTTTCTAAATTCTCCTGGTTCAAAAATTTATAAACCGTCTGCGATACGAACTGCTCTCCCGGCTTCAGCACTATCGACGGAAAATCCTGATTGTTGGGCGCGTCCGGAAAGTGCTGCGTTTCGAGGCACAAAGCATCATGCGGTGCATACACGGCACCTTGCTTACCATGATCGTTATCGATCATGTTGCCGGCATAAAACTGAATACCCGGCTGGTCGGTATAAACTTCGAGGATGCGACCGCTGTTTGACGCCCATAGGCGGGCGGCAAGTTGCAGCGCGCTGTCGTGCTGGTTTTTGAGCACCCAGGTGTGGTCGTAGCCGCCCGGCACTTCTGCTATTCGTTCGCCGATAACAAGCGGCTGCCGAAAGTCCATCGGTGTACCTTCCACAGGCTTTATCTCACCTGTTGGAATCAACTCCTGATTTATTGGCAGATAAGCCTCTCCATTAATTTGCAGCTTGTGATTTAGTATTGTTCCGCTGTTGTGCCCATCCAGATTAAAATAGCTGTGATGCGTCAGATTGATGATGGTGGGCGCATCGGTGGTAGCCTTATAATCAATCTTCAGCTCGTTGTGGTTTGTCAGCGTGTAAGTTACCTGTACCTGCAAGTTGCCGGGATAACCTTCGTCGCCATCGGGGCTAATCAGCGAAAGCACCACACCGGCACTGTCGGCATAGATGAAATCTTCGGCCTGCCACACCTTTTTATTAAAACCTTCGGCACCACCATGCAGATGCGTGGCGCCGTGGTTTTGCGTAAGCTGCTGCATCTTTCCTTCGAGTAAGAAACTACCCTTCGCAATTCTGCTGGCACATCGGCCCACCAGGGCGCCAAAATAGTTGGTATCGGCAACATATTCAGAAAGGCTGTCGTAGCCGGCAACTACATCGACAAGCTTGCCATCGGCATCCGGAACCCACAGATGCGTTACGATGCCGCCGTAGGTGATCAGCTCCACTGTCATATTGTTGCTGT
This sequence comes from uncultured Lentimicrobiaceae bacterium, assembly GCA_964612515.1. Taxonomy (GTDB): domain Bacteria; phylum Bacteroidota; class Bacteroidia; order Bacteroidales; family 4484-276; genus SABY01. The sequence goes on along the minus strand of CAZTCX010000077.1, from coordinate 2,255 downwards.
TGCGGATGGTGTAGCTGTAAACCTGCTGCCCATCAGCTTCACCGTAAATTTCTTTTGTTAATTCCATGACATTTTCTGCAATTTGTTGTTTTTGGTTTCCGCCGCAGCCCAAAAGCAGAACGGGCAAAACCAGCATTAATAGGGTTTTGATCTTTCTCATTAAATTTTTGTCACATGATAAGTTGGCAAAAATAGTATCTTGCGCCGTTTTTTTCGTATTAATATCCTTTTCATTTTTAACATAAAAAACTATGACCGCTGAAGTAGGTTTTTCGTTTTGGGATTACGCGATATTCATTGCTTATGCCATCATTATCATGAGCATTGGATTGTTTGTGTCGCGAAAGAAAAAAGGACACGAACGCAATGCCGAGGATTATTTCCTGGCCGGCAAGTCGCTACCCTGGTGGGTCATTGGCGCCTCACTAATTGCAGCCAACATCTCGGCGGAGCAAATGATCGGCATGTCGGGATCGGGCATGGCGATGGGTCTGGCCATTGCTTCTTACGAATGGATGGCCGCACTTACGCTTATAATCGTTGGGAAGTACTTTCTGCCGATCTTTATCGAAAAAGGACTTTATACCATCCCCGAGTTCATCGAAAAACGTTTCAGCACCAACCTAAAAACCATCCTCGCCATCTTCTGGATCGCGTTGTTTATCTTTGTCAATCTTACCTCCGTACTTTTTCTGGGCGGCAAAGCCATCGATACCATTTTGGGCAACGGCGATGGGAGCATGATCTTTCCGGCCATCGTAGGGTTGGCTTGTTTCGCAGCAGCATATTCTATTTATGGTGGATTGGCAGCAGTAGCCTGGACCGACGTGGTGCAGGTGGCGCTGCTGGTGATTGGCGGTTTTATTACTACCATTATTGCATTGGACAACGTAACGCCCGACGGAGGTGTCGTTGACGGCTTTCAGCATATTTACGCCACAGCATCCGACAAGTTTCACATGATTCTCGATCGCGACAATCCCCAGTGGGTTAATCTTCCTGGCATCGCAGTGCTCATCGGCGGTATGTGGGTGGCCAATCTTTATTACTGGGGTTTTAATCAATACATCATCCAGCGCACGCTGGCTGCTAAAAGTCTGCGCGAAGCACAGCGCGGAATCGTCTTTGCCGCTTTTCTTAAACTCATCGTGCCGCTTTTCGTGGTTATCCCCGGTATCATCGTCTGGGTAATGTATTCACAACCTGATGGTACCGCTATCGTTGGCGGCATCGCGGATACCTTTTCCAAAGCCGACGGCTCCATGAACTACGACAAAGCCTATCCCTGGCTCATCGGAACTTTTATCCCTACGGGTCTCAAAGGACTTGTGGTGGCGGCGCTGGCAGCAGCCATTGTTTCATCACTTGCGTCCATGGTCAACTCTACTTCTACCATCTTCACCATGGATATTTATAAACCCTATCTCGAAAACAAAAAGGCCAAAAACAAAGATGTCGCCATTGGCCGTATTTCCGGAGGGGTAGCTTTGCTTATCGCAATATTTGTGGCGCCCATGCTTGGGAATATTGAGCAGGCTTTCCAGTACATTCAGGAATATACCGGACTGGTCAGCCCCGGTATCCTGGCGGTTTTCATGATGGGATTATTTTATAAAAAAGCTACCAACCGTGGCGCTATTACAGGCATTCTGGTTTCGATACCGGTAGCGCTGGCACTCAAACTCATGCCCTCCATCCAATTGCCATGGATCGATCAGATGTTTTACACCTTCCTCATCACCATGACGGTGATTGCTATGGTAAGTCTTTCGACCAACAAACTCGACGACGACCCCAAGGGAATCGTGCTTACCGCCAATACCTTTGTCACCGGAAAGGCCTTCAACCTGGCGGCTTATGCTGTTCTTATCATTTTGGTGGTGTTGTATGCGATTTTTTGGTAAGTGCTAAGGTTTTTTTTGAATCACTAACCCCGCGCCTTTAGGCCGGGGTTATAATCACGCAAATGACAGTCGGGCTTTAGCCCAAACTTCAATCGGGTAATATTGCGGGCTAAAGCCCGCGGGTTTCTGAGGGGTCTATCTGATCCCTGACCTGAAGGTCAGGGTTAGTGATATTCTAAGCTTTTAGGGTGGCATTCCGTTCGGGGCTGCGAACCCAAGCGAAAGTATACAATAAAGCAAATTTCAAATAAAATCCAATGATCAAAAATCTATAGATCAAGCGGGCAGAGGATTTTTGGAATTTGTTTTTCGAAATTTATTTGTGTTTTGGAATCATTGTTGTCCGGCAAA
>CAZTCX010000076.1:4581-17171 GCA_964612515.1 uncultured Lentimicrobiaceae bacterium | reverse complement strand
TCATGTCGCTGACTTTTTTGTTGTATTTTGGTCAACTTATTTCAGTCATTGACAGGTTATTTGTTAATCGTTATTTGTTAATCGTTAATTGTTATTTGTTAATTGCTAATCATCCTTACCTTCGGCTCCGCTCAACCACATGGCAGGTGTGAATCGTTCTTCGTCCTTGCTGTTTAACTAAAATCCAAAATCTTTTAATCCATACATCCATACATCCATACATCCACACATCCACAAATCACTTTAACATCCCAGCTACCTCGTCGATGTTTCCATCGTTGGGCGCGGCTTCTATTCCCAGGACGCGGCACATGAGCGGATACACTGAAACGTTGGCAAAGGGTGGATTTACAAAACCATCGTTGCGGAAAGCCGGGCCCGCTGCATAGAAAATGGTGTGCATGTCGGAGTTGGCATTGTCGTAGCCGTGGGCGCCGCCATGATATTTGCGGGCATTTTTGTAGCCCACACTCCAACTACTGTCGGCAGCCACCACAAAGTCGAGGGTGCGCGGATTTGTGCCAAAATGAAGTCTTTCGGGAACCTGCTCCGACGGCCACCAACTGATGTGCGGAACTTCGGCCAGCGCAGCCGCCACCGAATCGTGAAATCCATCAGCAGCCTGAAGAACCCAAACCGGAGTGCCGCCCTGGGCTTCTGCAATCCAGGTAGTGTCGATATAATCGGCAAGCAATACAGATCTTTCGGTGTCGATGTTGCCCATGCCGTGATCCGACAGAACAATCACATTTATCTTGTCATGATCGGGTAGCCTGGAAATTCCACGCATAAAAACTCCGAGAAGCGAGTCGAGATGTTCCACCGTTTTGACGATCTCCGGACTGTCGGGACCAAAAGTATGACCTTCGCTATCAGGCTCATCCACATACCACATTACCAGTTGCGGCCGCTGCGCTTCGGGTAGTTGCAGCCAGGCAAGCACGGTGTCGATGCGGGCAGTGTAAGGCATGTTGTGCTCGTAGGGTTTCCAGATGTCGGGGTGCTTCCCCTGCACGTCGGCTTCGGAGCCTACCCAGAAAAGTGTCGCCGCACGCAGCCCTTGCTTTTGAGCGGTATTCCAAATGGGTTCGCCGCCATAGAAAGTACCGTCATTTCTCGAAACTGGGTCTTTCATACGATAATAGCGCTGCTTCTCCGGATCGTAGAAATGGTTGAGTACAATGCCGTGATGGTCGGGATAAAGACCGGTGGCTAAAGTGTAATGGTTAGGGAAAGTCACGGTAGGAAACGAAGGAATCATTCGTTCAGCTTTTACGCCAGCCGCAGCCAGACTGTCGAGGGTGGGGTTGTTGGCCATTTGATTGTAATCCCACCGGAAGCCGTCCATGGAGAGTACAACGAGATATGGTTTTGTTGGGCTATCGACAGCATTTCTACATGACACGAACGAAATTGCCATCATAATCAGCAGCAGAGACAATTGACTTTTCATGTTTAAATTTTAATTTTTAATAAAATAGCGCCAAAAATAAAAGAAGTCCTGCAGGTATAGCAGGACTTCTTAAGATTTGTTCAAAAAAAGGAACTTTTAGAAAATATATCTTACGCCAATCTGGAGTTGCCAAACTTGGGAGTAATTATAATAGGGAGAATAGGTTTCTGTGGGATATTCACCATTAACCTTTACCATTGAGAAGCTTGGAACGTTGTCTGCATCCTTGCCTTCATACTTCAAAATTCGACCATTGTTCGATCCTGAATTTGTTTGGTAAACGCCCCATTCGCTGTTGAGGAGGTTGCCGAAGTTTAAGCAGTCAAGGCTAAATTGCAAGGTGTTTCTTTGTCCGGCTACATTAAAATAGTACTCGCGTGCAATCCGCAGGTCGAATCTGTTAACCCATGGAGCACGTGCAGCGTATGCTTCAGCATATTGGCCTTTGTGGCTGCTAAGGTATTTGTCCTGATCTACAAAATTGAAGAAAGCATTTTCATCCTCCGGGCTAACAAACCTGATCTCACCTTTTGCATTAGGAATGTAGAGCAAATCAGTTGCCATACCATCGCCATTCATATCATTTGTATATGCAAAGGTATTGCCGTAAGGTGTAAAGCCAGAATAGAACAAGTTAACGATTGTACCAGATTTTAAGGCATCGTTACCCCATGGAATTTTCCAGGAAGCAGAGCCAATTACTTTTGATGGAACAACATATTGCGAACGTTGCGACAAAGGAAGGTGTGGACCATCAATTTCGAAGAGGCCTGAATAGGCAGATGCAGCGTTGCTACCCGGCATACCTGAAACTTCGTTTGATTCAGTGTAGGTGTAAGAAAGCATCAGGTTCAAGTCTTTTGCAGGTTCAGCGAAGATAGAAATGTTGCCAATTGCACCCCATCCATCATTGGTATTCGCCAGGACATAAGCATTTTTTCCGTTGTAGGTCAAATCAGCTTTGCCAGGATAAATATATCTGTCATCCGCACCAGTGAATCGTTGCCAGGTGTCATCAGGCTGCTTAAGGTCGTAGTTTTGTAACATTACTCCATTCATGGTCTTGGTAAATATACCTTCCACTGTTACCGATAATGGGAAAGAAACTGGAATTTCATAATCCAAAGCCAGTGAAGTTTTCCATACCTGAGGCATTTTAAAGTCAGGGTCAACGGCATTAATATCGCGTGGAAGGGCGCCTTGTTCAGGGGTAATAGTGTTCTGTAATCCTAATACTCGAATCATTTCATCTACATCAGTAATCATTGGTCCGGCCAGTAATGCAAGGTTAGGATCAACACTCGTGATGTTACCATCAGCATCGTACTTTGTTACAGCAGCATAACTGCCTTGTACCATACCTGAGTTGGTAGGCATATTGGTGAAGAAAACCAGGGGTAACCTTCCGGCAAATAAACCGGTGCCACCGCGCAGTTTCATTTTTTGATCACCCTTTATATCCCAGGTGAAACCAACTCTGGGTGAAACCTGAACTTTTGCGCTGGGCCATTCACCTGTATTAATTGTTTTTCCTCCAAAATCCAATTCGCTAATAGCATTGTTTGCAATAAGGTTGTCATCATAAACAAGATAATCGGCACGAATACCATAAGATAAATTGAAATTTGGATTAACGCTCCACTCATCCTGGGCGTAAAGGCCAAATTGGTTGAATGCAACTTCAGCAGCAGGGTTTTTGTCTCCACCGTAACCATAAGTTAAAGCAAAGTCTCTGGGGGCTGCCTGATTCAGGAAGTCTTCAAGACTTGCATAACGGTAGTAGCCGGTTCCGTTGCGCATATAGGAGTTGTTTGCCATCTGATGTTCATAACTTGCTCCGATGGTAATTTTATGATTGTTTAGATAGACGTTTACGTTATCAACGATGTTAAAAATATTATTGTTTACCCCATTGTTCCAGGTGAATAATTCATAACCTGCTGACATGTAAGGCTCGAGAATCTGACTACCATCAGGATTAACGCCGTTCATGATATCAATAAACGGGAACGGGCTTGATTCTGATCCGCGCATATCTTTAATTTTGGTGTAGGTGGCCAGGAACTGATTTGAAATCTTGTTGGAAAAGCGACTGTTCAAATCAAGGGCAATAGAGTTGACGGTATTGTCTTGTGAATAAATGGAGTTTGAGAAGGCCATTGAATATTGTGAGATACGATCCATTGAGTTGTTACGAAAACCAGCATCTGTTGAGTTTCCGTTTGTTGGAAACCAAGCCTGGTTTTTAGTGTAGTTGTATCGCACGCTCAATTTGTTTGAGCTATTGATATTCCAGTCGATACGCGCCATGAGTTTTTTGTTGCTCTCATCTGCGGGATAGCTGCTGTATGAACCCGGATCGTAACCGTATTTTGAAATCAGGTGCTGTTTTACCAATTCCATATCGGCTTTGCTGGTGCGCGACAGAAGGAGGTCGGTGTTTGCAACACCATCATCAGAAGGCCTATAGTTAACAACCTGGCCGGGGTTGAGTTCGTACTCACCATTCACAAAAAAGAACAACTTGTTTTTGATGATTGGGCCACCAAATGTGACGCCGTATATTTTTGTAGATTCTTCATCACGAGCTCCAAAATCAATATCACCAATTGTGTTCCCACGCATATTTTGGTTTTGGTAGTATGTGTAGGCAGATCCTCTGAATTGGTTGGTTCCCGATTTAGTAATTGCGTTGATACCACCACCTATGAAGTTGGATTGGCGAATATCAAAAGGAGCAACTACAACCTGGATTTCCTCGATAGCATCCAATGAAATAGGGTTGCCACCTCCGGGAAGGTTAGAGCTTAAACCGAAGTTGTTGTTAAAATTCGCACCATCCACCGTAAAGTTGGTAGATCTGCCATCTCCACCGGCAAAGCTCATCCCATTAGCGTAAGGTGAAAGGCGCGCAATGTCCTGGATGCTCCGGTTGATGGTAGGCATCCTGTTCAGTTGTTGATTGGAAATGTTGGTGGAGGCACCTGTTTTATCAGTTTGGAAAGCAGATGCTTTCTGGCCCACTACCATCACTTCTCCCAGTTCAACTGATCCTTCTTTTAAAGTGACATTCAGAACAAAAGTTTGCCCCAGGAACAAAGTAATGTCCGAATAAGCTTCTGTGGAATATCCCACGAAAGATACTTCCACTACATACGGGCCGCCAGCTCTCATACCCGTAAGGTTAAAAAAGCCTTCCGTATTGGTGATGGTGCCATATTGTGTCCCGGATGGCTGATGGGTGGCAATCACCGTAGCCCCCGGAAGGGATTCGTTGCCGGAACCCATCACCCGGCCGCTGATAGCTGAGGTGGTCACCTGCCCAAACATAGTTTGCGCAGCGAACACCAAAGCAAGCGTAAAAATTAAGTTAAGTAATGTTCTTTTCATGTTGCATTTATTAATAAGTGAATAAAAAAATTAATTCTAGTTTGATCGGGTAAAAATAGAATTTTGCGCTGCAACAGATCATGATTGGCATAAAATGTTATTCAGCATTAATTAATTGGATTTTAATGTGTTAGATGTGGTTGTTGATAAATTGTGGGGTCAATGATAGAATGTTTTATAACCAAACTCTTTTCAAGAATTTGTTTGTGTTAGCTGAAAGGGTTGTAATTCAATAGCTTCCTTCTCAAATCTCATCTCTCAACGCCCATTTCTCAAAACTCCACCCGCATCATCACCGAAAAGGTTCGTCCAAAGCCAGGGAAGCCAAGGAATGACTGAAGGTCGTGGCCGGTTCCATCTTCGCCGCCTGTCCAATAGCACGCGTTGGTGAGGTTGTAGCCGCTGAGGCCGAGCTGTGCCTGCATGGAAGCCAGCCGAAACGGAAAGTTGATGTGCATGTCGAGAAGTCCATAGTCGGGCAGCATCCAGGGTTGTAAAATATCGTTGGGATTGGTGCGCTGGGTGGGATCGAAGTCGGCGTATTGTTTCGCATAATAGATCCAGTTGGCAGTGATGGTAAATGTTTTGAGAACCTGAAGCTGCGCGTTGACACCCACCTGCACAAGCGGTGCCCCACCTACAAAGAGATTATCGGCATAAACCTGAACGGTATCCACGGCTGAATTGTCGGCGTTAAAAAGTACCGCCGAAACGTTGTTTTTCCACTTCCAGTTGCCCAGCGAAGCAAGGGCGCCAAGTTGCAGATGCTGGCTTACGCCAAATGAAGCCTCTGCTTCGATGCCTTTGTGCAGCGCGTCGAGGCCGGTTACAAGCGCCCGCGTCTGCTTATTGTCGGCCAGTTGCACGTACTCGTTGGAGAGAAAACTTTTGTCTATCCAAAGGCTGTAATAGACGTTGGCGCGCAGGGTCATCTTATCACCGTAATAACCATAGCCGGCTTCGGCAGATTCTACTTTTTCGTTTTCGAGATTAGTCACCGGCACATTGTTGAAGTTGCCAAAGACATATTTAAAATAAGGTGTACGCGAAAAGTATCCCGCATTAAAATAAAGCTGATGCTGTAGTGCCATTTGCCAACTGATGCCGCCTTTGGTGTCGAAGCCGGTGCGCAGCAACAACTCGCTGCGGGTGTCGGTCACGTAGTTGTAATCGTCGGTACGCTGGTACCACATGTTGGTGAAGGTGCCGCTAATGAATGCGCTGATGTCGTTTTTGTTGTATTCTGCCTGGCCAAAAATGCTCGCCGATGGGTTGATGGCTCCGTTGTCGATTTTTACAACGTCGCCTACAGTTTTTATCTCGTTGCGACCGGCCACTCCGTCAATGGCGTAAGCATAGTCGTCGATGAAGAAGCCGCCGCCCAAAAGGTCGCGCACTTTTTCACGCAAAGTGGAATGGAAGTAACGCAGATGGATTCCGGCGGTAAATTTCAGCGCATCGTTTTTCTTCCATTCGAGGCGTTGCAGCAGCCCGGCCCACTGGTGGCTGGCCAGGAAGTCGGTTTGTACGTTGCGCGAAAAGCCGCTCACCACCTGCCCGTTTGCCAATGTATCGGTGAGCGTATTGGTTGCATTTTGATGATAGATTGTCTGCCAGTCAATTTGCCCGCTTTCGTTGCGATAGTCGAAAATGGTGGGAGCGGAGCCAAAGGATTCTGACCATTTGCCGCCCCCACTTCCGGGTGAGTAATATGCAGAGGTGGCCAGGAAAAGCCGTTCCGAAATATTCCAGTAATGGTTAAGTGTGAGATAGGGCTTATGATAATAATTTTCGGATGCGTTGTTGATGCTGCCGTTGTAGCTGCCCCAGTCCTTATTAAATTTGATTCCATGCAGATTGATCTCCTCGCCAGAAAGCTTGAGGGTGCGCTGGCCATGTCGTTCGGGAGCTCCGAGCGCCGTAAAAACCAGTGTGTGGCGGTTGTGCCACGACTTGCTCACCGACAGGAAATAAGCCCAGGCATCCACGTAAGTGGCGTCCACATATCCGGATCCCTGCGTGCGCGATCCGAGAAAACTTACCGCCACGCCATTTTCGAGTTTCCCGGTGTTGAGCGCGAGTGTAAACTTGCTGTTGCCGTAGCTGGTGGTAGCAAAGCTAATAGAACCACCCTTTTCGGCTTCGGTGGCTTTGGTGATGATGTTGATGGTTCCGCCCACCGAGTTGAGCGCCACGTTGCTCACGCCCAGGCCGCGCTGCACCTGTATGCTGCGCGTGGCGTCGGCCAGGCCAATCCAGTTGTTCCAGTAAACCAGACCATTTTCGACGCTCGAAATAGGGATTCCATTGAGCAGTAGCGCTACGTTTTCCTGTGAAAAGCCGCGGATATTAATTTCTGCATCGCCACTGCCGCCGCCGGTGCGCCGTGCAAAAACGCCGGGAATCATCGACACAATTTCCGGAAAGGGCCGGTCACCAAGCTGTTGCTGAATGGTTGCGGTTGTAATGTTGTTGAGCGCTACCGGCGTGCGGCGCTGCTGCGCTACCGACGAAAGGATGTGTACTTCGCGCAAAGCCACCACCGCTTCTGTAAGTTCAATCGTGCCCAGGTTTTTGGTTTCATTTTTCTTTATTTCCACTTCCCGCCTGAAAGTCTCGAAGCCAACGCGGCTGATCTGAATTGTGTTGTTGCCTTCGGGTACTTCCAGCCGAAACTCACCCCGGAAGTTGGTGATGGTGCCAGCCTGTGGTGAATTAAGGCTCACGCTGGCGTCGGCTATCGGCTCGCCGGTATTTTCGGCGATAACCCTTCCGGTGATAAACGATTGTGCCTGAATGTTGAAACTGCCTAATAGCACCCAGCCCATCAATGCACCAATAATACTTTTTCGCATGATAATAAATTTCGCATGTTAATTCATTGGCATAAAAAAAACCCCGCAGGGAATCCAGGGGGCACTGATGGCAGGAAAACAAAACTAGACGGCGAACAGACAATTATCAATAGCAGCAAGGGCAACCTTTTTCGGTTTACCGATGATCTATTAATAAATGCAAGCACGTTCTGTTTTTTTCTTCTATCATCCAGACTATACTGTCGGTGCCGGAATTTCACCAGCTCAGTCGTACATAGTAATATGCACGAGTCGCGGACTTTCACCGCCGGTCGGGAATTCTGCAGCCAAATGACCGCAGGCACCCTGCCCCGAAGAAATCATTTTTTAAAAATGCCTGAGAACGATGTTTCTATAAATGTTGCGACAAAAATATGGTTTTTTGATAGTCAAAATCAATTGGTGAAGCGATGGTAAGAAATACCAAGGCATCAGGAAACAAAGAAATGTATAGCAATCCTTCTTCAGTTTTCCCGCTGCTTCTCTGCGCCTTAGCGGTTTTCCTATCCTTCAATTAATAACCCTATCCGCCAAATTGTGCGTCGAGCACCTCACGAATCTGTCCTTCGTTTTGAATGCTGGTGGTGGCAGCGGTTACTTCACCATTTTTGTAATAAACCGTAAACGGCAATCCCATGAATCCCGCACATTCCGGCAGGTTTTTGATAAGATGCGCATCGGGATGGTCGAACAGGAAATCATAAAAAGTTACGTGCTCATATTCGCCTTCGAGCTTTTTCATGGTTTGATACACAGGCGTGCACATGGGTCCCATGCGGCCGCAGCAAATCATCACGTTGCTGTTTTCGGTAAGGATTTTTTGAAAATGATCGGAGGAGGTTACATGGTTTAAATTTGTTTGTAGTATCATTTCGTTGATTTATTAGTGAGATTTTAAAAACGGCACAAAAATAAACCTTTAATTGGAATAGTGATACTAAAACGATTTATAAAAGCAAGGCGCAAGGCGCAAGGCGCAGGCCGCGTGGCGCAAGGAGCAAGACGCATAGGGCAGGGCGCAGGGCGCATAGAACCATAGAGTCGCCACTTTTGAAAATCCGTGTGTTTCAATCCTGGTAATACTGGTAATAATGAAACAATTAACAAATTACAATTAACAATTAACGGATTAACAGTTAACAAACAACAAACACCAAACACCAAACACCAAACACCAAACACCAAACAAACCTTTTCCTTCCTAAACAACCCTTTTGATAATCCTCAAATTGTGGGTGTATTTTCGGGATGTGGTGTCGAAGATTCCCTGGTGGTCTATGTCGTCGATGCGAACGAAACCCGATGCGTGGATGATAGTGCCTTCGCCGGTGATGATTCCGACGTGCGTGATGTCGCCTTCGGCATTGTCGAAAAAAGCAAGGTCGCCGGCCTTAGCTTCCCAGATAAGATGAATCGTCTCACCTAGCGTAGCCTGCATGGCAGCATCGCGGTGAAGCGCTATTCCATTTTGTTTAAATACGTTTTGCGTAAGCCCGGAGCAATCGATGCCTGCCGTTGTGCGTCCGCCCCAAAGGTATGGAGCGTTAAGATACTGGTGCGCCGAAGCGATAAGATTAGCGCCAGTGGCAGGATGAGCCGGTTTTTGTAAAAGTTCATCAAATGAAAATGTAGTGGCTCCCAAAACCAATTGCCCATTGTGAAAGCCACGCATATTTGCTGCCGGAAAAAGTAGCGCGCGGTTGCCCGCCTGGTCGGTGACATAACTTGCAGCAGCCGTGGCGTATTGATCGTGCGCTTGCTGCAGATGTTGATATTCCTTATCAGAAATCAGCAGGCATTGCCGGTCGTCGATAAATCCCTGGTAATCGTCGTGGCTGCACTGCACCGCCAGCCAGGAACCTTCGGTGCCCATAATTTCAAAAGTGTCGCCAAAGAGCAACTGGCTCACCATTTCGCTGCGATGACTGGCAGCAGCGCGCAATGGCACACAGCTCAGGTTGCAATATCCATAAGGTTTCATACGATTTATTTTTGGCAATGTTAACAATTATGCAGCAATAAGCGTTCAACCATGACAAATTAAATTCTGAAGAGTATCGTTACAGCGGATATTTTTCGGTTGGACAAAAAATGAATTACTTTCGCTTCAAATTTTTGGTGTTATGAATAGAATCTGGGATTTTCTCAGTCAGCATTATTCCATTTTTTACAAGGTTTTTCTATTTCTGGTGAGCCTGGTGATATTGGTTTCTTTTTTCCCGAAAGAGGCCAAATTCAAATATGAGTACACCAAAGGGCGCCCATGGCAGCACGAAGACCTGATAGCGCCTTTCGACTTCCCGATTTTGAAAGCGCCCGAGGAGGCCGAAAAAGAACGAAACGAGATAATGGCCAACCGCGAGCTGTTTTTCGATTTTAATATCGAGAAAAGTGAAACCATCCGCAGTGAGTTTATCGATAATTTCAACAACTACTGGGCACTCAAATACGGGCCATCTGCCACCAACAATAATTTAAAGGAAGCATCACTCGAACGTGGGCTTAAAATTCTTACAGCCACCCTCAACCGGGGCATTATCCAAACGATTCCTGCCATCGAAAATAAGCCACCCGATTATCAGATCACGCTCATCATTAACAACTCTGCCGAGAAGGTGCGTCTGGGCGATCTTTACAACATCCATACAGCGTACGAGAAAATAAAGACGATGCTTGCCCAATCAGATGGCGTGGATAAGGAGCTGCTAAAGCAACTGCTCGAGGAGACGATGACCCAAAACGTGTCGTACAACGAGTCGATGACACAGAAAGAGCTTCAGAATTATCTCACCCAGATTTCGTCCACACGCGGCATGGTGCAAGAGGGCGAGCGCATTATTTCAAAAGGTGAGCTTATTAATAAAAATAAATTTCAGATTCTCGAGTCGCTGCGCCAGGAATACGAAGCCCGGCTGGGTCAGGACAGTAACTATTATCTGATCCTTGCCGGACAAGTGCTGCTGGTAGCCATTTCGTTGATGGTGCTGGCATTTTTCCTTTACTTTTTCCGGCGCGATATACTGCGCGACAACAAAAAGGTAATCCTGATATTGCTGGTGCTCATCCTCATGGTTTTTCTCACCAGTGTGGCGCTGCGCATCGACCCACAGTTTATCTACCTGGTGCCGCTCTGTATCGGCACCATCCTCATCCGCGTGTTTTTCGATACGCGGCTGGCGTTGTACGTTTATCTTATCATGATCATCCTCATCGGGTTTTTGGTGCCAAACAGTTTCCAGTTTCTGTTTATGGAACTCATCGCCGGCATCATCACCATATTTAGTATTGTCAATCTACAAAAGCGATCGCAGTTTTTATTCACGGCTGTCGTGGTTTTCCTTTCCTATTCGGCTATTTACACAGGGCTTAATCTTATTCAGGAAGGTAATTTCTCCACCATCCGCCCGGTGGATTTTGCCATGTTTGGTGGCAGTGCGTTACTTATCATGATAGCTTACCCACTCATTTACCTCTTCGAACGCATGTTTTCGCTGGTCACGGATGTGACGCTGCTAGAGCTTTCGGATACAAATGGTAAATTGCTTCGCGAGCTAAATATGCGTGCGCCCGGCACTTTTCAGCATTCGCTGCAGGTGGCCAATCTGGCCGAAGAATGTATTTACGAAATTGGTGGCGACGCCCTGATCACACGTACTGGAGCGCTCTATCACGATATTGGTAAGATGAATCATCCAATGTATTTTATCGAAAACCAAGTGACGGGTGTCAATCCGCACGACGAACTTACCTACGAGGAAAGTGCCCGCATCATCATCGACCATGTGATTGATGGTATCGAAAAAGCAAAAAAGTACAAGCTGCCCGAACAGATCATCGACTTTATCCGCACCCACCACGGGACGAGCAAAGTAGGATATTTCTACACCATGCAACAGAAAGAAAATCCCGACGAGAAAGTAGATCCGCGCCGCTTCACCTATCCCGGTCCCATTCCTTTTAGTAAAGAAACCAGCGTAGTGATGATGTCGGATTCGGTGGAAGCTGCCGCACGCAGCATGAAAATTATCGACGAGGTAACCATCAATAATTTGGTAGAAAATATCATCAACAAACAGATGGAGATGGACCAATTTATCAATTCCAACATCACTTTGCGTGATATTAATAAGGTGAAGAAAATCCTGAAAAAGAAGCTGATGAATATCTATCACATCCGCATCGAGTATCCAAAATAGAATTTAAAAAACACCAATATCCAAATTCCAATTCTCAAACAAATCCCAAGTTCCAAAATTCAAACGGTTGTTTTTGAAGATTCGATTATTGAATTTTGAGATTTATTTGTTTTTTGTTTTTTTGTGATTTGAAAATTTCAATTCTTATGCCTTACTTAAAAATTAAAACCAACCAAAAGCTGAATGACGGCGACAAGATTGCCGCAAATCTTTCAAAGTTGGTAGCTGAAATTTTGCAAAAGCCTGAAAAATATGTGATGATTGATGTGGAAGATCAACGGCAGATGCGTTTTGGTGGCACCGATGCGCCATTACTATATTGTGAATTGAAAAGCATCGGACTGCCCCGTAAACAAACTTCTGATCTTTCCGCAAGACTTACCGGTTTTCTTACAGAGGCCACGCAGGTTCCGGCGGATCGGATTTATATCGAATTTGTGGATGCACCACGCGACCTGTGGGGCTGGGATGGCGGAACTTTTTGACAATCCCATTCATTAATCGTTAATCGTTAATGGTTCATTGCGAGCGTAGCGAAGCAATCTGTTGTCATTCCTAAATCGTAATTCCCTGCGACTACGCTGGTTTCGACAGACTGGCTTCGACAAGCTCAGCCACCGCAACCACCACAGGACAGGCATAAATCGTCAATCGTAATTCGGCAATCGTAAATTATACGGATCGTATGGCCATAAT
>CAZTCX010000076.1:0-4571 GCA_964612515.1 uncultured Lentimicrobiaceae bacterium | reverse complement strand
TCGAATTCGTTGTTGGCGACAATCGACCGCGTTTTGATCCGGTTTTTGTACGAATAAATGGTGTTGATGGAGAAGTTGAGGATTTTGGCGATGGCCTCGTTATCGATGATGCCCATGCGGATGAGCGCAAAGATGCGTAGGTCTGTATTCATGGCGCCGTCTTCGGTAAGCTGCACCTGGTCTTCGGGCTTAAAAAGTGCATTGAATCCTTCGACGAAATCGGGAAAGATGCTCAGGAAAATCTTATCGAAATTCTGAAAAAGTAAAAGCCTTTCTTTTTTAATATTCAACTTATCGACGGCCTGTTGTAGGTTTTCATAGCGCTTGTTGTCGATATTTCTTTGCAGGCTGTCGCGCAGCATTTCCAGCTTGTCCACATACGTGGTACTGATATTAAAATAGTAGGCGATGTACTCCTCTTTGATCTTGTTGGCCTCGCTCAGGGTTTCGTTGAGGGCTTTCAGATTTAGATTGGCCTTCAAAATAGCTTCACGCGCTTTGCGCAATTTCACAAGCTGATTGATGATTACCAGCAGCGATATCAGCACCAGTGTGGCGAGTATTGCCAGAAAGATCACGTAAAGTTGCAATTGTTTGTTTTGATTTTCGGTAAGCTTCAGCTTCTCGCCTTCAATCAAAGGCAGCACTTCCGAAATCTGGAAAGTACGCTGGCGGGCGCCGTAGAATCCCGCATCATTGCTGGCAAGCAGGATATAATTGTAAGCTCTCAGAATATCACCTTTGCGGTAAAGTAGCATAGCCAGATTTCGTAACGCGATGGTTTCAGTTACTACCGCCTCGATGTCGGCCATGGCGCTGCGGATCAGGTTGCCGATTGCTGCGGTGGTATCCGTTTCTTTCAGATCGAGGTTGGCAAGGCTGGCAAAAATCATGGCTTTTTCGTGCGTACTGATGTCGAAATTATCAAGCACTTTTTGATAAAAAAAACGGGCGCTGTCGGTTTTTCCTTCCTTGAGATTTAGCGTTGCTTTGAGCACCCATTTGCGATAAGTGGAGCTGTCGGCAATGGCAATCGCCTGGCGGATAAAAGAATTTCCGTTTGCATTATAATAAGGTGAGAAGTGAGGATCGCTCGCATACTCAGCCATGTCATAGTTGGCGCGTGCAAGATGATTGTACCACGTCACCTGCTGATCATTGGTGAGATAGCGCGGGTCGATAGCCTGAAGCGTGTCGAGCGCTTCGTGAAACATCCCGGAGGATAGCAAAACAAAACTCATGTTGAGGCGTGCTGTGGCAATTTTCTCGGGTGCGCCAGATGTGTGTGCCAGCTCCTGCATGCGCCAGGCGTAATGAAATGCCGAATCATAAATAAAGGAGCCATATTCTTCAAAGAGCTGCTGACAAAGTTGATATTCTTGCTCGTCATTTTTGAGGCGTTTTGCCTCCTCAAGCTGGCTTTTGAGTTGTCCGATCTGGTTGTATTTTTGATTTTTAAAAACTTCTTTTTGAAGAATCATCTTCTCAAGTTGCAGCAGCAGGGTGTCGTTCGACTGGCTGTAGAGAAGTCCCGAAACAAAAAGGGTAGAAATAATAATCAGAATCAGTGAGCGGGTCATAAAAATTGCGACAAATATTGAGGGCTAAAAGTAATGCTTTTCAATTTGCAAGATGTCTTTTCTCAGCTTTTGAAATATCGGGTCTTATAAAGGCGTCTGGCGCAAAGTGTAAAAGCAACTCAGGGAAACCTTTTCAGGCAAATGTTGTTCTTTCGGCAAAGCCTTTATTTTAATCCGATGTCACACAATCATTCACATGCACATAGTTCAACTGTCAGCTACGGACGCGCCTTTGCCATTGGCATAGCGCTGAATGTTGGTTTTGTGGTTGTGGAGGTTATTTACGGATTGCTGGCCAACTCATCGGCGTTGCTTGCCGATGCCATTCATAATGCCAGCGATGTGCTGAGTCTGGCATTTGCCTGGTCGGCAGCCTGGCTGGCCACACGTCGTCCCAAAGGAAAATATACTTATGGCTTGCGCAAAACTACCATTTTGGTTTCTATCCTCAACGCGCTGCTGCTCTTTGGCGCAATGGCAGCCATCTGTTGGGATGCCATTAGCAAAATCAAAAACCCTGAACCAGTGGCTTCTATACAGGTGATGTGGGTGGCAGGCATCGGGGTGGTCGTCAATACGCTTACGGCGTTGCTTTTTATGAAAGGTCAGAAGCACGACTTGAACATCCGGGGGGCTTTTCTGCACATGGTTGCCGATGCAGGTATTTCTGTGGGAGTGGTGATTGCCGGCTTGCTCATCACCCTTACGGGAATGTTGTGGATCGATCCCATCATTAGTTTTGTGATCATCATCGTAGTGTTGTGGGGAACCTGGCATTTATTTACAGATTCCATCGATCTGGCACTCGATGCGGTTCCACGGCAAGTCGATCTTGAAAAAGTGCGCAATTTTCTTTTGGATCAGAACGGTGTAACTGGTATTCACGATCTGCACATCTGGGCCATGAGTACTACCGCTGTGGCACTCACAGCTCATCTTGTTATGCCGCGCGGTCATGATGATGGATTTATTCGCAATCTTCAGCACCAGCTAAACGAACGTTTTAGCATCGGACATACAACTTTTCAGATTGAGCAGCAAGATATCAGCGAAAGCTGCGCACCAGGATGCTGAGGTTAAAAGATAGAAGTAAGAGGTTAGAAGGAGTTTATTTTTAAAGGATTGACATTCAGGTATAATTACGTTGTGCACGCCAATATCCTCTGACGGGGAGACGCAAGAACAAATTTGTGTAAGAATTTACCCATTTGAGCAGCAGATTGGCTGCCTGCAAAGTCGCATTAAACTTTGTATCACGCGCTGCATCGAATCCTCGTAATGCGGTAAAAGAATTGGAATAATATTTTCATCCACAATTGCTTTAAGTTTGTTAATAGATAAATGCAATGAGAATTTTAGCACTTATGAATTGGAACACCTATTGGTTTTGGATTGCAGGAGCTATTCTGATCGTGTTGATTGTTTGGCTGGTAATAAAAACAATCCGCGAACGCAACCCCACGGAAAAGCAAGCTGGCAGTGGTACCGCCGAAACTCCAAAGGAGCCGCTCGTAGGCGAAAGAATCGAGTTGCAGGATTTATCTGAGAATGAAAAAGGTTAGATTTAATATTCACTTAAAAGAAAACTAATTATGACAATTATTCTGATGAACGGAAACGGAGCCTTCAGCCTGGATATGCTGTGGGCATGGGTACTTGGCCTGGCTATTTTGGTGGGAATAATAGTGGTGTTCGCCCGGAGAACTCCCCGGGGTAAGGGTCATGGACCTGATGGCGAATCCACGCTCGATGTAATCAAGGATCGTTATCGTCGTGGCGAAATCACCCAAAGTGAGTACGACAGCGAGAAACAAAAATACGTTAAGCCGCACCTCCACAAAGACAAAATGTTCATCGAACATCCTATCGTAACGGATGGCATTCCCGGTGAGCCTGTAGAGCCAAAGGACCCAGCCAGCGAAACGTAGTTTTTGATAGTAGCGCCTTTGGTTGGAGCAACCCCGCTGCCCTTGCAGGGTTTCACTCAGCTACGAATAAACCACACACGTAGAACAAAAATTCGAGTTGCCACGAAAAGGCCAAAACCCTGAAAAGGTTTCAGAGTTTCCTTTCCGCCAGATGATCGCACCACCCTTGCAGAGTTTCGTTCAGCAACGAATAAACCACTCACGTAGCGCTAAAATTCGCACAACCACGAGAATGTCAAAACCCTGTAAGCGTTTCAGAGTTTCCCTTGTTTTTAACCTTTTACTGGTTTGCCAAATCTCGCCATCAACATTCCGGCTATCAGCAACAGCGCACTTATTATTAGCGGCATGTCGCCCGTTACGTCGTGTCCGATCATTATTCCCAAAAAGGAAAAATTTTCCGCATGGCTCAGTGTCTGAATGCCGAATACGGCTACCCCGACAATCCCCAGAAATAACATTACAAATCCTGCCTTACGCATAATTCAAGTTTTATTTGTTTCGATAGCTAACTCTCTTTAAAAATGTGCCAACTTACACGGATGCAAATATGGAAGATGAGTAATGCTGATTGCTGTTCGATTTTCATCGAAATCCGCGTTAAAATCCAATGAATTAATAATGGATAAAAAACTCTACAATCGTAGCTTTCGATACGCATGTTTGTGGACATTTCGTAATGTGAAAAGTTAAATTCCGGCGGGATGATTACGCTGTGGAATAAATGCTATTTTTGCACTCATTTTTTAAAAAAGAGACATCTAATTATCAGGTTTTTATTCATGTTTTAAAAACCGGAATACCGTAAAAACAAAACGCTACGTAAGTAAAAATTCTTTAGTCAATGGAAACAAAAGATCAAACCAATCAAATTCCTGAAGATGCCCTAACCGGGACACAGGATGAGAAGACACTCCAGGCTGAACAGCCACAGGAAGAAGCCAATATACCTGTAGATCAGGTTCAGGAATCTGCCGACGAACAAGCCCAAAACATCACTGCTACAGCAGAACAGCAGTTTGACGACATCACCGCTGACAGCGGGATTACCGATGAAATGCCG
>CAZTCX010000075.1:0-17366 GCA_964612515.1 uncultured Lentimicrobiaceae bacterium | reverse complement strand
ATCGACATCCTGTTGGTTGCCATTGATATCAAAAACGATGGAATCGGTGATGACGAATGGAGCGGTGGCGTCGTTGGGGTTGATGGTGACTTTTGCAAAAATGTAGATGCTGTCGTTGCCGCGGATTTCGACATTTTGGAAATCGTTCCCCGCCACGCCGTTCACGTTGATGCTGTAGCGCGATTCGGCGCCGCCGGCCAGCCTGATGCGTGAAATGTTGATTTTTTCGTTGCCCGTATTGCGCACACGAATTTGTTCGGTGATGGAACCGATGGATGTAAAAATAGTGTCGAAGATCAGTGTGTCCGACGAAAATTCAAGCCGCACCGACGAGCTTTTGTTGATGGTGTCGTCTTTGCGACAAGCCGAAAGTACGAGTAGCAGCGTTAGTGAAAGGAATATCAAAATGGGAATAATACGTCGGATCATGAAAAGTTTCTTTGCGGCACCGGCCTGTTTTTTTATGTGCAGATTACGCGTTTTTCAATGCTTTATTGTTGATAGCGCGGCCTTTCTTGCGGTGCAAAGGTAGGTTTTACCGTTTCATATTTATTTTTTAAATTTCATATCTGATAATGAATGGATTTATTATCATTCTGTGGGTTATGGTCGGATGGCTATTTGTATGAAATAAATGCGTTTTGGAACAAAAGTTTTTAATGAATGTTCTTCTGGCCGACAATATCCAACAAAAGAACATTTCTGCGTTTTAGGGTGTAACGATATCAAAAGTTAGCGGTCTGATATGCTACACTATCGGAGCCTGATTTATTTATGAAAATGAAATTAAAAAAGATCTTCCTATTATTTTCAATGTTGCTGCTGATGGCTTCCGGTATGGCATCAGCCCCGGAGGGAGCGCTGAAAAAGCTCAACATCAGCGGCTACATCTCGGACGCAAAGAGTGGCGAAATGCTTATCGGCGCCACCATTTACGTCACCGAAAACCAAAGCGGCACCAGCAGCAATGTGTATGGGTTTTATGCTTTGAGCCTGCCGGCAGGTCAATACACGCTCACCTATTCATTTATTGGTTACAAATCGCAGCAGCAGAAAGTGTCGCTCGACCGCGATCGCACGTTGGATATGCGGCTTGTCCCTGCGGATAAACAGCTCGACGAAGTGGTGATCAGCGGCGAGCGCATCGACCGCAATGTGCGTGCTGCCGAAATGAGCGTGATGCGTATGGAGACCAAAACCATCAGCCAGATTCCGGCTCTCTTTGGCGAAACCGACGTTATCCGCGCCCTGCAGTTGCTGCCCGGCGTAAAAACTGTGTCGGAAGGTAGCACCGGCTTTAGCGTGCGGGGCGGCAGCATCGACCAGAACCTGGTGCTGCTCGACGAAGCCACCGTTTACAACTCCGGCCATCTGCTGGGGTTTTTCTCAGTTTTTAATAATGATGCCATCAAAGATGTGAAACTCTACAAGGGCGACATTCCGCCGGCTTATGGCGGCCGCCTGTCGTCGCTGCTCGATGTACGGATGAAAGATGGAAATACCCAGCGCTTTGCAGCTACCGGAGGCGTTGGGATTATCTCCAGCCGCCTCACCCTGGAAGGGCCCATTGTAAATGAGAACACCTCTTTCATTGTCTCCGGGCGCCGCACCTACGCCGATTTGTTTATCCCGCTTTTTGGCAAAGCCAATCTGCAGGGAAGCAAGCTCTTCTTTTGGGATCTGAACGCCAAGATTAGTCATACTTTCAACGAAAACAACCGCATCTTTTTCTCCGCCTACATGGGACGCGATGTTTTTAAAAATGAATTTGCAGGTATGAATATGGGCAACGGCACCTTCACCCTCCGCTGGAATCATCTTTTTAGTAAAAAGCTCTTTTCCAATTTTACGTTGCTGCGTTCACGCTACGACTATAGTTTGGGAACCGCCGAAGGTGAGGCCAGCTCCTTCGAGTGGAAATCGGAGCTGGTCGATTACAGGGGCAAAGCTGACTTTACCTGGTTTCTCAACACCGACAATACCATTCGATTTGGCGCAAGCCTCATCCATCATACGTTTAGTCCCGGTGAAGCACGCGGCATTGGCGACGAAACTTTCATCAACAGTTACGAGATCCCATCCAAATTTGCTTACGAATCGGGGCTTTACGTGAGTAACGAACAAAAGATCGGGGCTTTGCTCACGCTGAAATATGGCCTTCGCTTTTCGATGTTTCAAAATGTGGGCGCCGACACGCTTTATCATTTTGACAAAAATTATAACATCATCGAAAGGGAGTCGATTCCGGTAGGCAAAGTTTACAATACCTACACGCATCTGGAGCCACGCGTAGGTTTTGTCTATTTGCTGAGCGAACGGGCATCGGTAAAAGGAAGCTATTCGCGAACGATACAATATTTACAGCTCGGGCAAAACTCTACCGCCGGCACGCCGCTCGATATCTGGTTTCCGGCAAGCCCCAACGTGAAGCCGCAGATTAGCGACCAGGGAGCGCTGGGCTACTTCCGCAATTTCGATAATAACATGTTTGAAGCTTCCGCTGAAGTCTATTATAAAAACATGCAAAACACCATCGACTTCAAAGACCACGCGCAGTTGCTGCTCAACAGGGAGCTTGAAGCAGAGTTGCGGTTTGGTCGGTCATGGGCCTATGGCCTGGAGCTGATGGTTCGGAAACAGGATGGAAAACTCACAGGATGGGTCAGCTACACATTGTCCAAAACCGAACGCCAAATTGAAGCGATCAACAACGGGGAAAAATATGTAGCTCCCTACGACAAGCCCAACGATATTGCTATTGTAATAAATTACGACTTCAACCAACGCTGGACCGCCGGATTGAATTGGGTTTACTCCACCGGATTGCCTGTAACTTTCCCCACCGGACGTGCGGTGTGGGGTGGGGTGGTAGCGCCCATTTATTCTGACCGCAACGACTACCGCATGCCCGACTACCACCGGCTCGACCTTTCGGTAACCTTGCGCCCACGCAAAAACGCCGACCGCAAGTGGTACGGCGAGTGGAACTTCTCGGTGTATAATGCCTACGGGCGTAAGAATCCCTGGGCTATCAATTTTGTGCAGGAAACCGGCGACGGCGACTACCGGACCTACGCCGAGATGACCTATCTCTTCTCGGTGATACCAAGTATTTCTTATAATTTTAAGTTTTAAGGTCGAACAGGTTGAAGATGAAATTACAAATATCAAAAAGACAAATGACAAATAAATTTCAAAAGATAAAAGATGAAAAGTCAAATGGTAAATAAATTTCAAAAGACAAAAATTAAAAAACGAATGAAAATGATAAGGGCTTCGGAGCAGTTGGTTTACTAACCCTGGCCTTTAGGCCGGGGATAAAAAGAACACAAAGTTTCAGTGGGCTTTAGCCCAAAAAAAAGCCATAATGACTTGAATTAGAATCGAGGTTTCAAAAGGTGTATGAAAATGATAAAAGATTCGGAGTAGGTAATTCACTAACCCCGGCCTTTAGGCCGGGGACAAAAGGCTACAAAGTTTTAGTGGGCTTTAGCCCAAAAAAAACAATAATGACTTGAATATGAATCGAATTTTTAAAAATAAAAGGACGAAAAACAAATGACGAATAAGTTTCAAATATCAAACTTTAACATGCAGAAAGAAGGTTTGGAAATTTGCAATCGGCAAAATTTAATTTTGCTGAAAAGCAGATTTTATAAATATTTTGCTTTCGCAATAATCGTTACTGCTTTGGCAGGCTGCACCGAAAAGATTGATGTTAATCTGGATCAACAGCAATATGCGCGACTGGTGGTGGATGCCCGTTTTTCGTCGGATACAATGGCACATCTTGTAAAGCTGAGCACCACTTCTGACTATTTCGATAATCAGGCTCCCAAAACGATTTCGGGTGCTGAGGTAACCATCAGCAACGCCGAAGAGGAATATTTCCTCAACGAAATGCCCGCCGGCTCCGGAAATTATTACACTGATCCACAGGTGGCCGGCCGCATCGGCAGCGATTATCAGCTCGACATCCGTTTGCCCGAAACCATTGGTGGCACCGACACCTATTCCGCTACGTCGCATATTTATCCCATTAGTCAAATGGACAGCATTGCGCTGGAGTTTCATGACGAATGGGGGCCGGATGGTATCTGGGAGGTGAAATGCTACGTCTGGGATCCGCCCACCGAAGATTATTACATGTTTAATCTTTATCGCAACGGTGTGCTGGTGACGGATACTATCACCAAAGTATTTGTGGTGGACGACCTGCTCTACAACGGCAATTATACCAACGGCATCGGTGTGGGATATCTCAATCAGTCGGATGTAAACCAACAGCTTTTTCCGGGCGACGTGGTAACGCTGAGCGTTTCGCGCATCACGCGGGATTATGCAGAGTTCCTATGGCAGTTGCAGGAGGAAGTCAGCTATCAGACACCACTTTTCAGCGGTGCGCCAGCCAACGTAAATGGCAACATCAGCAACGGTGCCTTTGGTGCTTTCGGTGCCTGGAGCAGCAGCAGCGCCAGCCAAATCGTTTCCCTGCCCGAATAATAGTGGCTGAATTCTGCACGTGCGGAATCGAATAATGAAGTAAAGAAAGCAGGGCGCGTGGCGCAAAGAGCAAGGCGCTGGATAGTCTTTTTGAATATCGAACCGCAGAATACTGAAGTAAAGAAAGCAGGGCGCTTGGCGCAAAGAGCATGGCGCAATTTGCTTTCGTTTGCGGAAAATTCAGATTCATCGAACTTCGCCCCATTTCGACATTCGAAATTCGGTTGTTCGATATTCGATATTCCTTTTCTTTCTTCTCAATCTTTTTAACAATTCCTTCCTGCCTCCTTCAAAACCACTAATTTTGGAGCCTAAAAGATTTTAATGTGAAAAACCTGCTTGACGACCTCAACGAAGTACAAAAAGAAACCGTAATCAACTATACCGGCCCGGCGATGGTAATTGCCGGCGCTGGCTCCGGCAAGACGCGCGTGCTGACCTACCGGGTAGCCTACATGCTGCAAAAGGGCATCGACCCGTTCAATATCCTGGCGCTTACTTTTACCAATAAAGCTGCACGCGAAATGAAGGAGCGCATCTACAATCTGGTGGGTTCTACCGAGGCCAAAAGTGTGTGGATGGGAACGTTTCATGCGATATTCGCCCGTGTGCTTCGCGTGGATGGTCACCACCTGGGCTATCCTTCCAACTTCACCATTTACGACACGGACGATTCCAAAAGTCTTATCCGTTCCATACTGAAAGACCTTGGCCTCGATCCAAAGGTTTATCCGGCAGGCTATGTCCTTGGACGTATTTCGTCAGCAAAATCCAACCTCATCTCTGCCGAAGATTACAACGCCAACCATGAGCTGATGAGTCAGGATAAGATGTCAGCCAAACCTTTTATTGGCAATATTTATTCGATGTACACCGCCCGATGCCGCCGCGCCCTGGCAATGGACTTCGACGATTTACTTTTTAATATGAACTTGCTGCTGCGCGACTTCCCCGATGTGCTGCTGAAATACCAGAAGAAATTCCACTACATTTTGGTGGATGAGTATCAGGACACCAACTACGCCCAGTATCTGATTGTAAAAAAGCTGGCTGCCCGCCACGAAAACATCTGTGTGGTAGGTGATGACGCCCAAAGTATCTATGCTTTCCGGGGCGCCAACATCCAGAATATCCTGAATTTTGAAAAAGATTACCCCGATCTTAAAACCTACAAGCTCGAACAGAATTATCGCTCCACGCAACACATCGTCAACGCGGCCAATAGTGTAATAGCTTATAACAAGGAGCAGATTTTTAAAAAGATATGGACGCAAAACGAAGAAGGCGTGAAGCTTAAACTGCTACGCACTTCGTCTGACACCGAGGAGGGGCAGTTGGTATCACAAAATATTTTTGAGATAAAGATGAACAACCAGTTGCCCAACAGCGAGTTTGCCGTTCTTTATCGCACCAATGCACAGAGCCGTTCTATCGAGGAGGCTTTGCGCAAGCTTAACATTCCATATCGCATCTACGGCGGGCTTTCTTTTTACAAACGCAAAGAGATCAAAGACCTGATCGCCTATTTCCGGGTGGTGGTGAATGCTGCCGACGACGAGGCCATCAAACGCATCATCAACTATCCGGCACGCGGCATCGGCGCCACTACGCTCGACCGACTTACGGTGACAGCCGATAAAATGGGCAAAACCCTTTGGGAGGTGCTTGCCAATGCGAACGATTATGATCTGAAAATTAACCAGGGCATCCTCACCCGCATCGGGAACTTCACCACCATGATTGAGCGCTTCCGCATAGAGCAAAAGGTGCGCAATGCTTATGAACTGGCGCGCGATATTGCCCAGTCGTCGGGCATTTTGACCAACCTTAACGAAGACAAAACGCCGGAGGGTATCAGCCGCATCGAAAACATCGAAGAGCTGCTCAACGGCATCAAGGAGTTTTCGGAAAGTGGCGAGCAGTTGGAGATAGGCGGAGAGGGTACCATCCGCTCGCTTGACAAATACCTGCAGGACATTTCCCTGCTCACCGATGCCGATCAGGACGACAACGATCCCGACAAGGTATCGCTGATGACCATCCACAGCGCCAAAGGGCTGGAGTTTCCGTATGTGTTTGTGGTGGGCATGGAAGAAAATCTTTTTCCATCCATACAATCCATCACCTCGCGCGCTGATCTGGAAGAAGAACGACGTCTGTTTTACGTGGCCATCACCCGCGCCCGCAAGCAAGCCATCCTCTCTTATGCCGAAAACCGCTACCGCTGGGGCAACCTCACAAGTTGTGAGCCCAGCCGTTTCCTGGAAGAGATAGATGAGAAATGCATCGACCTGCCACACAAGCCAGCGCCACGCAGCAGCTCCTTCGGTACCAGTTTCCACAAGCCGTCAACTTTTACCAATTGCCGTTTGCAAACCAATACCACGAAAAAACCTGACGCGCAGCCGCGCATGGAGCATTTTGAAAGTTCGCCTGTAGAAGATATTCAGGCAGGTATGCAGGTGATGCACGCACAGTTTGGTCAGGGCAAAGTCCTCAGCATCGAAGGGACAGGCGGCAACCGGAAAGCGGTGGTTTTTTTCGCTGCCATCGGACAGAAGAATCTCCTGTTGAAATTCGCCAGATTGCAGATTGTGGAGTAGATTCTCAGTCATTTATGACGTTTCGAGGTTCGCCGATGGCGAAGAGAAACGCATACCATCAGTTCCCACAACGACGGGAATTCGTCGATGGATTGGGGCAAGCTGCTTCACTCAACATTACTTCATTTTGCCCAAATATTTTGACTGGACACACGGAATTACGGCGCTGGTGTGGGATAAGCGAGAAAAGAAGTATTTGCCCGAATCAGTACACACTTTAATCACCATAATCACTTCAACACAATCTTCCCGCTTTCGTGCAGACCATTTTGGTTTACAACACGATAAACATAAGTACCCGCCGGAATGGCGGCGATGTTGATATTTGATTTGTTGGCCAAAAGGGTTTTTTCCAGCATCGTTTTTCCGCTGATGTCCATCAGGGTAAAGGTGGCTGAGGAGTACGCCAAGCTATATTCGATATAAATAACATCCTGCGCTGGGTTAGGACAAACAATGGCCTCCACAGAGCTAATTTCGTGTAGCTCATCGTTGGTGCCGGTAATGAGGCCATCCTTGTCGGTTTTGATGAACAGAATATCCTGATCGACCCAGTTGTTGGGAGGAGGGGCAGCGCTATAAGCCCCCAATATTACAATTTCTTCACCTGGTGTAGTTTTCATCTGAAACGCATCGTATTTTGCATCATCCGCACCAATAAACCGGTGCCAGATTACTTTCAGATCAGGGGTGAGTTTAAGTAGGCTGATGCGGGTTGGATATGGTTGCGGCCCAAGTTCGAGTACAATGTTGTCGGTGCAACAAAATATTAAATTGCCATCGGGAAGCATTTCAAGAGAATGCCTGTAAGCAGGCCCTGCACTACTGTCAACAACGGGCATATATAGAAACCGTTCTAATAAATCACCTTCTGTATTCATTTTTAATACGCCCGCCTTCTTTCCTGTGGTAGTAGCATAATCCATCCACAGTCCACTCAGGTAGTATGTTGTATCATTGATTGGAACCTGTGTAAAATAACTAAAAAATTCTTCGGGAAGTTTTACACGACGTTTCACGATCATATCATTATCATAATCAACAAGGTACCCGCCTAATAAAGAGTTGGATAAATTAAACAAGAATGAATAAACCTGATAACCCGACATGTCACGCAGTTGCATAAAATCATAAGGAATTTTGGTACCATCAGGTTGATTATCTATTTCAAACCGTTTTACTTCACCATCTCTTGTTATTTCTGCATAAAACGGATACGAATTAGTAGCCCCGGCTGCTGAAAAATAGACAAATTTATTATTGAAATATTTTATCTGGCCGGCATACATTCCGTGAAGCATTGCTGGCATATTAATTCTCATTTCATAACTATGTATCACCTGCATATTTCCATCAAATTTCTTCAATAAAAGATAAGGGTATGGCTGCTGTCCAATTTTTTTTCCCCAACCAAGTACAAAAAGCGTATCCTCAATATAAAAGAGATGCGTGAAAGTTTGCCAATGGCTGGAAGAATCACAAAAGAACAAATGATTAATAATTTCTCCATCCGGCGAAAATTCAAAAATTTCATTGGTATAAACAAACGAATTGTTATTGATAGAATTGACATTAAAAATGGTATTTCCGTTAGGCTTTACCAACATATCAAATGGATAGTTGATACTGTTGGTGCCCTCCAGAATTTCTAAAAAGGAGGTTTGTCCATTGAGTTGAATACTTCCCAACAAAATGAATAAAAGTGCTATTTTTTTCATAAGAAAGATATTTTAATTCTGGTTTCTTTTTAAATTAAAGGGAGAGGAATTTACCTATCCCTTAACGAATTCACTTTAATTTATTTGACAGGAATCCCATAGGTGAAGGTCCCATGGTGTAATGATGTACTATAATCAAGCGCTCCCGCCCAAATATCGCAATAGGCAAATTCCTTGTTTGACGGCATTAAGTCATTGATAATATACCCAATTCCATCTTCAGACAGATAATAATTCATCAACTCAGGAGATAAACAATAATCCAAAACGATGTTGGTAGGCCCAGTTGCTTTAAACAACCTTGTCGAATCAAGATAAGCTTGGTCAAATGGAAAATCAGGATCATAATAGTGCCACGGATAAGCTCCAAAACTTTCGAGGTTAGACCAGATATCAGAAACCGTATTGCTCAACCTATTCTGCAGTACATCCGATGCATCCATACCTACATATAATCCATAATCATGACCACACATCCCCTTGTCAGCACCCCAAAACCAATAGCCAGAAGTGTCGGCAATGGATTTGTAGAGCGGCTCACTTAAGGATGCAAAAGCCGTGCGTGTTGCAAAAATAGTTGTGTTACCATCCGCATAGGTGTAAAGATCGACAGCAAAAACAATCTTGCCCTCCGGCTGATGGTTTGTGATGAGTTGATACAAGCTATCGTAAATCACTTGTAGTTGCTCAATGGTGTAGCCATTCGCTCCATCATCATTTATTGTTGTTTCCAATGTGTCAACAACGATGCCATGGCATAGTTTACCGGCTTCACAAAACGAATAATTCAGCAAAGCCTCTACGTACCAAATGGAGCTGTCGGGGGTAAATATACTTCCGTCTTTTTGGGTATTAGATAGTTTCAGACTAAAATCCAGAATCAACTTTTCAAGGTTCTGCTTGCTTTTATTTTCTGTTTCCGGACTATTTACCTCTTTTTTGCAGCCAGTAATCACTGCTGCCAAAATGATAATGGATACTATTATATTTTTCATAAAAATTTTATTTTGATTGTGACTTAAAAAAATGGATTAAACATCTTCACGGTGCAGGCTCGTGAAGAAAGGGTTGTTACAGGCGAGCTGCGGTGGTGCTCTGCCACATACACACACACATACACACACACACACACAATTGCGCTGTTGACGCAGGAAGCGTCTGTGGAGTTGGGGTTCGCTTATTACACGCTGTAGTCACTATAATCTTTCATTTTTTTTACGTAGCAAAGCTACAAAAGATTTTATTTAAAAAAATAAAAAAAACAGGCTTTGGTAAATAAAGATGCCAAATGCTTCATAAAAAGATCAGCCTTCTGTCGGGCATTGTAAACCATCTTTTACAAAAACTTAACATGCTGGTAGTGTCGGGTGGATGCATTAGTCTATTTTTGCAAACTATTTTTTTTAAAAAGTTTCTTACTTACTAATCATCAGCGGATCAATTGTTTCCAGCCGCATTTCCGTCAAAACAACATATTATGTACGACATACGAAATATTGCCATCATCGCCCACGTCGATCATGGTAAAACTACCCTCGTGGATCGCATTTTATATCAGGCAGACCTCTTTCGTGAAAATCAGGAGATGGGTGAGCTTATCCTCGATTCCAACGACCTGGAGCGCGAGCGCGGCATTACCATCCTCTCCAAAAACGTTTCGGTGCGCTACAAGGATGTTAAGATAAACATTATCGACACACCCGGCCACGCCGACTTTGGTGGTGAAGTAGAGCGCGTGCTCAACATGGCCGACGGAGTATTGCTGGTGGTGGATGCTTTCGAAGGCCCAATGCCGCAAACGCGGTTTGTTTTAGAAAAGGCTATCAAGCTGGGGCTGAAACCCATCGTGGTGATTAATAAAGTAGATAAGCCCAACTGCAATCCCGAAGAGGTGCATGAAGCAGTTTTTGACCTGATGTTCAGCCTCGATGCTACCGAAGATCAGTTGAACTTCCCGGAGGTTTACGGCTCGTCAAAGCATGGCTGGATGAGTTCGGATTTTAAAAATCCCACCACCGACATCAGCTATCTTCTCGACATGATCCTGGAGCACATCCCCGCGCCGGAAGTGCGAAAAGGATCGCTGCAGATGCAGATCAGTTCGCTGGATTATTCGTCTTACCTGGGTCGTATCGCTGTGGGAAGAATCACGCGCGGTGCCATTAAAATGGGGCAGCATGTATCGGTGGTAAAACGTGATCGTACGGTGGCAAAGTCGGTGATAAAAGAGCTTTATCGCTTTGAAGGATTGGGTAAGGAAAAGGTGAAAATACCTTTGGAGGCCGGTGAGATTTGTGCTGTGCTTGGCATTGAGAATTTCGACATCGGCGACACCATTGCCGACTTTGAAGTTCCTGAAGGGCTTACTCCTATCTCTGTGGACGAGCCTACCATGAGTATGCTGTTCACAATTAATAACTCACCATTTTTTGGGCGTGAAGGTATTTACGTCACTTCGCGTCACCTGCGCGACAGGCTTTATAAGGAGGTGGAGAAGAACCTTGCCATGCGCATTCAGGAAACCGATTCGCCGGAGAAACTTCTGGTTTATGGCCGTGGGATCCTGCACCTTTCCATCCTGGTCGAAACCATGCGCCGTGAAGGTTATGAATTTCAGTTGGGTCAGCCGCAGGTGTTAATTAAGGAAATTGATGGCGTAATACATGAACCTGTCGAATCGCTGACGGTGCACGTACCGGATGCTTTTGTCGGAAAGGTAATCGAAGTTGTGACGCGCCGAAAAGGTGAGATTGACAATATCGAGACGCGCCATGACCGTACCGCGCTGAATTTTACCATCCCTTCGCGCGGACTCATCGGCATGACAAATAGCGTACTTACCGCCACCGAAGGCGAAGCTGTGATTGCACATCGTTTTAAAGCTTACGAACCATGGAAAGGTGAGATTATTAACCGCCGCAACGGGTCGCTTATCGCAATGGAAACGGGTACGGCCATCGCCTATTCAATAGATAAATTACAGGATCGCGGGAGGTTTTTTGTAGAGCCTAACCAGGATATCTATGTCGGGCAGGTGATTGGTGAAAATACCCGTCAGGATGACATCGTCGTAAATGTTACGCGCACCAAGAAAATGTCGAATATGCGTGCGTCAGGTTCCGACGAAAAAACCGCCATCATCCCGGCCATCAGGCATTCGCTCGAAGAAGCTATGGAATATATCAAAGAAGATGAGTATGTGGAAGTTACACCCAAGTCGATCCGCATCCGCAAAATTATGCTCGACGAAAATGATCGCAAGCGCAGAAAACGCGCCGACGACACAATGAACCAATAAGAATTTACGATTGACGAATTATACCTGCGCTGCGGTGGCTGCGGTGGCTGAGCTTGTCGAAGCCAGCCTGTCGAAGTCAGTCTGTCGAAGGGATTGACGAATCGGGAATGAATTTTAATTATAAAAGAAGAGGCGCACGATCGTGCGCCTCTTCTTTTTCTGTTATTTTGATTTTGGTTCGATGTTGCTTTTGTATTTCAGCAACACTGCATCAATTTTTTTCACTTCGTTGTCGGTGGTGCGGCTCACGGTGCCTCCCACACGTGTCCGGTTACCACTTGAGGCGCCGCCCGTGCTGCGGGTGGTTCCGGTAGAACGAATGTTGACATCTGAAAACAATACAGCATCCGCGCCATTTGCGCGCGCAATTGTCATTATTTTGTTTTGGATGTAATTCATCTTTTTGTTGTAAGGCACTTCTGCCGTTACTTTACCCATCACTTCATAATCATGAGGCACGTCCTGGTCTCTAAAGAAAATTTCAGGAGTACCCGATGATGGATAAGATTTTCCGAGATAATCGAAAGTTGACTTACTACACGACGCCATTGCCAGAAGCAACAGGGTGGGAATTAAAACAGAGAAAAATTGTTTTTTCATAAAACGTTGATAGTTAATTATTGAATGATAAATTTTGTGCTGTAGTTTTTATTTCCGGTAGTAATTTTAGCAAAATAAATTCCAGGCTTTAGCTGGTGATGTTCGTTTACGGTTTTTTCGCAGCGGCCTTGTGGAGCGCTGAACGTATCTTCTGAAACCATTTGTCCGGTCTGATTGTAAACGGAAACCCGTATTGTGGCGCGTTCCGCTAATTCCATCGTCAGGCTAACGATGCCGTTGGATGGGTTGGGAAATGCGTTCAAAAAACTTTCGTTTGTAAAACCAGTGGGTTCATCCACTGAAGTGTTAAGCCATTCCGGTTTATTAATTTTCTTATTTGAATAAAGCCGGTATTCGCCCTGCTGCAACTCCAGCGTCTGATTGGTAGCAGTAACCTCAAGTGTTTCCTGCGTAAAAAACTCATGCCATTCTCCTGTTCCGGTCCACGTGGGTGTGTTGTTTCCGGCTGTCATTCCAAAATTCCCCATCACCACGATGTCCATTGTGTCGCCACGCAGCACGATCGACTTCTGCGCGTTGTGTACGTTTAGCGTAAAATCGGTAGTGGCAAACACTGGTAAATCCTTTTTGAGCTGCGCCAGCGCGGCATGCACGTGGTACAGGTACATCCGGTGCCAGTTGTTGGTGTAATCCCAGCGAATGGGTTTTTCTCCCACGCGGCCATTGTATTCTATGGAGTAGTCGTAGCCCAATTCCCCAAATTGCCAAATCATTTTTGGGCCGGGAATGGTGTAGAAAAATGCGGCGGCCAGCTCCAGACGTTTCAGCCCGGTGACGCTGTCCTGAATGTTGTATCCGCTCAGGCTGTTACCGTAGCTAATGTTACGAAACTGCAGTCGCTCCTCATCATGGCTCTCCATGTAACCAACCACATGCGGTGCCTGGAAGTTGCGCTCTTTGTAGGATATCCAGCCAAAGTCGGATTTGCCACCTTCGGTATAGCCCATGGTGCCCTCGTTATAGTTGTAGTTGGAATTGCCCCACACCATCATATCGTTGGCCGAAAGGACTTTCTCCTCAGAGTTTTCGGCAAAATGTTCTAAAATAACATAGGCTTCCGGGTTGGTCTCGAAGATAGCATCGGAGTAGTCTTTCCAAATGTCGATGCGTGATTGGTCGTATTTTCCCCACTCGTTGGTGTTGCCCAGTGTATTTTTTTGTGTAAATCCTTTGGAAAGATCAAATCGGAATCCATCAACTTTATATTCTGTGAGCCAGAAGTTATTGACGCGTTTCACAAACTGACGTGTCTGTGGGCTTTCGTGATTAAAATCAAATCCGACATTAAAATCATGTTTTGCCACCTGGTTAAACCAGGGACTATCGGCGGCGGGGCGGTTATTTTGTGCATCCCAATAAAGCATCACCATGGGCGAAGTACCAAAAGAATGGTTGAGTACCATATCGATCACTACCGCAATGCCGCGCGCATGGCAGGTGTCGATGAGCGCTTTGAGTGTATTTTTAGGGCCGTAGTATTTATCCACAGCAAAATAATAATTGGGATTGTAGCCCCACGAGAGGTTTCCTTCAAATTCATTCACCGGCATCAGCTCAATCACATTTACACCCAGCTTTTGCAGATAACCCAACGTATCGATAACGCTCTGGAAAGTATGCTGCTGCGTAAAGTCGCGGATCAGCAATTCGTATACGAACAGATCAGTAACGGCGGGAGGTTCAAAGTTTTCTGTTTGCCAAATGTAGGGTTCCTGTGCGGTTTGCAAGACGGTAGCAATTCCTTCGGTAGAGCCTGTAGGATAAGCGATCAGGCCGGGATAGGTGCTTGCGCTGATATAAGAATCATTCCACGGGTCGCTCACCTGCTCGGCATAAGGGTCGCCGATGCGGAGGGTTCCATCCACCAGATATTGAAAAATATATTGTTGTCCGGGAATCAGCCCATCTATTTGTATCCAGAAATGATTGCCGTCGGGCGTAATCTTCATGTAGCCATCCTGGCCAATCTGCCAGTCGTTGAAGCCGCCGATGGTAAACACATATTCTTTGCCCGGAGCATAAAGCGAAAGGATTACCGAGGTGTTGCTGATGTAATTGATACCATCGATAATTTCAGCAGGCAGCTCTTCAACTACCGGGTCAGGAAGAATGACATAGACAAAGCTTTCGCTCACGGAGCCGACCGGGTTTTTGGCGGTGATCGTCACAACAACCTCCTGCCAGAATCCCGTAAGGTTTCCGGCGATAAGCGCGTAATTGATTTCTGTCGCAGCAACAGCCAGGATCTCATTGTCATTGACCATTAAAAACATGGAATCGGCCTGCGGGCATACGGCATCTATTGGAATTACCTCTCCTTCGGCAGCAAAAACCTTTGATTGGGCAGGTTCTATGATAATAAGTTGCAGGTCGTCGCCAAAAACATTAACAAACAAATCGCCACTCTGCGAACCTCCGTCAGCGCTTCTAAATACAAAAGCCAGTTGTGACACTGTCTCGCCGGAAGCGATATTATAAAATTGCCTGACATTGGGCGTTATCATTAGTTGATACTTATGATTTCCCAGACTGGTGAGTTTGGGCTGCGTGGTGTTGTTTCCCCACGATCCGATCACGTGGCTCCATGAAGTTGCACCTTCCAGGATCACGCCGGTGTGGGTATAAACGTCGCCATTATAATTTTCCAGGCCGGTGCCGGTAGCATCAAAAGTTAGCGTGATTTCTACATTATCAGTAGGGTATTGAGGTATGGTGGTGATTTGTGCTGCTGCCCAAAAAGCAGTGATTAATATCAAAAGTAGAGACGTAATTTTTTTCATTGAGGGAGCTTTTATTTTAAAAAATGAATTTTACAAAAATAGTAAAACAAAACGCTGCGCCTTGGATTTGGTTCTGCTTTACAAAAAATGATTTGATAAGAAGTTTTGTGTCAAAAGGATAGCAACTCAAAATCAACAAAAGCTACGCTATTCTCCTCGTGATTTCAGGCTTGCAACGGAAAGTAAAACGCCGAGTGCTACGCCCAGCAGCGCGGCAAAAAGAATACGATATTCAGCCGGAAGCAGAAAGGTGATGGTGTGCGCCGGATACCAGAAGAATGGAATCGTTTTGCGGAACACGAAATTCCATTGCACGCTCCAGTTCATGTTTTGCATGATGGTTGCCATGGGGATAGGTGTGAAAAACCCCCGAAGCGTGCCTCCTGTCGCCAGAATATGGGCGTCGGTGATTTTGTGGAACGCCATGAAGAGCGGCGCGAAAAAAGTATTCATCGTTACGCTTACCGTAAAAGCCGTGAGTAGTTGCAGCCATGAGAAAGTGGCGAAAAAATTCTGATTG
This sequence comes from uncultured Lentimicrobiaceae bacterium, assembly GCA_964612515.1. Classification (GTDB taxonomy): domain Bacteria; phylum Bacteroidota; class Bacteroidia; order Bacteroidales; family 4484-276; genus SABY01. The sequence goes on along the minus strand of CAZTCX010000075.1, from coordinate 1,323 downwards.
AGGATGTCTGCCGGATTATCTGTCGGAAACTGGATGCCCAGTGTGGTAAGAATATGCGGGGCGCCAGTACCAAAGATGATAAAAGCCATCTTGATTCCTACACCCAAAAAGCCCCACACCACCGCGCGTGGCAGGATGCCAAAACCTCGCTGATAGTAACTTCCTGTGCGAATGCGCAGCCCGATGACTTCGCCAAGTGTCGATAAAATCGCAAACTTGATGAAGCTAATGATGAAAGGAAATCCCGCGTTGAAATCTTTGTAGAAATCGTAGAGAGGTGGGATTATAAAAAATGGAAGGAAAAATAAAATTATCGCTGCCGCGAAATAGAAATCCTGTTTTTTCATCTGATATCATTTTTTTCAGTGCAAACATATTTTTATTTCCGATACTCCGACTGATTTTTGCCTGCCACCAAAATCATTTTGCGCTAAGCGCGTTAGATAAGCCAACATCCTTTTTATTGATAAATGAAATCTACCATCCACACCAGCTCCTTTTTGAAAAACAGCCTGCTGGCTTTGCTTATCGCAACATTTGCTTTTTCGGTTTCGTCATGCCAAAAGGACGATACATCGGAGTTTATTGAAACTGCTAAAATTACTTCGCTTTATGCCCAGGCAGATATCACCATCACCTATAATTTCTCGGTTTTGTACCGCGTGATGAACGATACCGCGCTGCTGCACAACGACACAGCCATCATCGACAGTGCGCTGGTGACGCGTATTGCTGAAGATGGCGGGCGGTTTCGTTATCTTGTCGATTACGGAGAGCAAACTTTGGCGCGGGATGGAAGGATAAAAAGCGGTAAAATCCAGGTATTTTCCTATCCCGATTCGATGCCGGGCGGGGACTGGGCGTATGCAACTTTGCAGGAATACTTTGTCGATGGAGTACCTTACAACGGAGCCATGCAATACGTTCGTACTGGTGAGGTGATCGCCGGACAGCCTCAGTTTAACTTTGTGTTTACCATCGGATGTGAATATGCTGAAGGGGAAGTGGTGATAGCGTCGACAAAAGAGTTGCTCCAGACTGCTGGTGCCGCCGAACCGCTGAGATTTGATCTGCTTCGCTTTGATGTGATGTTTACAAGCAGGGGAATGTTTTCGGGTAATGTTGCAAGCGGCAATGCTGCAGCGAACTTTGTGACGGAAACACAAAACCCCTGGCCGATCAATTTCGGGTGTCCTAAAATTGTAGGACCCGCCGAAGGAACCATCGCGGTAACTACTGATGGCAAAACGGAAATACTCATCGAAAGCCTTATCGACACCGACCTGGATGGCTGCGCCGACAAGGTGATGCTCATAAACGACA
>CAZTCX010000074.1:0-17390 GCA_964612515.1 uncultured Lentimicrobiaceae bacterium | reverse complement strand
TTTATCGAGCGCCACCATCAGCTCATCGCGGTGCGTTTTAGCCAGCACGGAAGCGGCAGCTATCGCCATGTAGAGGCCATCGCCCCGGATGATGCACTGGTGGGGAATTCCGGGATACGAATCGAAACGGTTGCCATCGATGAGCAGAAGCTCCGGCTGCACATCCAACTGAGCTATGGCCAGATGCATGGCGCGGAATGATGCACGCAAAATATTAATCTCATCTATCACCAGATTGTCCACGCTGGCTACTGCCCATGCCAGCGCCTCCTGCTCAATAATGGGTCGAAGCTCCTCGCGCTGCTGATGCGTCAGCTTCTTGGAGTCGTTGAGCAACTCATTGCTGAATCCGGCAGGCAACACAACGGCAGCAGCAAACACCGGCCCGGCAAGGCATCCTCGCCCGGCTTCATCGCAGCCCGCTTCGATAAAATTTTCCGAAAACCTTAATGCAAGCATCTTTTTCAATTACAAATCTTAACTCGTTTATTGTTAATCGTTTATTGTTAATTGTTAGTCGTTCATTGCGAGCGCTGCGAAGCAATCTGTTTACTTCTTCGCGTTGCTTTTCGTTAATCGTCAATCGTCCTTCCCTTCGGCTACGCTCAGGGCAAGCGTTATTCGTTTGATGTCGAGCCGTTGGGGCTTTTTACGGATAACGCTATGTTTTCCGGGTGCTGCGCACCCGGCTAATGATAGCGCCCCGTTGGGGCTTTCATTCAAAATTTAATATTTGATATTCATTTTCTTAATTCGTCAATCGTCCTTCCCTTCGGCTACGCTCAGGACAGGCGTCAATCGTCAATCGTCCTTCGTTTGATGTCGGTCCGCTGGAATTTTAATGTGATTTTCAAAATTTAAAAACGCAATTAAAACTCTCCTTACAAGGGCCAAATTCTGCCAACTGATGGCTGAAGACTGCCGACTTTCTCACTGAAAAGCCATTAATACCCGCGCTACTATGCCAGCGACGAAGATAAGTGTGATGACGATTTCGCCCCAGAACGAGCGCTTGTGTCGCATAAAGTAGGCGGTGATAAATACAGTGAGCGGGATGATGGCGATGTGCAGATGCCATTTGAGATCGGCGCCAGCAAAGAAAGCCGAGAGCAAAGCAAAAAACAGCATAAAAGCAACCACGCGGAATTTTTTGCGCAGGTCGGCGGTGTTGTCGTTGAAAAGCCGGATGCTCACCGGTAACCCCATAAAAAATAATAGAAGTAGCAAAAACCAGATTGCAAGGTAGGGCGTAGATAATGGAAATATCTCCGGCAAGGTAAAGGTGACTTTTGAAATGAAAAAATCATATTGCATCTCCAACTGATCCGTCCAGAAAAACCATGCTGCCACAAACACAAAAGGTGTCACCAGCCCGATGATGGGGATGAGCCATTCGCGCCAGTGGAAAAGCTGAAAGATCATCAGCACTACCAGCAGAAAAAATATAAAGAAAATGGACGGGAGATAGATCAAACTTGCGATGCCGAGCAGAACACCGGCGTCGAACAGGCGGTTGTAGAGCTCCAGCTGCCCGTAAAGGCTCAGCACTACGTGCAACAAAACGATCATCACCAGATTAACCACCAGCATAATATTGGGCTGCACCATCAGCGGTGAACTACCCATGAGCACCAGGTAAACCGCTGCCGCTACCAGTTGCTTGTAATCTGCAAGGCGATGGATGCCTAAAATAACATTGAGCAGCACCGCCTCTGCTACCAGCACCACGATCATCAGCGACAGCGAAAGATGCGGATTGGCGCTGATAAGTGCATCAAAACCTTTGATAAGCCCAAAGCCTTCGCCGGTGAAGAAGCTGCCGGGATAAACGTAAGCAAGCCCCCAAAGCAAACCTGCCAGCACAAACAGCAACAGATATTGCAAAAACCAGGCAGCGCGAAAGATTCGGATAAGCATTTTTATTTTTAAATAATTTGTAGTTAAAAAGTTGGGAAACGGAGAATGCCCCTCTAAGCCTTTTGATTAAAAATCAATCTATCGTATTTCAAATTTTACAATCTTTCATTTCAATCTTCATACGGCAACAGATCGCGCCCCACATCTTTACGGCAGTATTTTTTATCAAAACCAATTTTATCTATATTTCCATACGACAGCTTCAACGCCTCAGCGGTGGTGTCAGCCAATGAAGTGACCGCCAGCACCCTGCCGCCACTGGTCACTATATCCTCCCCCTGTCGAAGCGTTCCGGCGTGAAACAAGAGGCTTCCCTGCACGGCTTCCAGTCCGGTAATCTTTTTGCCCTTTTCGTAAGCATCCGGGTAACCGCCACATACCAGAAACACAGACGCAGCATGCCGCTCATCTACCTGCAAGCTATGCCGGTGCAGCGACTGATCGTTCAATGCCCACAGAAGCTCCGCAAGGTCCGACTTTATGCGTGGTATCACCACTTCGGCTTCGGGATCGCCCAACCGGCAGTTGTACTCAATCACAAAAGGATTACCGCCCACGTTGATCAAACCAAAAAAGATAAATCCCTGGTACCCGATATTTTCGATGCGAAGACCTTCAATTGTCGGCTGGATAATTTGCTGCTGCACGCGCTGCATAAATTCGCCCTGTGCAAATGGCACCGGGGAAACAGCACCCATGCCACCTGTATTTTTGCCGGTATCGCCATCGCCTATGCGCTTGTAATCTTTAGCCTCGGGCAGCATCACAAAGTTTTTACCATCCGTAAGTACAAAAACAGAGACCTCGATTCCTTTCAGAAATTCTTCAATTACAACCCGATGTCCGGCCTCGCCAAATACATTCTCGTCGAGCATCTGACGCAGAGATTGACAAGCCTCTTCATAATCTTCGGTAATCACTACGCCTTTGCCGGCAGCCAGCCCATCAACTTTGAGCACATAAGGCGGCTTTAGCTTACGCAAATATTGGCAGGCTTCCGTGGTTTCGCCTTTGCCAAACGCTGCATACGCCGCGGTAGGAATCCGATGGCGCAGCATAAATTGTTTTGCGAAATCTTTGCTCCCTTCCAGGCGCGCTCCTTCAGCGGATGGCCCTACCAACAGTACCTCGCGCAAATCTTCACGGCCATCGAAATAGTTGCGGATGCCATTCACCAGCGGCACTTCCGATCCTACCACTACCATTGTGATTTGATGTGTAAGCACAAAATCTGCTACAGCTTCAAAACCATCAATGTTGATGGCGGCATTGATGCCTGCCAACGCTGTTCCGGCATTCCCGGGAGCAATGTAAAGCTGCTGCACCAGCGGGCTTTGTGCCAGTTTCCACGCCAGCGCATGTTCACGACCTCCCGACCCAAGGATTAAAACATTCATACTTTAAAAATTTAATGCAAATTAACTGAAAACATCCCCGCCATCGGAAGCTTCGCCCTGATTTTAATCCACAACTACTTCCTACCTTTCAACAAAATGTATCTTTGTAGCAAAATAATTTTTGTGGTAAAACAACTAATTTTATTCCTCATCCTAGTGCTGGCAGCCGCTTCCACGGCCTCGTCAGCCAATCCGCCCGAAGTAATCATTCATGAAAATGCAACGTATGCTTTTCGTTTTTCCAATACTCCGGCTCCGGCGGTGCTCAACAATTATTTTATCAAAGAAATTGCACGCTACAACTACCTGAACCTTTACAAAACGCAATACACGCTCTACTATGAGCTGGAGGTGAAACTTACCGGAAGTCCTGAAGGAAGCTACCAGGCGCAATCGGTGCTGAAACGCCAAAAAATGGAGGGCGATATTTTGTATCAACAGTTTGATCTGAGCGATGTGCTGATGCCATCGGGCTGCAGCTATGAATTAATCGACAGTGAAGGTACTACTGTGGCCGATATAGCTTTTGATAATCGCCACGACGCTGAACCATTTAAAATCACAGAAAAAATTAATCCGGCTGGTTATAAGATGACCAATATTCAGTTTTCGTATGACGATGCCGACCGCCTTGGGTTTGAAAAGCGCATGGAAGAGATTCATCGCTATCTGGCGTTTTACGAGTTGCTTGATTTTAATCTGGCGAAAGCTGAACGCATCCAGCCGGATGATGCCGACCGTTTGCCGGAAGATTTTTTCAGAGCCTACGATATCTTCCGGTTTCAGAATACATTGCAGCAATACCAGGCGCAACTAGATATCCCACAAATTTACAACGATCATTTTATTAATAATCAGAAAAACCTGAATGCGCAAGTACGCCGCCTGCACACGCTGCTCGAACAAACAGGCAGTAAGGTCACGGAGCCTTTTAGTAAGCAGGCGTTGGAGGTGGCTTCACAAACCGCCATCGGGCTACAACAAGAATATTTGCAGAAGCTTAAAACCACACATTATCTATACGAACCCCAATATTTGGCCATAGCCAATTTTCTGGCTACCGATGCCGACCTGGCGAACATGAACGATCTGCTGAGCCAGTTGCTCATGGGCCATCTTTCGGAATCAACACAGCTTTCACAAAATAAAGCCATCGACGAAGATCTTTATCGGGCGTATGTATCGGTTTCCGAAACGATGATGAAAAATGAAAACTACAACGAAGCGCTGCTTATGCTCGGCAATGCACAAACGCTTTGTAATGCGCATCCCCACGACGACTGCGAGCTATACTTGTTTCATGAGCTTAGCAAGGCGCGTTATGGTATTTACGATTCGTATCTGAAAGTAGCGGCTACCGCGCTTAAAGCAAACAATTCGCAGATGTCGTTAAAGTATCTGCTGCTGGCGCGCGATTTTCAAAAAAACAACAACAACCTCATTCTTTCGTCAGGAGCTGTGGATCGTGCGCTGGATGAACTTGCCTGGCATACTTTGCAACTGGCCGGCGACCGCCAGCAACAACAAAAAAACCAGCAGGCGCTCGATGATTATCTGTGTGCCCAGCAGATTTATCAACTCCGCGGCATCGAAAAATATGATGACGTAATCGAGCGGAATATCCAAAAGCTGACTTCACAGCAGTAAACCCAAAAGCCTCCCCCACCCCGCACAATGGCCGTCCGCACGGGTATTTTTCTTTAATTTGCATTTCTTCATCTCCAAAAAATTAAATAATCATGAAAAGAAGACTTTTATTAATCAGCAACTCCACCAACTATGGCGAAGCCTACCTGGGCTGGCCACGCAAGCACATTCAGGATTTTATGGATGGCACTGGTGTGAAGGATATTTTGTTTGTCCCATACGCCGGCGTGGGTTTATCCGACGAAAGTCTGGAAAAATCTTATGATGTTTATGAAGCAAGGGTGCAGCAGGTTTTCGCCGAGCTGGGCCTGCGGATTCATTCGATTCATCGCGCACCCGACGCTGTTGAAGCTGTGAAAAATGCAAGAGCCATTGCCGTTGGTGGTGGCAACACATTTCATCTGGTGGCCATGATGCACAAGTTGGGAATTATGGAAGCCATCCGCAACCGCGTGCACGATGGCGCGCACTATATGGGCTGGAGCGCCGGCAGCAATGTGGCCTGTCCCTCGCTCAAAACCACCAACGATATGCCCATTGCAGAACCAGCCAGCTTCGACTGCCTGGGACTGATTCCTTTTCAGATTAACCCGCACTACCTCGACGCCAACCCCGAAGGACACGGCGGCGAAACACGCCAGCAGCGCATCGAAGAGTTTCTGGTGGTAAACCGTAAAATGGTAGTAGCTGGCCTTCGTGAGGCATCGCTGCTATTGGTCGAGGACGACAACATCCAACTCATCGGCAGCAAACCCATGCGCTTGTTCCGTTTTGGGCAGGAACCACAAGAATTTGAACCCGGCAGCGATGTAGGTTTTTTATTAAAATAATTCCAATGACCGAATATTCCAACAGATGGGATGCGCGCTACGCCGCCGAGACATTTTACTATGGCGAGCATCCCAATGTTTTTTTTGCTGAGCAATTGCAACAGCTCAAAAAGACGGGCAAACTCCTGCTGCCAGCGGAAGGTACAGGTCGTAACGCCATATTCGCCGCTGAGCTGGGCTGGCAGGTAGATGCCTTTGATGCAAGCCGTGTAGCCCGTGAAAAAGCGCTCGAGTTTGCCCGGAAACGCAAGGTTACGATTAACTACACCACCACGAATATTGAAGATTTTGATTCCGAGCCGGAGCAGTATGATGTTGCGGCTGCCATTTATGTTCATTTGCCGGAAGCCATCCGACGGAAATTCCATCAGCAATTGGCGAAAGCAATAAAGCCAGGTGGCGTGGTAATAATTGAGGCATTCGACAAGGAGCAACTCAAACGGGATTCGGGTGGCCCACCTGATGTGCAGTTGCTTTATTCGACCGAAGAACTTCGTGATGATTTTGAAGGGTTGTTGGAGCTAAAAATGCTGTGCCGGCAACAGGTGCATCTCACCGAAGGGCGCCACCTTGGAATTGGCGAGGTGGTGCGGTATGTCGGGATGAAATAGTGATTGCAAAACCCAAAGAATATACATATTCGGTATTCCTACCCTATTATAATAGGAAATAAAAAAAGCACCCCACTTAGGAGGTGCTTGTATTTTAATAAAACAAAGATTTACTGCTAATTTTTACCTACCCACTCAACCTTTTTTAGATTTGCTTGTCTCTATTTTTAAGCATGCTTAATTTTAAATAAAATGTCGGTATCAAAAGAGAACTTTATCAAAGCTATTTATAAGCTACAGCAAGGCGTCGGGCAAAATACACGACCCGGAACTATTGCTGCGGTGCTGGGCATTAGCAATGCTGCCGCCACAGATATGGCGCGTAAGCTGGCACAACGTGGGTTGATAAATTATGTAAATTACCAGCCCATTACACTTACCGACGAGGGCCGCTTGATGGCGCTGGATGTTTTGCGCAAACACCGCTTGTGGGAAACTTTTCTTCATGAAGTACTTGGCCTTTCATTGTTAGAAATTCACCGCGAAGCCGAGCTGCTCGAGCATCAGACTTCTGATTTTCTGGCTGCGAAAATTGACGATTATCTTAAAAACCCAACTACCGACCCGCATGGCGACCCCATTCCCGCCGCTGATGGAAGCGTTGAATTTCCTGGTGAAAATGTCGTACTCACGGAGGCTCCTGTTGGTGCCACCTATCGGGTTACCCGACTGGCCGGTTCCGAAAAGGAGTTTTTTGATTTCTGTAGCAACAATCAAATCATGCCCGGCGCGCAGCTTACGGTTGGCAATCGCTACAATGGCGGCCAAACCACTGAAATTGTCATCAACAGCTCTAAGCTCCTTTTGAATACCGATTTCACCAATTTAATTTATGTAAGACAAAATCAATGATTTCTCAATGAAGACTATAATTTCCACCCTCTGCGCACTATTCGCAGCGGTGGTGTTGCACGGGCAGTCGCAAACGCCTCCGCTGGTTACCGATCGCCCAGACCAAACTGAATCGTCATCGACCGTTCCAAAACATTTTTTGCAAATAGAAACCGGATTTATTTTAGAAAACAACACAACCGACCTCATGCGTGACAAATCCTTCGCCTACAATACAACTTTGTCCCGCTATGGACTTTTGGACAACTTTGAACTACGGCTGGGTCTTGATTTTCTGGGCAATCAGATTACCACAAAAAGGATCGACTATACTCAAAATACCACTAGCTTTAGCCCGCTCTATGCAGGATTTAAAGTGAAGGTTGTGGAAGAGTCGGGGCTGCGACCAGAAATTGCATTCCTTGGGGCGCTTGTGCTTCCTTTTACGGCCAGTAGCGATTACAAACCCTCGTATAGTGCTGCAAATATGCGCTTTGCTTTTGAACATACCCTCTCCGACCGATTCTCGCTTGGATATAATCTTGGCGCAGAGTGGGACGGTGAAACAGCAGTTCCAGACTATTTTTACTCGGTGGCTATTGGATATGAACTTTCGGGAAACCTGGGCGCCTTCATCGAAAGTTTTGGTTCGATTCCAGAAGCAGGCACCGCACAGCATCAGCTCGACGCCGGCTTCACCTATCTGATATCTCCCAACTTCCAGTTGGACATTTCAGGAGGCATCGGCCTGAATGATGCTGCCCCCGATAACTTCGTCAGCATTGGGCTGAGCTACCGCATACCAAGATAATTTTGACTGGTTTCGAATTGGTTCGTCTTGGTTCGACTCCGCTGGCATCGACTACGCATAGCCACCAAGGCCACCGGATAAAGTAATGGTTGTTAATAAACAAATCCTGAAAACCTGGTTGTCTAAATTTTTCTTAACATGTTTTAATTGATCATTGAATGCACATCAATTTAGTTATTCTACATTTGCCGATGAAAAACAAAAAGCTATGGTCATAAATCTGGGCAAGGAAAATTCGATTTTGAATCAGTTTATCGCTGAGATGCGCGATACCGCAGTACAAAATCACGGCATGCAGTTTCGTAAAAACATGGAACGCGTGGGCGAGATTTTTGCCTACGAAATCAGCAAGCGGCTGCAATACGAAGTCAAAGAAGTAATAACCCCACTTGGAAGTGCAGAGGTATCAACGCTGCAGGCCTACCCCGTTTTGGCCACCATATTGCGGGCAGGACTTCCGTTCCATCAGGGTTTTCTCAACTTTTTCGATAAGTCAGAAAACGCTTTTATTTCGGCCTACCGCAAGCATCACAAAGACGGAAGCTTCGAAATACAGATAGAATACATCTCAAAGCCTGACCTGGAAGGACGCACGATGATCCTTATCGATCCGATGCTTGCTACCGGTTACTCGATGAATCTGGCGTACCGCGAGCTGATTGGCGATATGAAACCATTGCACACACACATGGTTTCCATCCTTGCAAGCGTAGAAGGCGTGAACTATATCAAACGCCACTTCTCGAGCAACGAAGTTACGGTGTGGGTGGGCGCCATCGACGATGAGCTTACGGCTCAAGCCTACATTGTTCCCGGTCTCGGCGATGCCGGCGACTTAGCCTATGGCAAAAAACTTTAGTTTAATTTTCACCTCTATCAATGAGTTCGATTGGTTTTTGGCTGGTTTATAGTTTCTTGTGGCTTTTCACACTACTCCCGCTGCGCCTTCTGTATCTCTTTTCCGATCTACTCTTCCTGATTGTCTATTATCTTATCGGATACCGCAAAAAGGTTGTTTTTCATAATTTACAAATTGTCTTCCCTGATCTTTCTGAAAAAGAGATTACTAAAATCGCACGTAAGTTTTACCGCCATTTTTGTGACCAACTCATCGAATCGGCGAAGCTTCAACATTTGACCAAAGAAAATCTCGACAAAAGATTTGAATACGAGAACCCGGAAATTTTTGACGGTTTTTATAAAAACAAAAAAAGTATTGTGCTCGTATCGGCACATTATGGCAACTGGGAGTGGCTGGTCAATATTCAATCTAAAATCAATCATTATTTTATCGCCATTTACAAACCGCTGGCCGACGCTCATTTCGACCGACTGGTGAGCCGTTTGCGCGCCCGTTTCCACAGCGCCGACCGACTGGTTCCGATGAATAACATTTACCGCCGCCTACTGCACGACGACAAAGCAGGTATCCTCAACATCACCTGGTTTTTGGTGGATCAGTCGCCACCACGCGATTATCCGTTTTGGATAGAATTTATGAATGTGAAAACGCCTTTTTTCCAGGGGCCGGCCAAAATTGCGCAACGATTTGAGCAGCCTGTCGTTTTCATGCACATCAGCAAATTGCGCCGCGGGCATTACCGGGCAACTTTCACAACGTTGGTAAGCGATCCGGGTGCATTATCTGAAGAAGAAATCACGCGTAGATACGTTGAAGCTATCGAACATGAAATACGCCAGCAACCGGAGCTTTGGCTTTGGTCGCACCGACGGTGGAAGCACTCGGAAGATGGTGGCAGCAGGCAGTCAACAGAGGTGAGAGGTGAGAAATGAGAGAATCAAAAATAAGGTTTGATAATTTAGGAAAACTAAAAAATAGCTGTCTTCCGGGAAAAGATTAGTTTCGTTGCCAGTTTTTTTATTAAAAAAATAATAGCTAAGATACATGGCCAAACAGGTGCTCATCGAAAATATGCGGATTTCGTTCAATGCCATTAAAGGAAGCAAGCTGCGCACTGTACTTACGGTACTCATTATAGCTTTTGGTATCATGGCGTTGGTGGGCATTTCTACAGCCATCGATGCGCTCGAAAAAAGTCTTGCTCAAAACCTGATGTCAATGGGCAGCAATACTTTTACCATCCAAAACCGGCAAAGCAATGTTCAGATTGGACACGGCCCGCGTCGTGCGCAATCCTACACTCCCATTAGTTTCAAAGAGGCAATGGATTTTAAATCTCAATATACTTTCCCGGCATTGGTGTCGGTTTCTACTAACTCCACCTCTATCGCCACAGTAAAATATACGACCGAAAAAACCAATCCCAATATTCAGATTATCGGCACCGATGAAAACTATCTGCTCACGTCGGCCACTGAATTACAAAGCGGGCGCAATTTCAGCGACCATGAGGCTTTTTATGGCTCGCATGTAGCCATAATCGGAGCAGAGGTTGCTAAGACGCTATTTAAAAACAAGGAAGACCCCCTCGACAAGATTGTATCCATCGGGCCTGGGAAATATAAAGTGATTGGTGTGATAAAAGAAAAAGGCACCGGAATGGGGTTTTCGCCCGACCGGCAGGTGCTGCTGCCCATCACCAATGTGCGACAGTATTTTTCGCGGCCCAATATGTCATTTACAATCAATGTGCTGCCACAGTCGTCGCAAAATGTGGATGCTGCCGTGGGAGAGGCCACCGGACTTTTCAGGGTCATCCGTAAAAATAAGATCAGCGAAGAAAATGATTTCGACATCTCCAAAAGCGATCAGCTGCTTGAGATGCTTGCCGAAAACACCGCAAGCATCAAGCTGGCAGCCATAGTCATTGGTTTGATCACACTGTTCGGCGCGGCCATCGGTTTGATGAATATCATGCTGGTATCGGTGAGCGAACGCACGCGCGAGATAGGCATTCGTAAATCGCTTGGTGCCACGCGGCTTACCATTCGCAATCAGTTTCTGGCAGAAGCTATCATCATCGGACAGCTTGGCGGCATCAGCGGAATTATTCTAGGAGTACTTGCCGGGAATATCGTTACTTTTTTTACCAAAACCAGCTTTCTGATTCCGTGGTTGTGGATAGGCATCGGTGTGCTGCTAAGTTTAATCGTAGCTTTGATATCGGGCATATTACCAGCTACAAAGGCAGCGCGACTCGATCCGATCGAGTCGCTGCGCTATGAATAATTTCCCGGAAAATTTATAGATAAATAAAAGAGAGCGACACCACGCCGGGGCCGACGTTGGTGCCTAATACCGGCGAGGCTTCGGCGATAAAACGCGGCTTCATGCCGGTGAGTTCTTCCATCTGTGTAGCGTACCAGGCTGCTGCATGTTCGTTTTCGGCATGTGAAATGGCATAACCCCAAATCTTGCGTTTGCTAATTTGTTTGGTTACCAGCGCCATGGCCATTTTCATGCTGGCCTTCTCCGTAAATGGTTTGCCGTAAGTTTCCGTCCTTCCCTGGTCATTCATTATTACCACCGGTTTGATGTTGAGCAACTTCCCTACAAAACCCTTCATTGCGCTCACGCGGCCACTTTTCACCATGTATTTCATGGTCTTTGCTGTAACGAGTTGCTCGGTGTCGGCTGACCATTTTTCGATATTCTGCACAAGCTCTTCGTGTGTGGTTCCGCTGTCGAGGGCTTCGGCGGCGCGCATTACAATCAATCCCAACGCCGAACTGAGGCGCTTGGAGTTGATCACCGTAATGGGTTTTTTAGAAAAATTGCTGATGGTCTTGGCAGCTTTGCGGCTGTTGGAGGCAGTACCACTCATGGCTTCACTTATGTGAATGCCTATAACAGAGTCGTAGTGCGTGCTCAGGTAATTGTATTTATTGCTAAACTCCTTGAAAGTAGGCTGAGCTGAGGTTGGATAGACTTTGGTTTTGGCCAGCAACTTATAAAAACGACCTGGTGCCAGGGTAAGACGGTCGAGATAATAGGTGTCGCCAAAATGAACACTCAGCGGCACCATATTAATCTGATGTTTCTCCAGAAACTCCTGTGGCAAATCGCACGTGGAGTCGGTGACCAGAGCGATACTATGTTTGCGATGGTCGAACAAATCCATTTGCATCACCATGTCGTCCACTTTCTGAAAGGTTATGCTGCCGAAGCGGCTCAGGCGCGTAAAAAGTTGGTCAGGGGTATCGGTGTGGATGTGGATGCGCATTTTGGAGGGCGATCCGGCAATGACCAATGAATCACCAAAATGCTCAATTTTACTTCGCAGCTTGTCGCGCTGAATGCTTTCGCCAACAATCATAGCCTCGGTGCAATAGCGGAAGTTGACTTCCTCATGGTTGTGCGACTCTTCGAGGAGTTGTGTCTTTACCACATTGCGTGCGCCGAGAATCAGTTTCAGTTCGCCGTGTTTAAAAAAGTCGATCATTCCTTCCAGGAAAACCACAAACCCTTTGCCGCCAGCATCTACCACATTGGCTTTGGCCAGCACTTCGAGCAAATTTGGCGTGTTGGCCAGCGATTTTTTAGCACTCGCATACGACTGGATAATGAGCTGGTTGAAATCGTCGATTTTGTCTTTGAGGATATGAATATCCTCGGCCCATTCGCGCAGCACGGTAATCATCGTGCCTTCAACAGGATTGGAAATGGCTTCGTAGGATTGTTTGACACCTTGCGTCACAGCGTCCGAAAACTTAGAAACGTCAATAGCTACTTCATCTTTAAAGCTGCTGCTGAATCCATAAAGAAACTGTGCGAAAATAATCCCTGAATTGCCACGGGCGCCTACCAGCGCGGCATCAGCCAGCGCGTTGGCGGTGTGCGAAAAAGTATCGGTAGGGATAAATGTGTCCACGATAGAACGCATGGTAGAGGCCAGATTTGTACCTGTATCGGCATCCCGCACCGGAAAAACATTGATTTTATTGAGGTATCCCTGGTTGTCGAAAATACGTTGGGCTCCGGCCAGAAAACTATAGTAAAGCCGTTTGCCATCAAGGGTTTTTGTATCTATCTCTACTTTTGCCACGCGATGTATTATTTAAGTTCCAAAAGTTTCACAAAGTTTTATGGCTTTCGCCAAAAAGCGGCAAATTTAATGAATTCGTTTTGTTACTGTGTTAATAAAAATTGTTAAACGCTGATTTACAGGCTTTTTTGATTCCCGCAGTCAGATTTTGTTCACTAACTGCGTTAAAATCATAATTTTTTTGATCCTAAAACGCTAAGCGACAAATGAATCTCAACCTACAAAACCCCAAAATGCACCTTGTTTTGTTAATTGGTTTTTTAATCCAAAAGTTTATTGGGCTTTTGAATCTGAGCTTTCACTGATTGTTGTCTCCATCGCAATTCATTGAATCTTTTTATCTTTGAAAACTTTCCGCCATAGAGCGGTGATCATCAAAATAAGGAACAATTTTTGGAAACCGGCGGAGTTTTTCTAAGTAGGTTTTCAATATTAAAAAATAAGTAGAAATGCGTTTTTCGATAGTCATACTGCTTTTTGTAATTTTCCCGGTGCTTCTGCAATCGCAGGCTACGACCTCTGCTGACACACTTCCCGAAGCAATGTCGGCAGACACCTTGCAATTTTTAAAATCCCCGGATGCGGCCTCCCTGCCACTCACACGCGCCGACAAAAAGGTAAGTGTTCGCATGGAAATGGGCAGCACTTTCGGTCTGGGCAGCGGCAGCGAAGGTTTATTTGGCGTGTATGCCGCCCCACACATCAGCTACGAGGTTTCGCCACGGTTGCGCGTAAATTTTGGCGCCAAAATCCAGAACAGCAATTTTATCAATTATTACAACCCCTACTACAATCATTATCCCGAATACACCCGTACTTTTGATAGCAACATCACAACAACGCAAATTTATGCCGAGGGTGCGTATCTCCTTAATCCTCGTTTGGTGGTGAATGCACGTGTATATAAAACGGTGTCGGCATTTGGAGAACCTCAGTTAAACCCACGCCTTCGCGATTTGGATGGCGATGGCGCTTCGGTAGGATTTAATTACAAAGTGACGGACAATTTTCAGGTAGGTGCGCAGGTGGGCTACAGTCGTGGTCGCCAGCCCTACGACCCATTTTACCATAACTATAATTCTCATTTTACTCCCGATCCATTTTTCTCAAATCCATACCACCCATTCGATTAACAACCGGATATTTTCTTCTCTTTTTAATAAAATAAAACATCTCCAATGCTTGTCGTTTTATCACCTTCCAAAACTTTGAATTTTGATTTCGACCCGCCCTCAAAGTTTACCGAACCTGAGTTTGCCGATGAAGCTGCCGTAGTAGTAGCTGCGCTGCGAAAATATTCGCCCAAAGCATTGCAAAAGTTAATGAGGATTAGCCCGCAGCTTGCCCAGCTCAATGCACAGCGCTACAGCGAATGGAGTCTTCCGTTCACTACCGAAAACTCACGTCAGGCAGTGCTTGCTTTCAAAGGTGAGGTTTATAATGGCCTGGAAGCAGAAACCATGACCCAAAAGCAACTCGACTTTGCGCAAGGGCATCTTCGCATCCTGTCGGGATTGTATGGCATTCTGCGGCCGCTTGACCTGATGCAGGCCTACCGGCTTGAGATGGGAATAGATGTGAAGATTAAAAGAAAGAAAAACCTCTATGAATTCTGGAAAAAGAATGTAACCGCGCACATCTCTCAGCTTTTACAGAACTACGAAAAACCGCTACTGATCAATCTGGCCTCCGACGAATATTTTAAAGCCATCGATACCACAGCTCTCAAGGTGGAAATCATTCAGCCGCAATTTAAAGATATGTCAAACGGCACCTATAAATTTATAACGATGTACGGCAAAAAAGCCCGTGGCATGATGGCGCGATTTATTATTGATAACAAAATCACCGAAGCCGATCAGCTCAAACTTTTCGACACCGATGGATATTATTATAATGATCAGTTGAGTAGCGGGAACAAGTGGGTTTTTACGAGAGGGTAAATCAGAAGGGAGAGATGAGAGATGAGAAAAATAGAAGTTAGACTTGAAGGTTGACAAATCTTGAACTTTAAAATCTTAAACCAATTGGATATGCCGAAAATAATCATTCACAACCAGATAAGCGTAGATGGCGCCATTGCGGGATTTCAAATTAATCCGGCATCATATTATACCATTGTCAATAGCTTTGGAGCGGAGATGTATCTGGTTGGATCGGAAACGGCGAAAGTTGGAATTAAACATTTCGGTAATAAACATCAGCCGGAAACCCCTGCTGATTGTCAGCCACCGATGCCATTGCCCGACGATCGCCGGCCTTATTGGGTAATTCCCGACAGCGAAGCCAAATTACTTGGTCAACTCCACCATTTGCGCCAGTATGCGCATTGCCGTGAGGTGATAATTCTGATAAGCGCCGAAACACCTGCCGAATATCGCCAGTACCTGCAGGAGCGGCAATATCCCTATTTCGTAGCCGGTGAGGTAAAAGTAGATTTTAGAAATACACTCAGCCAGTTGCAGGAGAAATATCCTTTTGAAACTTTAGTTACCGATAATGCTGGCAAACTCAGCGCCGTGCTGCTCGACAATGCACTGGTAGATGAGCTGAGCCTCGTAATCTCCCCTACTCTTACCGACCAGAAAAATCCGAAACTATTCCGGGAGCTAAAGATGGGGAAAAGAGTGATAAAACTAAATCCTATAAAAGCTGAAATTCTGGAAAGCAAAGATATCTGGCTTCTTTTTGAAGTGATAAAGTAAAGACTGGAACGTAGCACGAATAGTCGTTTTTCATTTTTTGAAAGCTCAGAATTCTACCGAACAACCTGAAAACACCGCAAATCGACAACTTTTCGCGCAAAGTAATCTTGATTAACTTCCCTTCCGATAGGTGACTCTTTCAACTTTATTAGCAATCGGTTTCAAGCTATGCATATATGCAAAAATGGCTTTGAGATCGTCAGCCGACATCTGTGCGTACATGTGCCAGGGCATCAGTGTGTTGTATTGATCCTGACCCGTTATCGGCGTAAGCTTACCGATTGAATCGTACGCTGCAAAACGATTGAGCCACACCTGTTCTGTCCAGGCTCCTATGCCGGTAGCCTGATCTGGTGTAAGGTTGGGTGTACGCAGCGTTCCCCATGGCATTTCAAATTCGCGACCGCCTGCATAGCGCATCCCTTCTACAGGCTGACCTTTCTTAAAAGGTGTGTGGCAGTCGGCGCAGGCGGAAATGGTAGCAAGATAACCGCCATAAGCAATCTGATCTCCCTTATCCGGACGTTCCATGGGATGAGCCTCTGCTGGCATCAGGTGCATGATAATGCTCATCGGGAAATCGGGATCGGAGCGCGGAACTTCGTGCTCGATTGGCTTGATGGTGCGCAGATACGCAATAATGGAATAGATATCCTCCTGGTCGGCATGGCCATAGCTGTGGTACGGCATCACAGGAAACAAAGGGTCTCCATCGCGGTTAACCCCGCTGGTGATGGCGCGGTAAACCTCGCCGTCGCTCCACGACTCCAGATTTGCGGGTGTGATATTGGGCGCATAAAAATTGCCCGGCATGCCCATCTCGCGTGTAAACTCCTCACCACCTTCACCCAGTGTACCTGCAGTTGGTGGTCCAGAAAAAAGGCTCCAGTCGCGCTGGGAATGACAGTCCATACACACCATCACATGGCTGGCCAAATATTCGCCACGCTCTACACGCTCAGGCGTTATCTCCACACGGATATCTTTTACTGGAATATTTGGAAGGAAAAAATAAACATAGCCCACAGCACCCAAAGCGATTATCACAACAATCCCAAGGATGATAAAGATGATTTTTAATATTTTCATAAAGCATAGGTTTTTAAAATTCGAAATTAGCTCTTCATAAATATGATTTCTTTAACAAATCGACAATAAAAGAAGTTTAACAAGCAGGACGATATTTGGTATAAATTTTTTAAAGCTAAAGCCAAAAGCTGCAAATTTTAAATGAAATCCAAAATCCGGGATTACTTAAATTTCATTGTGTACATACGCCCAATCGGTCGTCTCTACTTGAAATAATTGGCAATCGTTTAGCTATTGTTGAATATGCGAATAATTGCGGGCCGAAGCGCTTCTTTTTCTGCCTCACCCCCGACCCCTCTCCTGCCGGGCTTTATGGAAGTTCGTTAGGTGGAGCGTTTCGTTTGTGCTTTCCTGCTAAACTACGAAAGGGAACTCCCTTCTTCGTCCGTCAGCCGACGGACGGAAAGAGAAGGAGATGGGGCATTGGCGGCGAAATGGCTGAAATAATAATTGAAAGTAGTAGCACCTGCATAATTGCAAAAAATGAATGCTATTTTTGCGCCCGTTTTCACAAAATAAATTTTCATAAAAATGGGAAGAGCATTTGAATACCGCAAAGCCAAGAAGATGAAGCGCTGGGGCAAC
>CAZTCX010000073.1:8906-17556 GCA_964612515.1 uncultured Lentimicrobiaceae bacterium | reverse complement strand
ATCTCGAAAATCAAAGATAATCGACTTATGGCCATTTGAGCCATCTTGTGTGAAATTGTGATTGATACCGCCGCAAGGTCGCTTGATCTCGCGTGTTAATGCAGGAAGTAGAAGGGAGGAAGGTTGTTGTAAAGAGAAATGAAAATGAATTTTAAAAGTCAGCAGCTAAATAATTGCGATGACTCAACATTTCCCATGACAAGCAATTTCTTGCTCAATTTCTTTTCGTGAAAAAAGTTTACCAGTTTTGATGTCTATTTCAGATTTAAGCGCCCTGGTTTCCAATTTCGCTTTTAAAGTCTCTTCCTTGCGAAGTTGTTCATAAAACTCGTTGATGGTTTGCTCCTTGGCAAGATGCAAGTGATTTTGGATAAACTTCCTTTTCTCAATCAATGTCATAGCATTTCGAATTATTACTTGCAAAAATAATGATTAAAATTAAGTTGAATGCTTGTCATAAATTTTCAATTCAAAGGCTTCCTCGGGCTTTTATCAAGACAATTAATTATTTTTACACGCATTTTGTTAGCAACACTTTTTGTAAAACAGATCATTATCATAATAATAAATTACAACATACCTGATCGCTTATGCAAAACAACGCAACAGCAAAGTCTTCCTCTGAAGTGACCCTCAACCATCCGCAATGCGAAAAAATTGCCGACGTTGTGTCGATAATGAAACCTTCGGCAGCATTTTACCAAAGGCCATACCTGCAAGGCGCCGGCAGCCGGGAAACACTGTTCCGGATGCACTTCTTTGCCGTGGCTATCTGCCATCAGACCTACAGCCTGCATCATAAAGTAAAAAACCTTTTTGGATGGGATTTTATTGAGGAGGTTTTTTTGCAGCTTGCTGCTGATGATTCCCCGTTGCTAAAGCCTGACTGGCTTGCGGCTGCATCTTTAGATGAAATCATTGCGTTGCTTTCGGTTGCTTTTGCTGAAGACGCTGCGTGCACTCTCGACCGCCTGCCGGAGCGGGCGCAACTGATGCAACAGGCGGCTGGTGTGTTGCTTCGGGATTTTAGCGGAAGCATCGAAACACTTATTTCCGCCAGTCATTATCAATTAAAAAATTCGCAGCAAATCGGATTGTATCAACTGATGCCGCATTGTGAGGCTTTTGCTGATCCACTTCAGAAAAAAACAACTTTTCTGGTGAAACTGCTCGAAGATGCCGGGCTGATAAAAATCGCCGATCCTGAGGATTTTATTCCTATCATGGATTACCACATGCAACGCGTGCTGCTGCGCACCGGCTGTGTAGAAATTACAGATTCGATACTTCTCGACCAGATCATCCAACAGCAAACGCTTCCAACCGATGAGCCTATCCGCAGCCGGTGCATCGAAGCCATGCGCATAATTTCCAGCCTGAGCCAACTGCCGGTGACACGCATGAACGACATCTTTTGGGCGCTCGGACGTAGCTGCTGCAACCACACATTACTCTGTCGCGACGGCCATTGCGAAAAATCGCCTTGCACGCTTACGCAGATTTATAATATCGAAAACCACAGCCAGTGCGTATTTCAGGAGGTATGCAAAGGCGCTGTTGATCCCAACTATCAAAACTTATGGGAACCGCGAGTACAAACACATTTTTATTAAAAAATAAAGTACTACCGATCGCATGTCACTAAACGCAAAGCGGTATGATATTTCAATATCTTTGGCCGGATTTTAGATAAATGAAAGTTAGAATAAATTGATGCACAACGACGCAATAGCCCCATCCCCGACCCTTCCCCGACGCGGGGAAGGGAGCGCTTTTGCATGGCAAAGTGGAAAAGCCCAAACGGAGCAGGCAGTTTAGAAAATATTTCTTTCGCCACTAAGAAGCACTCCCTCCAATTGGGAGGGGTCGGGGATGAGGTGAAAAAAGTTCATAAAATTATGGTTAAACTGAAAGACACTTCAACTTTACTGTATCATTACGGCGCAAAACCTGCAATAATCGATAGAGCGCAGCAGTTAAGGAAAACCTCAACTGAAGCTGAGAAGATGTTGTGGACTTGTTTGCGTAATAAGAAACTTGAAGGATTGAAATTCAGAAGGCAGCATCCAATAGGCAGATTTATTGTCGACTTTTATTGCCATGAAAAAAGGATGGTAATCGAGGTAGATGGTGGAATACACAATGATGCTGAAATTAAAGAGAGGGATGAGGGCAGGGAAGAGGAATTACGTAGTTTTGGTTTAACGATATTGCGATTTTCTAATGAGGAAATTATCAATGACATGAATATGGTACTTGAAAAGTTAAAAGAATTAATTCAATAGCCTCATTCCCGACTGACTTCTAACGCGGCAAAGGGAGCGCTTTTAAGTAGCAGTGATGTTTGCAAAAACGAAGCCCGTTGCCCTGCAAACTCTCAGACTGCCAGGCGGGAGAGCTCCCCTCTCCAATTGGAGAGGGGTCGGGGGTGAGGCAAGAAAAAGCATTTTAATTAACACAACTAAATACAAATGATGAAAAAATTACTATTCTTAATAACGGTAATGATGGTGGCGATGCTGCCGAGCCGAAGCCAATCCGACTCTAACGACTATTACCAGGAGGATTTCTTACGGAACTCCAACTACATCTACAAAGACTACATCCGAACGGTGCAGGTCTATCCTGATGGTGCCCCGATGACCAAACCCGTGGTGAAGTTGGGTATGCATGAACGCCTCGTGTTTTCGTTTGATGACCTCTCGAATGAGTACAAAAAATTTGGCTACACCTTGATCCATTGCGATGCCGACTGGAAAGAATCGGATCTGTTACCCGAAGAATATCTGGAGCCTTTTCAGGATGACTACATAGAAAACTTTTCTTATTCAGTGAATACAATGCAGCCTTACGTGCATTATGAGGGAGCAATCCCAAACGATGATATTGCCTTTAAGCTTTCGGGCAACTACCTGCTCAAAGTATATCTGTCCGACAATCCCGAGGAGGTGATGTTCACGCATCGTTTTTTTGTTAATGATCCACGTGTCAATGTTATCGCGCGGGTGCGCAAGCCCCTCGACGTTTCGGAGCGCGACTCGCGGCAGGAGGTAATTTTTAGCATTCAAACTTTGGGGCTAACGCTCACCAATCCGCGAGAGGAGATAAAAGTTACGCTTCGCCAAAACGGACGCTGGGACAATGCCATCACCGACCTGAAACCACGCTCCATCACCGGCACCGACCTGATGTACGACTACGACGGTGTAAATGTATTTGATGGCGGCAATTCTTATCGTTATTTTGATGTGAAAAGTTTACGCTACAATTCATTTAGAGTAGCCGAAACAGATTACGATCCGAAGGATGGTTATCAGGTTTATCTGCATAGCGACAAGGTGAAAAATAAAAATGTCTTTGAATATGTGCAGGAAAATATCAATGGCCGCTTTTTGATAAAGACGGAGGACATGGAAATAAGTACTACGATGGCTGATTATGCACGGGTTCACTTTCTCCTGCCTTATGACTATCCTCTGGCTACCGGCAAGCTGTATCTGATGGGTGGACTAACGTATTGGCAATTTATCCCCATGGCTGAAATGAAATACAATTACGATCAAAAAGCCTATGAAGGATCGCTGCTACTTAAGCAGGGATTTTATAATTATCAATATCTGTTTTTACCAAACAACGACACCCACGGCGAAACCGAACTGACCGAAGGTAATTTTTTCGACACCAACAACGACTACACCTTCTTTATCTATTATCGGCCTACTGGCGGTCGCTACGACAGGCTGGTCAACGTAACCACCATTCTTACCTTTCCGGAATAAACGCCAGAAAATAAAAAAGCGACCCACACAGGTCGCTTTTTTATTTTTAAAAAATTATCGTGTCGCGCAAAACCTGGCGACAGAATGGTTTAGCGGGCGTATTTGAAATCTTTGCCTGGATAATAAGCTGCACTGCCCAGCCCTTCTTCGATGCGCATGAGCTGGTTATATTTTGCAACACGATCCGTGCGGCTTGCGGAGCCGGTTTTTATTTGTCCGGTGTTGAGCGCTACGGCCAGGTCGGCAATAGTAGTGTCTTCGGTTTCGCCCGAGCGGTGGCTCACTACGGCGGTATAGCTATTGCGATAAGCAAGATTTACGGCTTCGATGGTTTCGGTAAGTGTACCAATCTGGTTAACCTTTATCAGGATCGAGTTGGCAGTCTTTTTATCGATACCTTCCTGCAGGCGTTTGGTGTTGGTAACAAAAAGGTCGTCGCCCACGAGCTGAATTTTGCTGCCCATGCGCTGCGTCATCAGGTGCCAGCCATCCCAGTCGTCTTCGGCCATGCCGTCTTCGATGGAGATAATCGGGTAACGTGTGATCCAGTCGTTCCAGAAATCGACCATTTGTGAAGGTGTCAGCTTTTCGCCGGTTGATTTCTTCAGATGGTATTTGTTCTCATCCTTCAGGAAGTATTCGCTTGCAGCGGGATCGAGTGCCATGTAGATGTCTTCGCCAGGTTTGTAACCAGCTTTTTCGATGGCTTGCAGGATGAGTGTTACAGCTTCTTCGTTGGATTTGAGATTAGGAGCAAAACCACCTTCGTCGCCTACGTTGGTTGAATAACCTTTGCTTTTGAGAACAGCTTTTAGCTGATGAAAAACCTCAGCACCCATACGGATGGCTTCGGTAAAGGTAGGAGCATTAACGGGCATGATCATAAACTCCTGAAAGTCGATGCTGTTGTCGGCATGTGATCCACCGTTCATGATGTTCATCATGGGAATGGGTAACGTGTTTGCTCCTACGCCACCAATGTAGCGATAGAGCTGCTGTCCGGTTTCGATGGCGGCTGCTTTGGCGCAAGCCAGCGATACACCAAGAATAGCATTGGCGCCCAGGTTTCCTTTGTTTGGTGTTCCGTCGAGTTCGATCATTTTGCGATCAATCTCTACCTGGTCGAGCACATACATTCCGGTGAGCTCTTCGCTCAGGGTATTGTTGACGTGGTGAACAGCTTTTAATACGCTTTTTCCAAGGTAGTTGTCTTTTTCGCCATCACGGAGCTCCACAGCTTCGTGTACTCCGGTGGACGCACCAGAAGGCACGGCGGCACGGCCAACTACGCCATTGTCTGTTAACACTTCTACTTCCACGGTAGGATTGCCCCTTGAGTCGAGAATCTGCCGTGCATGGATGTTTGCAATTGTACTCATAATAGTTATTTTTTGATGATTTATACTACAAAAAAAGGATAAAGCAACGACATTGCCCTATCCTTTTATGATTTTTAACCTCCGGGAGATTACTCCGTTTTGGTGCTTTCGTCGGCGTTGTCAGCTTCCTGTTCCGGTTCATCCGGCTGCTGCTCGGTTTCCTCAGCAGTATCTTGAACTTCTTCAGGTTGTTCGTCGGCAGGAGCGATTTCGGTTTCCAGCTCAGCGATGGCAGGAGCGGCGGCAACAGGCTTTTCTGCTTTAGCCGCAGCTACAGGCTTTTCTGCTTCAGCTTTTGGCTGTGGTTGCTTCTTATCTTCTGCTTTAGCTTTGGGTGCTGCTGCGGGCGCTGCTGTTTCGGGGCCACCTTTTTTGCGGCGACGACGACGGCCTGTCGATTTATCATCGGCTTTGCCACCACTGAGCATGATCTCATTATAATCCACCAACTCCATCATACACATATCGGCGTTGTCGCCTTCGCGGGTGCCAAGTTTTATGATGCGGGTGTATCCACCGGGACGGTCAGCTACTTTTACAGATACTTCACGGAAGAGCTCATTTACGGCCTCTTTGCTTTGCAGATGTGCGAATACCATCCGGCGCGAGTGTGTTGTGTCGTTTTTGGAGCGCGTGAGCAATGGTTCCACGTAGATACGCAGTGCTTTTGCTTTGGCCACGGTGGTGGTGATGCGCTTGTGCAAAATGAGCGAGGTAGCCATGTTCGACAACATCGCGCGGCGGTGGGCACTAGTTCTGCTTAAATGATTAAATTTCTTACGGTGTCTCATTTTACAATTATTCCTTGTCTAATTTATACTTCGAAACATTCATTCCAAACTCCAGATTTTTGGCTTTCACCAGGTCTTCGAGTTCGGTAAGTGATTTCTTACCAAAGTTGCGGAACTTCAGCAGATCGTTTTTATTGAAAGCTACCAGATCACCCAGCGTTTCTACGTCGGCAGCTTTCAGGCAGTTGAGTGCGCGCACCGACAAATCCAAATCGAGGAGCTTGGTTTTGAGCAACTGACGGATGTGTAGTGAGTTCTCGTCGAATTCTTCGGTCACATTTTTCTCTTCGGTTTCCAGAGCGATTTTTTCGTCGGAGAAGAGCATAAAATGATAAATAAGAATACGGGCAGCTTCTTTCAGTGCATCTTTCGGATGGATAGACCCATCGGTAAGAATCTCGATAACGAGCTTTTCGTAGTCGGTTTTTTGTTCTACCCTGAAATCCTCTACATCAAAATTGACGTTGCGGATGGGTGTATGAATGGAATCCATGGCAATGGTGCCCACGAGTGCATTCATATCCTTGTTTTCTTCGGCAGGCACATAACCACGGCCTTTGTTGATGCTGAGTTCCAGCGACAGCTTCACGTTGGGATCCATTGTACAAATCACTACATCAGGATTGAGCACCTGAAACACCGACAAATATTTGTTGATGTCACCGGCCTTAAACTCATCCTGACCTGAAATAACGATGTGTACCTTTTCAGC
Source organism: uncultured Lentimicrobiaceae bacterium (assembly GCA_964612515.1). GTDB lineage: Bacteria > Bacteroidota > Bacteroidia > Bacteroidales > 4484-276 > SABY01. The sequence continues at coordinate 10,895 of CAZTCX010000073.1, read as the reverse complement.
GTTGGAATCTTCGATGAGTTTCTTAAAACGAATTTGCTTCAGATTAAGAATTATCTCACTAACGTCATCCACCACGCCTTTGATGGTAGAGAATTCCTGCTCTACCCCTTCGATGCGGACGTTGGTTATGGCAAAACCTTCGAGCGAAGACAAAAGAATGCGGCGTAGGGCGTTACCGATGGTAATGCCGAAACCGGGCTCGAGCGGACGAAACTCAAAAGAGCCACGGTAATCGTCCGATTCGATCATGATCACTTTTTCGGGCTTCTGAAATGCTAATATTGCCATGATATAAACCTTTGGGTTTTTATTTTGAAAATTTTAAAATCTAATTACACTTACTTCGAGTAAAGCTCCACGATGAGTGGCTCGTTGATATTCTCGGGAATATCGCTTCTTTCGGGATAGCTGAGCAATTTGCCAGCATGTTTATCTTCATCCCATTCCAGCCAGGGATATGCATTGGTGCGCGAAGCCAGTGATTCGCTGATAACTTCGAGTGACTTGCTGCGTTCGCGAATGCCTACTATATCACCAGGACGAACAGCAAACGACGGAATGCTCACTATGTTACCATTAACAAGGATGTGCTTGTGGCCTATGAGCTGACGAGCTGCTGCACGTGTAGGAGCTATTCCCAAACGATACACCATATTGTCGAGACGGGTTTCGATGAGTTGCAACAACACTTCGCCAGTAACACCGCGTTTTTGAGCGGCTTTCTGAAAAGTGTTTCTGAACTGTTTTTCGAGAATACCGTAGGTGTATTTGGCTTTTTGCTTTTCAGCCAACTGAATACCATATTCCGATTCTTTTTTTCTACGCTTGTTCTGCCCATGCTGTCCGGGAGGATAATTTTTCTTCTCGAAATTTTTATCAGCACCGAAAAGAGGTTCGCCGAACTTACGTGAGATGCGTGTTTTTGGCCCAATGTATCTTGCCATTTTTATCTATGATTTAATTTCTAACAAACAAATTTCTTAAACTCTTCTTCTTTTGGGCGGGCGACAGCCATTGTGTGGCAAAGGTGTAACGTCGTTGATCTCGGTTACTTCGATGCCTGCAGTGTGTATGGTGCGGATGGCCGATTCGCGACCGGAGCCAGGTCCTTTTACAAACACTTTTACTTTGCGCAAACCAAGGTCGAAAGCTGTTTTTGAGCAATCTTCGGCGGCAGTTTGTGCTGCATAAGGCGTATTTTTCTTTGAGCCTCTGAAACCCATCTTTCCTGAAGACGACCAGGAGATAACCTGCCCGACGTTATTGGTAAGGGTTACAATGATGTTGTTGAAAGAAGCGCTAATGTATGCCCTTCCGTATGGTTCAACTTTGACAACCCTTTTTTTGGTTGCTTTTCCTGTTTTAGCTGATTTTGCCATTTTTTATTTATTACTTACTTAATATTCGCAAAAACAATATCCCGAACAAGCATTAACCGGTGGGTGCTTTCTTTTTGTTAGCAACGGTTTTCTTGCGGCCTTTACGTGTACGTGCGTTATTTTTGGTTGATTGTCCACGCAAAGGTAATCCCAAACGATGACGGATACCACGGTAAGCACCGATGTCCATGAGCCGTTTGATGTTCATTTGCACTTCTGAGCGCAGCGCACCTTCTACTTTGTATTCGTCGGAAATCAGGCCACGGATTTTGTTTTGTTCATCATCGTCCCAGTCCTGCACCTTTTTGTTGAGGTCCACTTCTGCTCTTACCAGTATCTCGGTGGCCAGGCTGCGCCCGATACCGTGGATGTAGGTGAGCGAAATGACACCACGCTTGTTCTTTGGTATGTCAACACCTGCTATACGTGCCATAATGTTATCCTTGTTTTAATAAATTAAGTTACTATCCTTGTCTTTGCTTGTACTTAGGATTTTTTTTGTTAATGATGTAAAGCCTGCCTTTACGGCGCACGATCTTACAATCGGCGGTTCTCTTTTTTATTGAAGCTCTAACTTTCATGACTAATTTGTGTGTTACTTGTATCTGAA
>CAZTCX010000073.1:0-8896 GCA_964612515.1 uncultured Lentimicrobiaceae bacterium | reverse complement strand
GTAATTCGTCCTTTGGTCAAATCATACGGTGACATGGCTATCTTCACGCGGTCGCCAGGTAGTATCTTGATGTAGTGCATCCGCATTTTGCCAGAGATGTGGGCTGTGATTACGTGCCCATTCTCAAGCTCCACGCGAAACATTGCATTACCCAGCGATTCTACTACTGTTCCGTCCTGCTCGATGATTGGTTGTTTGGCCATAAAAAATTGTTACCGTATTCTCTTTATTAATTTTTGCTTTTCAATGCTTGTTCGATGTAGTCAAAAGTCGAAAGTATTTCTGCTTTGCCGCGTCGCACGACCACGTCGTGTTCGAAGTGTGCTGATGGCGTCCCGTCGTGGGTTTGTATTGTCCACCCGTCGCGCTGCTGAAACACCTTTTTGCCGCCCAGATTAATCATCGGCTCAATGGCAATCACCATTCCTTCGCGCAACTCTTTGCCTTTTCCACGGCGACCAAAGTTAGGTACTTCCGGCGGTTCGTGCAAATTTCGTCCTAAGCCATGCCCAACCAGATCGCGAACTACACCATATCCAAAACCTTCTACATAGTTTTGTATTGCATAGCCGATGTCGCCAATTCGGTTTCCGGCAACAGCCGCTTCTATTCCAAGGTACAACGACTCGCGTGTACGCTGCAACAGGAGCTGTATCTCTTCCGAAACTTCGCCCACCATAAAGGTGTAGGCAGAGTCGCCGTAGAAACCATTGAGCACCGTTCCACAATCTACCGAGATGATGTCGCCATCGCGCAAAGCGTAATCGCCGGGGATGCCATGCACCACCACGTCGTTGACGCTGGTACACAGTGTGGCCGGAAATCCTCCGTAGCCTTTGAAACCCGGCACGGCGCCGTGATCGCGGATAAAAGTTTCCGCTATCGCGTCAAGCTCGCGCGTAGTAACACCAGCTCGCACATGTAGCGCTACTTCAGCCAGTGTTTTTCCAACAAGTAATGAACTGATCCGTATTAATTCTATTTCTTCTTCTGTTTTAATCAAAGCCAATATTGTTTGCTGACGTTGGGGGATAGCAAAATTACATCCCCAATGAAGAGCGTCCTTTGATACGTCCCGATTTTGTCAACCCATCGTAATGGCGCATCAGAAGATGGCTTTCTATCTGGGAAAGCGTATCCAAAACAACACCTACCAAAATGAGTAGTGAGGTGCCGCCGTAAAACTGGGCAAACTGCTGATTAACACCAATAAGGCCTATAAATGCTGGCATAATGGCCACCAATCCCAGAAACAATGATCCAGGGAAAACGATACGCGACATCACAGTATCGATAAACTCCGCGGTACGTTTCCCCGGTTTTACCCCTGGGATAAATCCTCCGTTCTTTTTCATATCATCGGCCATCTGGTTAGGATTAACGGTGATAGCTGTATAGAAATAAGTAAACAGCACGATCATGAGGAAGAAGACAAGGTTGTACCAAAATCCATTCATGTTGGTAAATTCTGACAGAAATCCTGTCAAAGTCTCCGACTGTGCGTAGTTGGCAAGGGTGAGCGGCAAAAACATGATTGCTTGTGCAAAAATGATGGGCATAACCCCGGCAGCATTCACTTTAAGTGGAATGTACTGACGCACGCCGCCGTATTGACGATTGCCAACCATACGTTTGGCGTACTGCACCGGGATGCGGCGTGTACCCTGAACCAGCAGAATAGTAAGCAAAACAACACCAACCAAAATAATCAGCTCGATAATGAATACTACCAAACCACCACCTTGTTCTTCCATACGTGAGATGAACTCACCAAAGAGTGCAAAGGGCAAGCGGGCAATAATACCAATCATAATGATGAGAGAGATACCGTTGCCAATGCCTTTGTCAGTAATTTTTTCGCCAAGCCACATGATGAACAGCGAACCGGCTGTAAGCATAATGATAGACGAAATGCCAAAGAACGAGAAGATGCTATGCGAAGTCATCGAGGGATCGAACGGGTAGATGGCTTCGGCAGGCAACTTACTGACGATGTTAGCAATGTAAGCAGGCGATTGGAAAATCAAAATGATCACTGTAAGATAACGGGTGATCTGGTTGATTTTTTTACGACCGCTTTCGCCTTCACGCTGCAGTTTCTGGAAATAAGGAATCGCCATTCCAAGTAGCTGCACCACGATGGATGCCGAGATGTAGGGCATGATGCCGAGTGCAAAAATGGACGCGTTGGAGAAAGCTCCACCGGAGAACATATTAAGCAGTCCCAACAGCCCGCTCGATGTTTGCTGATGCAAAGCACCAAGCATCGCCGGATCAACACCAGGCAATACCACAAACGAACCTAAACGATAAATCAGGATGATACCCAGGGTATAAGCAATCCTGTTTCGTAGGTCTTCAATCTTGAAGATGTTGCGTAAGGTTTCGATAAATTTTTTCATCCAAAATTAGATTTTTGTAGCAACACCACCTTTTTCTTCAATGGCTTGGATTGCTGATTTTGAAAATGCATGTGCTGTCACTTCTATTTTGGCGTTGAGCGTTCCACGACCCAGAATTTTTATCAGGTCGTTTTTTTGCGCTAAGCCATGACCGATGAGCACATCGATATCAAAAACTAAAATATTATTTTCGTCGGCAAGCATCTGGAGTTTGTCCACATTAATGCCGCGATACTCTTTGCGGTTGATATTTTTGAAACCACCTTTAGGAACACGGCGGTACAATGGCATCTGTCCACCTTCAAAACCAGCTTTAGATTTATAGCCTGATCTTGATTGTGCTCCTTTGTGTCCGCGTGTGGATGTTCCACCTCTGCCGGAACCTTGTCCGCGGCCGATTCGTTTTCTGTTCTTAATTGAACCTTCTGCCGGTTGTAAATTACTTAAATCCATTGTGCGTGTATGGGTTAAGATTGTTTATAATTCTTCGATTTCCAATAAATGCTTCACTTTATTAATCATCCCCATGATCTGCGGGTTGATTTCATGTTCAGTAGTGCGTTGCATTTTGTTTAGGCCCAGGGCCACAAGTGTACGTTTCTGATCGATGGGGCGGCCTATTCCGCTACGTATCTGTTTGATTCTTATCTTACTCATTGTCGTAATAATTTTTCGGATTTAACCATTAAATACTTTATCGAGCGAAATGCCTCTCATCTGTGCAATGGTGTATGGGTCGCGAATCTGCAACAAAGCATTGATAGTAGCTTTAACTACGCTGTGCGGGTTGGAGGAGCCTTTGCTCTTGGCCAGCACATCTTTGATACCTACACTCTCGAACACGGCCCGCATGGCACCACCAGCAATAACACCAGTACCAGGAGCAGCAGGCTTCATAAATACTACCGCGCCGCTGTACTTACCAGTAACTTCGTGAGGCAGTGTGCCATGGAGCACAGGAGCTTTGATGAGGTTTTTCTTGGCATCGTCGATACCTTTGGCAATAGCCGCGGTAACTTCTTTGGCCTTTCCTAAACCATAACCTACCACACCATTTTCGTTGCCTACTACCACGATGGCCGAGAAACTAAAGGTACGTCCACCTTTGGTAACTTTGGTTACGCGCTGAATGCTGACAAGCTTATCTTTAAATTCGATCTCGCTCGATTTAACTCGTTTTACGTTTACGTTTGTCATAATAGCTTAAAATTTAAGACCCCCTTTTCGTACTGCTTCTGCTAAGGCTTTCACACGACCATGATAGAGATATCCATTGCGATCAAAGATCACAGTTTCGATACCTGCTTCTTTGGCTTTTTTGGCCATCAGACTACCTACTTTTTGCGCTTGCTCTATCTTGTGGACTTTGCTCTCGTCGCCTGCAAAGTCTTTACTAAGAGATGAAGCGGCGGCAAGAGTGCGGCCATTGATGTCGTCGATCAACTGGGCATAAATCTCTTTATTGCTTCTGAATACCGACAGACGAGGACGTTCGGCAGTACCGGAAATAGTTTTTCTGATACGTTGTTTGATCCGAAATCTTCTGTATTGTTTTTTACTTTTTATTGCCATTTTACAATGGATATTTATCTGATTTACAAAAATATGTGACTATTAACCTGCAGCAGCTTTACCAGCTTTGCGTTTGATTTCTTCGCCCTTAAACTTGATACCTTTTCCTTTGTATGGTTCAGGTTTACGTAGCGAGCGTATTTTGGCAGCTACCTGACCGACAAGTTGCTTGTCCGCGGAAGTCATCGTTATGGTAGGATTCTTACCACGTTCGGTGAGGGTTTCGATTTTGATCTCGGGAGGCAGCACCATAATGATGTTGTGCGAAAATCCGAGTGATAGTTCGAGTTGCTGTCCGGTGGCCACTGCTTTATAACCCACGCCCACAAGTTCCTGCTGTGTGGTGAAGCCTTCCGAAACGCCCTTTACCATATTGGCAAGCAGCGAACGATAGAGACCGTGCAAGGATTTGTGACGCTTCTGCTCGGTGGGGCGCTTCAGCACAATGTGTCCGTCCTCCATTTCGACAGTGATATCCGGATCCACTTTTTGATAGAGTGTGCCCAACTTACCAGTGACGGTAATGAGGTTGTTGTCGGCGATATCCACCTTAACACCTTGGGGCAACGCAATGGGTGATTTTCCTATTCTTGACATGATAATCTTCTTTTTAGCTGATGTAACAAATTACTTCTCCGCCAATTTTTTGAGTACGGGCTTCTTTGTCGGTCATCAACCCTTTGGAGGTACTGATGACGGCAATGCCCAAACCATTAAGTACGCGCGGCAGCTCTTCGTTGTTTACGTAGCGGCGCAAACCTGGACGGCTAGCTCGACGCAACTCAGTGATTGCCGAAAGTTTGGTTACTGGATGATATTTTAATGCGACCTTAATGGTAGCCGGAAAAGTGTCGTCCACAAATTTGTAATTCAGGATGTATCCTTTCTCGAAAAGGATTTTTGTAAGTTCCTTTTTAAATTTTGATGCCGGTATCTCTACCACACGATGGTTGGCCATGATGCCGTTGCGAACTCGGGTGAGATAATCTGAAATCGGGTCAGTAAGCATATCTTGCAGATTTATTATTCTTAATTCTTATTTTACCAACTAGCTTTTTTCACGCCGGGGATCAAACCTTTGAGAGCCATCTCGCGGAAGTTGATACGGGACACGCCAAACATCCTCATGTATCCTTTGGGTCTGCCGGAGAGCTGACAGCGATTGTGCATACGCACGGGCGATGAATTTTTGGGCAATTTTTGAAGGGCAGTATAATCGCCAGCTTCTTTGAGTGCCTCACGCTTCGCAGCGTATTTGTCAACGAGTTCTCTTCGTTTGACTTCTCTTGCTTTCATTGACTCTTTAGCCATAAACCACGTCAGTTTTTTGATTTTTAAATGGGATTCCAAATGCTTTGAGCAGTTCCAGTGCTTCTTTGTCGGTGGTGGCAGTGGTAACAAAAGTGATGTCCATGCCATTAATTTTGGTCACCTTATCCATCACGATTTCCGGGAAGATGATTTGCTCGGTGATGCCCAGGGTATAATTACCGCGGCCATCAAAGCCTTTGTCGCTGATACCGCGGAAGTCGCGGATACGAGGGATAGCTACCGAAACAAGACGATCAAGAAATTCGTACATCTGATTCTGTCGCAGTGTTACACGTACACCGATGGGCATACCTTTACGCAGCTTGAAGTTAGAGATGTCTTTCTTGCTCTTTGTTGCCACAGCTTTCTGTCCGGTGATCATCGATACTTCGGTGATGCCCGAGTCGATAAGCTTCTTGTCGGCAATAGCTCCACCGATACCCTGGTTGATAGCGATCTTAATCAGGCGCGGCACCTGCATAGGACTTTTATAGTCGAACTTCTTGTGCAGTTCGGGATGTATTTCTTCGAAATACTTTGTCTTAAGTCTTGGAATGTAACTCATTATTTAATTACCTCCCCTGATTTTTTAGAATATCGGACATTTTTACCTGTTTTCTGATCTATTTTGCGACCCACGCGAGTAGGTTTTCCGCTACCATCAATCACCTTAAGATTGGAGGCGTGGATGGGCGCTTCTTTTTTCACGATGCCGCCTTGCGGATTTTTAGCATCGGGCTTGGCATGTTTAGTAACCAGGCTCACACCTTCCACGATGGCAGTCTTCTTTTTGTGATCCACCACCAGCACCTTGCCTTGCTGACCTTTGGAGTCGCCGGTGATAATCATCACGCTATCACCTTTTTTAATATGCAATTTATAATTATCCATTGTTCTGAATTTTTTTAAAGTACCTCTGGTGCCAGAGAAACAATTTTCATGTACTGCTTTTCTCTAAGCTCACGTGCTACCGGTCCAAAGATACGGGTGCCCATCATTTCGCCACCTGCGTTGAGCAGTACCACGGCGTTATCGTCGAAGCGGATATAGCTACCATCTGGGCGGCGGATTTCTTTTCTGGTGCGCACAACCACGGCTTTGGAGACTGTACCTTTTTTTATGTTCCCTGAAGGGATGGCATGCTTGACGGTAACAACGATAATGTCGCCGATGGAAGCATAGCGTCTGCGGGTGCCTCCCAGCAAACTAATGCAAAGTACCTCTTTGGCGCCGCTGTTGTCAGCAACTGATAGTCTGGATTCTTTTTGTATCATGATTACTTAGCTCTTTCGATGATTTCCACTAATCTCCAACATTTATTTTTGCTCAATGGCTTGGTTTCCATGATGCGTACAGTGTCGCCAATGTTGCATTCGTTGTTCTCGTCGTGAGCCGAAAACCGTGTAGATTTCTTAACGAATTTTTTGTAGATGGGGTGTTTCACCCGCCGTTCGACCTGCACTGTGATAGATTTATCCATCTTGTTGCTTGTAACCAGGCCTGTACGTTCTTTCCTTAACGTTCTTGTTATTTTGGCTTCCATTGTTATTGCAATCTGATTATAATTTTCCTGTAAGTTTTCTTTTGCGGATCTCTGTTTTGAGCCGTGCAATGGTACGGCGATAGTCCACAATTTTATTCGGATTTTCCAGAGGACTTACCGCATGGTTGAGCTTGAGGCGCGTAAGTTGTTTTTCCTCTTCTTCGAGCCTTTCGAGCAAGTCGTCGTTAGCTAGTTCTATTATTACATTCTGTTTCATAGTTCCGAAATATTATTCTGCGTAATCTTTTCTTACAACAAACTTGGTGATGACAGGCAGTTTTTGTGCTGCCAGGCGCAAAGCTTCTTTGGCAACTTCCAGTGGTACTCCGTCAGCTTCAAAGAGTATGCAGCCGGGGGAAACGCGTGCTACGAAATACTCGGGAGCACCTTTCCCTTTACCCATTCGCACCTCTGCAGGTTTCTTGGTCACGGGCTTGTCCGGGAATATCTTGATCCATATCTGGCCTTCACGTTTCATGAAACGTGTTACTGCCTGACGTGCAGCTTCTATCTGTCGTCCTGTTATCCAGGCCTCCTCAAGCGATTTGATTCCAAAGGAGCCGAAAGCTAACTCAGCGCCCCGATGGGCATTGCCTTTCATTTTGCCTTTCTGCTGCTTTCTGAATTTGGTTTTCCTTGGCTGTAACATTCTTTATGTAGTTAAAATAATGAATACTCAATGATTATTGATCTCTGCGTGGGCGAGGAGGACGAGGTCCGCGGGGACGTTTTCCGCCGGGGCCACCTTGCGGTCCTTGCTGCTTGGTATCGCCGGGGGTAGTCATAGGAACCAGTTCGGGGTTGCCATAAATTTCTCCTTTGCAAATCCATACTTTAATACCAATACGTCCGTAGGTTGTGTGTGCTTCGGCATGTGCATAGTCGATGTCGGCACGCAAAGTATGCAATGGTGTACGTCCTTCTTTGTACATCTCATTCCGCGCCATTTCGGCACCACCCAAACGACCAGATATCAATACTTTAATACCTTCGGCACCGATGCGCATGGTGCTGGCCACAGAAGTTTTAATTGCACGACGGAAAGAGATACGACCTTCGATCTGACGGGCAATTCCGTTGGCTACCAACACAGCATCGAGCTCAGGGCGTTTTATTTCGCTGATGTTGATCTGAATTTCTTTGCCAGTGAGTTTTTTAAGCTCTTCTTTCAAACGATCGACTAGATCAACGCAGGTATTGCCAGCTCCAAACTTACGGATGCCCGCCTTTCCCGATGATGATGCCCGGGCGCGCAGTGTATATGGTAACCGTAACAAGTTTCAGTGTGCGCTCAATGTAGATCTTTGAGATACCGGCTTTCGAGAGACGGGCGTTGAGGTATTTACGAATTACATCGTCCTCCACCAGCTTGGCGCCAAAAGTTTTACCACCGTACCAGTTCGAATCCCATCCTTTGATGATTCCTAACCGAAGACCTATTGGATTAGTTTTCTGTCCCATTAATTATTATAATATGAATTATTAATATCTAATTTATTGTTGCGCATCAACTAGTTCTACCTTACGGCTATCTACCACAACGGTAACATGGTTGGAGCGCTTACGAATGCGGTGCGCTCTTCCTTGTGGAGCAGGACGAATGCGTTTGAGCTGTCGTGCGCTGTCCACCAACACCAATTTTACGTATAGATTGCTTTCTTCCATTCGTACTCCCTCATTTTTTTCCTGCCAGTTGTTGATGGCTGAAAGAATAAGTTTGTAGAGGCGTTCGGCGGCCTGGTTAGGCTTAAATTTAAGCATGTTCAAAGCCTTTTCTACACCATGACCTCTTACCAAGTCCGCCATCAAGCGCATTTTGCGGGGTGATGTAGGACAGTTGTTAAGCTTGGCAAAATAAATTGTCTTGTTAGCTTCTTTGCGTGCTTGCGCTGTATTATGTTTTCTTGCTCCCATGATAGTTTATCTCCCTTTATTATTTTTTCTTACTACCGGCATGGCCTCTGAACTGACGCGTAGGAGCAAATTCTCCTAATTTATGACCTACCATATTTTCGGTTACATACACCGGAATAAATTTGTTTCCATTGTGCACAGCAACAGTGAGTCC
>CAZTCX010000072.1:2438-18286 GCA_964612515.1 uncultured Lentimicrobiaceae bacterium | reverse complement strand
AAATATTTACAACCTCGACGGCCGCTCCTTTAGCAACAGCTTTCAGGTGGAGGCTTCGTACGAGCTGATAAAACGGCTCGACGTGGTGGCAGCCTTTAGGATCAACGATGTGAAAGTGACCTACAATGATGAGCTGAAGCAAAAGCCGCTGGTGAACCGCTATAAAGGGTTGCTCACGCTGTCGTATGCTACCAATCTCAACAAGTGGCAGTTCGACTTTACCACGCAGCTCAACGGCGACGGCCGCCTGCCCGACACGCAGATGAACCCGCCAGAATACCGCCGCCCTGAAACGTATTCTCCATACACCATCCTGAATGCACAGGTTACGCGCTACTTCAAAAGGTGGAGCATTTATGCCGGTGGCGAAAACCTGCTCAACTATACGCAGGACAATCCCGTGGTAGCAGCCAACGACCCGTATGGCCCCAACTTCGATGCGTCGATGGTGTATGGCCCCATCATGGGTGTGAAAGTTTACGCAGGATTCCGCTTTTCGATAGATTAGTTTTTAAAATCCAAATTAGAAATTAGAAAAACAAACAGAATAATTTTAATCATCAAAACCAATAAGTATCAATGAAAACACACAAAATCATCAAAACAATGCTGGCGCTGATTGCGCTGGTGGTGGCCACTACAGGAACTGTTATTGGCCAGAATCTCAACAAGAAAACAGAGACTGTCGAAATAAAATCGTCGGTGGTATGCGGCATGTGCGAAGAGCGCGTGAAGAAAGACCTTGCGTATGAGAAAGGTGTAAAGGATGTGGCAGTGAATCTGGAAACCAAAGTGATCACCGTGACCTACCGCACCGACAAAACTGACGAGGAAAAGATCAAGAAAGCCATCACCAACATTGGCTACGATGCCGACGAGATGCAGGCCAACGAAACTGCCTACGAAAAACTGCCGGCCTGCTGCAAGAAAGATGCTCCACCTCACTGATTTCAATTACCAAATTTCAAAGATTCAAAATCCAAATAAAACCCAATAATCAAAAGATAATATTCAAACCCTCCTAATTTTGGAGTTTGAGTTTTGGGTTTTATTTGCAACTTGTCTTATTGTTATTTGGGTTTTTCTTTTTTGAGATACCCATAAAAACAAAGCCGCCCAGCTCAATGCCGGGCGGCTTTTTTTCACTAAATCAAATTAATTTAACTAACTCAAAAAGCTATTCACATGAAAAAACCAATCATTAATATTTTTAGAGTGGAACAAACGTATTTTTGATCACACTTTCGGTGGCAATGAGCAAGATGATGAAGGCAAGCAGCAAGAAATAGAAAGTTGACTTGGAATCGATCAGGTTAAATTTTCCGAATGACAAGATAAAGGTGCGAATACTTTTCATATTAAGATACTTTTCAGATTATACCGCTAAGACGGCAACGATTAAAAAATGGTTGCGTAGCTTTCTAAAAAAAGATTGCGGAATTTTTGAAATCATCAGCAGCAAACGATGCACATGAAGAATTATTAATAATGTAAGATTTCCTAAACGTGTAGTTTCACTGTGTTGCACCGTGTTTTACACTGAGCAACCCTGTGAAATCTGAATTTAATAAATAATAATTTCCAGAAACTTGTCTAAGAAAACAACAAACAAGGAACAATGAGCAACGAACAATTATCCCTCTCCACGCAACCTATTTTTGAAGATGAACGTCTAATAATTGACTTTTAAAACCGTTCTTTGAAGTATTGAATAACTTTGTTTGGCGCCAACCAGTGTGTAACAAACTATCTGTCAACTGACAACTTTGGATTTACAAAAAATCATCGATGGATGCATCCGCGGCAACAGCCGTTCGCAGCAGGCACTTTACGACATGTTTGCGGACGAGATGTTTGCAGTATGCATGTACTATTCGCCCACCCGCGACGAAGCCGAAGATACGCTACACGAAGGTTTCCTTAAAGTGTTTCAAAACTTAGCAGGATTTAAAGGCTCCGGATCGCTCAAAGGCTGGATACGCCGCATACTCATCAACACCGCGCTGGAGAAATACCGGCGCAAAAACCTGATGTACGTCACCGATGGCGACGACATCAGCCGCTACGAAGACAGCGACCGCGAGGATATCATCAGCAACAGCACTGCCGACGACCTGATACAACTTATCCAGGAACTGTCGCCGCAATACCGCATGGTTTTCAACCTTTATGCTTTGGAAGGCCACTCACACAAGGAAGTTGCCGAAAAGCTCGGCATCTCTGAAGGCACTTCCAAATCAAATCTGGCGCGCGCAAGGTTAATACTTCAAAAAAGGGTGAAAGAATATTTTTACTTATCATCATCACAAATCAATGTCTGATCACAGTCATAATATCGACAAGCTTTTCCGCGAGAAGCTGCAAGGGCACAAAGTTGCAGCTCCTGCCGATGGCTGGTTGCGACTTAACGAAGCGATGTACAAGCCTGCTTCGCGACGCATGTTTTGGATTCCGCGTGCTGCCGCCGCTGTCATATTGGTGATGCTGGCCTTTGGAGCTGGCTTCTACTGGTCAGATTATTCTCGTGATAACAACCTGCGCACACAGGCCGATGCTCCCACTGCTATTATTCAATCCGAAATTACTAATTCAGAAATTGAAGCTGTTGATGAGAATGAGGTGATGGCTTCCGACATTCCAACCATTTTTAATTCATCTGCATCGTCTGCCGAAAGGCAAGGAATTACTGCTGCTGATGCTATTCCCGCTCAGGCTGAATCTGATTTTAATAATAAAACAACAAAAAGAAATTCGTTTACAAAAGTTCCGTCTAATCAACTTATCCCACTCAAAGTAGGATTGTCTGAAAAGAAAATCATTATCAATTCATCCGGCAAACAGTTTAGGCAGCCCGCCATGATTCCGGCAAGCGCCACGGAGCATTATGCATTTTTATTTAATAATTTGCAATTGCCTGCTGATGATTCGGTGATAATGATAGACGATGAAATGCTGCGGCGCCTGCTGCTTGGTGAGGATGCTTTTGCAAATCAGGATCAACCTGCCGAAGAAAGCGATGTGCAAAAAGGATGGCGCATTGGCGGGCAACTTTCGCCTTCCTATTCGTACCGCACACTTAACGGAGATGCCTATAACATGCCCAAAGAAAAAGTTGGCGCCGAATATTTTAACGACATGGAGTCGGGCATCATGTCTGTGGGTGGTGGCATCAGCATGGATTACCAACTGGGCGAACGCCTGACGATAGCTTCCGGTCTTTTCGTCTCGCGCATCGGCCAGCAAAACGAATCGGTCCTGGCTTATAACGACCCCGATGGCCATGGCATGTACAAGCTGGCTTCATCTACAGGAACGGTATCAGTAAATCCGGTGCAGTTTGCTCAGGTTCTTACAGAGCAGGCAGCCAGCACCAAAGATGTTCCCGGCGACTATGTTGCCAATGGCAACTTTGTGCAAAATCTCGACTATCTTGAAGTACCGCTTGTTTTAAAATACCGGCTGCTCGACAAAAGATTTGGCATAAACCTTCTGGGAGGTGTAAGCCCCGGAATCCTTGTTAACAACCACTCCTACTTTGAATTTGAAGGGCAGAAACTGCAAACCGGAACCACCGAAAATATTCAGCCCATGATTTACAATAGTGTGCTGGGAATCGGGATGGAATACGCCATCAGCAGGAAAGTATCCGTCAACCTGGCACCCTCCTTCAAATACTCACTTACGCCGGTAAATTCCTCTAATAACCTTGGCTACCATCCCTACTCGCTGAGTTGGTTTACGGGCGTAAGTTATAAGTTTTATTAATTCAACATTTCTGCCCCCTCTCCCATTGCTTGCAAAAAATTCCTCACGCTGACGTATGAATTCGCGGGCTTTACTATTCCCGAAATATTTGGAAGAATTTATCGCTTCTTCTTTATCAGCTCCCTGTTTACATATTTTAAAACTACCTTTCCCAACAAACTTTGACATCCGAGTGTTGGTCAGGAGTGTTAAAGCTTTTAAAGCTAATTTTGTAAAAAAGCAATGATTATGTCCGATAACGACCAGCATCACCACCATCATCATCATTCTTCTGCATTGCACGTCAATGCTGGCGTACCGCAGCCTGAGCAGGTCAGCAAATCCTCCGTCGAGCGCTTTAAGCGTGCCGGGCGCAAGGTGCTTACCGCCAAAGAATATGCAGACGGCATCATCGCCGGAAACCGCATCCTACTCAGCCAGGCTATCACTTTGGTAGAAAGTTCACGACAGCAGCACCACGAGCTGGCGCAGGATATTATAAGTCGCTGCCTGCCACACACTGGAAACTCGGTGCGTATCGGGATTACCGGCGTTCCGGGAGCAGGCAAGAGTACTTTTATAGAAGCATTGGGAACGCACCTTACCGCGCAGGGTCATCAGTTGGCTGTGCTGGCCATCGACCCAAGCAGCACCCGCACCAAAGGCAGCATTCTGGGCGACAAAACGCGTATGGAAGCGCTATCCGTCGATAAGAATGCATTCATTCGCCCGTCGCCATCGTCGGGATCGTTGGGTGGCGTGGCACGCAAAACCCGCGAATCAATCATCCTTTGTGAAGCAGCAGGTTTTGATGTGGTTTTTGTAGAAACTGTGGGCGTGGGTCAGTCAGAGACCACCGTGCATGGCATGGTCGATTTTTTCCTGTTGCTAATGCTTGCCGGTGCCGGCGATGAATTGCAAGGCATCAAACGCGGCATCATGGAAATGGCCGACGCGATCTGCATCAACAAAGCTGACGGCGATAACCAGCAGGCTGCACAACGCGCCCGGGTAGAATATAAAAACGCACTGCATCTGTTTCCACCCGCTCCTTCGGGTTGGACGCCGCCGGTGCAAACCTGCTCAGCCCGCGAGGGTACAGGAATTAGTCAGGTGTGGGGCACCATTCAGGAATACCTTATCAAAACGCGCGGGAATGGCTTTTTCCTGGAAAAGCGACAGGAACAGAAAAACATCACCTTACATGAAGCCATCGACGAGATTTTGCAAAGTGATTTTTATAATAATATTAAAATAAAAACAGCGCTTCCGCAGATGCAGCAAGCTGTTCGTCAGGATGAAATGAGCGCCTACGTGGCGGCCCGCCGACTGGTTGATTTGTACGACCAGCAGCATTCAGTCAACAATCGGGCTTGAACCCTGTTTAATGCCTGATGAATTATCTGGCACATCTTTACCTATCGTTCGGTGACCCCAAAATTATGGTGGGCAACTTTATTGCCGACAGCGTAAAAGGCAGACAAATTCTCACTTTTCCACCTGAAATACTGCAAGGCATTATTCTGCATCGCCACATCGATACCTACACCGACCAGCATCCTATTACGGCGCAGAGCCGTGAGCGTATCCGCCACCGCTACCGCAAATATTCGGGTGTGATTGTAGATATTTATTATGATCATTTTCTGGCTGCCAACTGGAAAGATTATTCTGATCAATCGTTGCAATTGTTTACCAAAAACGCCTATCGCGTTCTCTTTAGTCATTATCTATTAATGCCAGCCCGCATGAAACGATTCCTTCCGGCAATGGCTATGGGCAACTGGCTGGCATCGTATGCGTCCATCAACAACGTTGGAATGGCACTGAGCGGCATGGCACAGCGAACCCGCTTCGACTCGCAGATGCAGCATGCTACCGAGGAGCTGGTGATGTATTATGCGAAATTGAAAAATGATTTCGTACAATTTTTTCCCGACCTCACAGCTTACGTCCGGCAGCAAATCCCGGAGATTAAAAAAGAACTGTTAATTGAAACATAGATATAATTCATTATTAATAACTTAAACAACACTATCATGAAAAAAAGTACATTTTTTATTATGGCTCTAGCCTTATTATTTGGCTTTAGCGTCACCGCACAGGTAAACAACGGCGGCTTTGAAAACTGGGTACCAACAGCATCAGGTGGAGAGCAACCCGAGGGATGGATGGCCTTGTTCAATTCAGAAGGCTTTGCCAATGTTTTAAAGGTAGAAGGTAGAACTGGCTTCGCCGCAGAACTTAAAGCCGTTGAATTTCCGGGGCTTGGTGTCGTTTCACCTACACTTATGAGTGAACCTTTTGCTGTAAATCAGCGGTATGCCAAACTCACCGGCTATTTGAAAGGAGCGCCGCAAGGCAGCGACACACTGATGTTTATTGTTAGTATGTACATCGGTAGTGAAGAGCTTGTGGGTGCCGGCGTCGGCTTCGTACGACAAACCATTGTTGAGTTTTCGCCGTTTACTACCAATATTTTTTACAGCGGAACCCAAACACCCGACTCCTGTACCATCACTTTTTTGTTAGGGAATAGCACTACCACGGCCACTTTGGGGTCATCTTACACCATCGACGACCTTGCCTTTGAAGGAATCGCCGGACAGGAGGAGCTGAGCCCCGTGTTTGCCGGTGTAGGCCAGGCGTATCCCAACCCTGTTGCCAGCGAACTCACCATTCCGTTTGAGCTGCAGTCGGCGGACGAAATATCCATTACCGTTTTCGACATCTCCGGAAAACTGCTGCAACGAAAAGCTGCACAACGCTTTACTCCGGGCGCCAACCAAATAAAGCTTAATGTTTCTGAATTGCCAACAGGAAATTATTTCTATACCCTCACCCCTTCCGACGGAATCAGCACTTCACGGAAGTTTGTGGTGCGATAGGCGTTTTTGCTTTCGCAATTTTCATTACAACATTGAAACCCCGCAGTGTGAATTTGCTGCGGGGTTTCTTGTAGTTAAACATTTGCGGAAGCGATTCCTTTTTTTGGCTTAACCAAATTTATGCCTTTCGTCAGTGTCAACACCTATAAAAGCCTTCCACTACATTCAGTGCCAGCACGTATTTTAGCCAATGAACTGTCATTAATAAAGTGAATCAACACTATTAATAGATAACTTTGTCAACATTAAAAATCAGTGCAATGCAACGAAAGTTGTGAAGGTTTTTATAATTCTTTTTGAATCACTTGCTTTTCTGTTTTATGACCATCTTTTTAAAAAACATTACTGCTTCAGTTGCCATATTGAAAGTTTGGTTCTTTGAAGAACAAAGAGCAATGCGTGTATTTTTCGTAAACGTCTTTTTTGCAATGATGCTGGCACTGCTGATTTTGCCCGATCAGGTTTTGCCACAATCCCATGAAATCAAATCGCCTGACGTAACAAAAGAAATCATGGTTTTCGACAGTCTGCTCTCAGAAGCATTGACGATACTTTACACTAACCCTCAAAAAACGCGTGATCTTGTTATAGCGGGATTGGCATTGAAGAACCATATCGATACTTTGAGGATAATGAAAGCCTATAACCTTTTGGGCACAACCTATCAGCTTCAGGCATCCTACGAACAAGCAATGGAATATTTTTTTGAAGGATTGAAATACGCCGGAACGCGGAATGATGCGTTGTTTACTGCACATTTGTATAATAATCTGGGCTCTTCGTATTTAAAAATGGGCAACCATAAAGATGCACTGATGTATTACATGAAAGGCAACAGGATTTATAATAATATTGGAAGCAATAGGCATGCTGCTGCTGCTCACAATAACATTGGATTGCTTTACATGGAATTGAGTAATTATGATATGGCGCTTGCTCATTTTAAAGAGACCTTCCGAAAGCGACCAAAAACCGACAGTATCGGGATGGCTGCCACCTATAGTAACCTGGGAACTACGTATTCGCAAATGGGGCAAATTGATTCAGCTTTTTATTATCACCAACTTTCTATCAGTTTGGATTTGGCTACAGATAATAAATATGGGCTGGCCGTTGGGTACGAAAGTATTGCCAATACTTATCTGGAAACAAGAAACTACGACAAAGCCATCGCAAATTATCTGTTGAGTAAGCTTGCTTCAAAAGAGATCAATCATTCTTTTCAGACGGGGCTTGCCGATCTGGGTTTGTCCAAGACATACCTCGCGATTGGGAATACAAATAAAGCAATGCTTTTTGCCGATAGTGCTTTCGGTATAGCCGAAAGACTGGACAACATCAGGCTCTTACAGAAAACCTATGAAGTGTATTCGGAAATATTTATAAAAAATAACGACTATAAAAAGGCCTTTGAAAATTACCGAACTTCGATAAACCTCCGGGATTCTCTAATCAATCAAGCCAAACTGCATCAGATTTATAGTCTCGAAATAGACGAGTTGAGCATGGCTGCCGAGATACAAAAGCTGGAAATCCAACGTCAGGAGCTGTCAATAAGCAAAAAAACCAACATTATCTATTTTATTGTAGCTGCTTTTATGCTTACCCTTGCGGGAATTTATTTGCTGTACAAAAATCGAAATCACATCCGTAATGCCAACCATCAAAAGGCCATTTTATCGCTTAACGAAAAAAAATCGAGGGCTGCTACCGAGGCTGAAATACAGGAACGGAAGCGCATCGGACAGGATCTGCACGATGGCCTGGGGCAAATGCTCTCTGTGGCGCGCCTTAACATTAGCGTGTTGCAACAAAGGCCAGAGCTTTCCGGCGAGGTTAAAAAGGAACTTTTGGAGGTGGCTCTGAACAGCGTGGATGGAGCTTTTTTTGAGCTTAGGAATATTTCTCACAACCTTGCTCCCTCCGTACTTTCGTCCAAGGGACTTGCAAAAAGCATCAAAGAAATGGTGGATCAGGTAAATCAAAGTAAGCAAATAAATGTCCAGCTTGAGATGTATGGTTTAAGCGGAACTCTCGACGAAATACTTGAAAACACCATTTACCGTGCTGCTCAGGAATTGATGAGCAATACCATCAAACATTCGCAGGCTAAAAACTTCGATTTACAAATTATTAAAAGTGATGAGGAAATCACCTTAATGGCGGAAGATGACGGGAATGGCTTTGACATTAATAAAACATTGATCTCGAATGGAGGCGGCTTGTCGAATATCCGATCAAGAGTTGAAAATCTGAAAGGAAATGTCTTTATCGATTCCAAGGTGCAAAGAGGAACAATAGTTACCATTGTAATTCCATTAACGGAACCTTATTATGACAAAGCCAGCCATTAGCGTATTGGTAATTGATGATCATCAGTTAATTATTGATGGTTTAAAATTAATCTTTGAAGTTGAAAAAGGAATTGAATTCGCCGGAGGAGCCAACAACATGCAGGAGGCGCTTACTTTTTTGAGTAAAACTCAGGTGGATGTGGTCCTGGCCGACATCAGCATGCCGGGTCATTCGGGAATTGAAGTAACCAAAAAGATCAAGGAAATCTACCCCGAAATTCAGGTGCTTGCGCTCACCATGCACGAAGATATTGCTATGATTTCGGCAATGATCGAGGCCGGTGCATCGGGTTACCTGCTGAAGCGAACCAACATGAATGAAGTGATCGAGGCAATAAATACGGTAGCTGGCAAAAAGAAATATCTGGGAGGAGAAGTGCAGGCAATTCTGATGGATGATCTGATTAATCGCGAGCCTGCTGACACGCCCGCAAAGTCTGATTCGGGCGAACTCACACGACGTGAAAAAGAGATCCTGAATCTGGTAGCTAAAGAATTCAACAACGAAGAAATTGCTAATAAACTCTTTATCAGCGAGCGGACGGTTGAAACTCACCGCCGCAACATTTTCACAAAAACCAATACCAAGTCCATCGTTGGCTTGATAAAATACGCCCTCCGCACCGGATTGATCAGCCAGGATAACGAGGCTTAGGCAGATTAGCAAATTCAAAACACTTGATACCCCGGCCGGAGAATCCACCGTCCGGATTTACAAAGACCATTCTTACCTAAAAAGCAAACAGCACAGCACGATCATTTTCATGACCGGCTATGCTGTTGCCCTCTTTACATTACTAATTAAAAAACCTATTATGAAAAAAATTACCTTATTACCAGTTTCCTGAAACTGTTGAAACTATCGGCATAACCACGGACCATGTAAATGCCAGGGCTGAGATTGCTGACATCAATGGTTTGTTTTCCTGATAATTTCTGCGAAAGAACAATCTCTCCCTTTATGTTGAATATTTCAATCGTTCCCGCCGTGCCTTCCGAAGTTGGCATAAACACAGTGATTTTCCCACTGGCAGGGTTCGGATAGAGTTGGAAATTCATGGCTTCCGCCGGATTGATTCCGGTAGCTTTAAGTCTGAAATCATCAACCCGCGACAAAGTATTGGATTGATAACTTCCGGTGGCATTTCCATAGGATGGATCAAACGAAACTTCCATTTCAAAGTATTCACCTGTTGAGGCTCTGAACAGTTGGAATGAAAGCAATTCATTTTCTACAAAACCATCCTGAAAACCAGTGGTCAGATCATCGCCAAAAACAGTGATGGCAAAGTTGGCGTCGGCTTTTCCTATCTGATGAAAACCATAGAATTCATCGTTCTGCCCATAAACACCAATTACATCTTCCGCCTCAATTTGGTCATTGCCCGAAATGCTGAATGCAATATGCTGTGCAAAAGGTGTAGGATTCACGGTCCCCCAGATGGAATTCATGCTCTCTGAGGAATATGATTTTGCTGCAGATGTCTTACCGTTACAATCAGGGAAAGTTAATGTTATCGGATTTCTAACCTTGATCTTGTAGGCTTTGCCGGGAACAAGATTTTCGAGCGAATAAACATTCATCTCCGGCCAGTAAACTCTTGTGCCAATCAACTCCTGTACAATTTCAATATTATCGATAACGCCCGCAAAAAGATTCAGAACACTTACTTCGCACTCGCTGAGCACAGGCAGATAATGCCATTCGGCAGTTAACTGAATTTGCCTGTCGGCGAATTGATTGCCGCATATTTCCATATTGCATGCACGCGAAAACTTGAGGGCATATCCGGAGTTGTTGTCGAAATCACCCATTGTGTTGATGCCCTGTGTAGGCCAGTAGAAACCGGAGAGATTTTGCATAAAAATCAAATCTGCCGATACCGGACTGAATAAGCTCTCCGGGTTAGGATTTTCGGGAACCACAAATGCCGACACCCCATTCCAACCCTTGGCAAAAGTTAGTTGCTGACAAGCATTGATGATAATGGCAGTGTTGGAATATTCCGATTCACAACCGTTACTCCAAACCGATGTAACGTTGTAGCTTGCTTCGCCCAAAAGCAGATTCATGTCGGTGTAGCCGTTGTAAGGAACCAATTCATTGTTGATGCGTAAATCATTACGGTAAACATTGTATCCTAAAAGCATTCTGGGAGAATACAAACTCCGATCGGGCAGGTTGTTTGTTATCGATAGCACACCTGACGAATTACCGGAATTATCATCCGGAAGGGCTGTTAACTCCTGAGAACGCCAGTCCATAGCTTCTACCAATCCGCGAATACTCCAATTGTAATTGAGATCGGGATTTAGCGAAAGCAATGTTTGCCAATCACCGGAAAACCTAATCATATTGCCTTTTCCATTCTCTGCCGGACCCATGTCCACGCTGGCTGGGTGACCTGAGGAAGTATTGCACCGCAAGCCAAACCACAACTCCTTCGTACCATCAATGGGAACAGGTGTTATTAAAAACACTTCATTCCATTGGCCAATTACAGGATTCGACACATGTTGGTCAACGACAAGATTTTGGGGGCCACTGATATCACCGCCTGTCCATACCCTCACAGAATAGTCGCAGGTTGAAACATAAGGATAGAACCAGATTCTGGTAAGAAATTTCCTACCGTAAGGCTGTATATCTACCACATCGAAACGTTGTGCCACGTCAAAGTCGATGGCGCTTCCGGTACCGATGGCATTGTTGCCAAATTCCCGATCCCAATGAATCCAGGTGCCATCGTTCCCGATAGTTGGTTTTTCCCAACTAAGCGCTGCGGTCGAGTTTATGATTTGCGCTGTAAGGTTATCGGGAGTTTCGCAGGTTAGGTCGGGCATCATCACATTTTGGATAATGCCGGCTTGGCCAACCTCCAATGATGAGAGAACCCGATCGTAAAGCGGATGTGTTACCGAATAAGGATAGCTACCCGGAATGACTTCAAAAGTTGCAGTACCTTCTGCCGAAGTAATTTTAGCGGTTCCATCACAAAACACGGTGGCACCGGCGATGGGCTGATTGCTATTATTTTTAACAACAAACTGCACGGAATAGCCTTCTTCGAGTACCGCATTGATATACTGTGCAGCATTAGTAACTGAGAACTCACCATTAAAGGTTTTGTACCCGTCCTTAGAAATAGTGAAATCATAATCTCCCGGATAAAGTGTTGTTGTGGCATTGCCATTAAGACTTTGCAGCGTTTTAATCACATTTCCGGCATAAGAAATTTTTATTTGTGCCCCAGATAATCCAACCCCCAACTCATTTCTCACCACAAAACGGGCAATATAACCAATGCCGCTGGTTGGGTTATTGAAAGGTATCGTTACAATTTCGGATTGACCGGTGGTAGTAACCGCCTGTACACCCGCTATGTAGTCGCCCGCGTCAAGTCCGATGAAAAGAAATTCGGGTTCCTGAATTCCCTGTGCCACCGGATTAACCATGTCATCAAGGTAAACACTGAATCCTTTATTTGTTCGCGTGCCGGACAGGTTGTAATTCATATCTTCAAATTTTACCGGTGGCGCATTAAATTCCTCTCTTGTTGACGGAATGGTTCCGTGAACAAGTGATTCAGGCTCTTTTGCTAGCTTTGAGATCTGAATCAGTTCAGCCTCATCTATCCGGATATTGCCCACGGTGATTTTATCAATCAACCAAGCGCCACTCAGGCCATGTTCGCCCTCAGCCTGCCAGGCCAGACGGATATTTTGCCCTGCAAAAGGTTGAAGATCGACCACAGCTGGATAATCGTAATGATTTCTTCCGTAAGGTAAATCATTGGATTGCCATATCGTCATCCAGGTTTCTCCGTCGTCTGTCGAAACATTTACCCGGTAATAACCATATCCCGGAGGCAGGCCGTTGGTGCCATAATACCAAAATTCCAGAGCTCCGGCAGGGGCTTCAAATTGGTGGGTGATGAGCCATTCGTCCTGCGGATAGACATCCCAGTGTACAAATGCCTGGTAAGATCCGTCGAATGGAGCCACACTTTCATTCGAGAAATTCACAACACCATATTTCTGCCAGGTAAATTTCCAGTCGTATCCCGGTACTTCTACTTGCCCACGATTGGTAACGATGGTATCCCAGCCGGTGGGCGGATAATTCTGTTCGAAACCTTCCGTCCAGGGTTCACCACCGGGCTTCTCAATCCAGGTAAAGTGTGCCTGACCGGGATAAAGACCTGCTGTTTGAACATCCAATCCATGCGGTGTCCAAATCAAATCATTCATGGCAATATCCACGATGGTGTCAGAGGTAGGATGGAAAATGAAATCGTGAACTGCATAATCCTGCTTGTAGATATAAACGTGGTATTCGTATTCATAAAGATCTCGTTTCACCTGTCCATTCATTCCGGTTTTAAGCGAAAGATTGGTTTGAAATCCGGTAATACTGATTTTTGCATCAGCAACGGGGCTTTGCTCGGGGGAATCTTCATACAGATTAAAAGTTACCGAATGCAAATCTGGAGTAGGTGTAGCCACAAGGTTGAGCACAAATGGCGAGTAGCCAACGTAGGATCCGGTTTGTTTCGGGCTGGAAACGGTTAAAGAATATTCGCCTGCCGGCAATATCACATCTTCAAAAGAACCTCCATACACTCCTTCTACTCCCACTATAAGGGAGGGCGGGTTGTCTTTATCAGGACAACGGCTGGTGATGTAAAGCGAAGGCCCGTAGTAAGGACCTGAAATACTCCCATTCAGGTAGGATTCCTCTTCAAGTGTAAATCTGAAATCCATATCATAGCCTCTCAGCAGAGAGACGGATGGGAAAACCGAAAAGTTGTCGTAATCGTTGCCTGCAAATTGGGTGGTATTTTCATACTCCACCAAAGGAAGCTCAAGGTATATCGGATTGTCGCAGGTAGAACCAATTGGCCTTTCGAGACCCACGCCTTGCAAAGGAATGTATTTGGTTTTACTTTGGCCATCGTTATATTCGATTACAATATTTCCACTTCTTGGCCCCACACCGGCAGCATTGAAATGAACCGTCAGCGGGATATTATCATTCCAGTAAAGTTTAGCACCAAGCATTGTGCGGTCGAAATCCAGCAGGAAATCATCCGGATTATCGAAGTAAATACTGTTCACTTTCAGGAAGTCATGCCCGATGTTTTTTACATCAATTTCCAAAGGGATCTCCGATGGATACCGAACCCAATATTCACCAAAATCCCAACTGTCGGGCGTTGTTGCCAGGATTGGAGGCGGAATAATTTCGATGCTAATATCGTCGAGATTA
Source organism: uncultured Lentimicrobiaceae bacterium (assembly GCA_964612515.1). Classification (GTDB taxonomy): domain Bacteria; phylum Bacteroidota; class Bacteroidia; order Bacteroidales; family 4484-276; genus SABY01. The sequence goes on along the minus strand of CAZTCX010000072.1, from coordinate 4,031 downwards.
AGCCCGCTATTGCCTTTAACATTTTTGAGTTTGAAAGCTATATATTTATCGCTGCCTTGGTAATTTTCGAAGGAGAACATTTTTTGTTCCCAGGTAAAATGATTTTCAGTAGAGAAGGTTCCCAGTTCGGTAAATTGGCCTGTTGGCGATGACATCGTACCAACTCTCAGTGTATTTTCTGAACTTGCACGTAACCAAAATACTACCCTGAATTCGTTGACACTTCTACTGTCGTCAAATTTAGGTGATACTAAAATTAGCGTGGGATTGAGATCGTCTCCTGCGTAAATATCTAAAATCTGTGGTTCCGAAACCGGCTTCATGGATGGAATTACCGTTTTAACTGCCGACTGGGATGAAGTGCTTTGCTGAACTTTGCTCCAACCTAATGGCAAATTAGGCCTAATCGCCAAATCGAAGTTCTCGAAGTAGTTGTTTTTAATCGTCGAAACGGCAACAGTTGTATAAGTTGCGCTTTCAGAAAGTGCCGGTTGACCCTGCGAGTTTACTTTCAGCGAAGCGATATTCTTTTCACCCATACCCGCCTCAGAAGGCACATGCATGGTCGCCATTACGGTACTTTTTTGCCCTGCATTAATCGTGATATCCTGTTGCGAAAGCTCGTACTGCCAGGTTGCATTCAGCACTTCGAGCGCATAGGTGTCGTTTTGGCCGCCTCTGTTTACAATTTCAAATTCAAATGTTACAGATTCGCCCGCATTGACATATTTATTACCTGAAATATTTTCGACAGAGACCATGTAAGGCGCAGGCTCGAAGATGGTAAAAGTATCCACCAGCCACCAAAATTCAGTGCTGGCAAGGTCGTCGTATAACAAACCAATGTAAACAGTTGGCTCTCCGGCTGCATATTCCGTAACGTAATATTCAAAATAGGGAAAGTCCATGCTGCCCACAGTCTCACCCTGGAAATGCTGGATGGTAGTCCAGGTTTCGCCATCGGTACTTAGCACTATCTCGGCAAAGCCTACACTGAAAATATCAGTGTAATAATAATTGAGCCCAATGGCTACCGTTTCAAGATTGCTACAATCAAACGCTGGTGAAACCAATAGTGCATGCGTTCGGTTGCCCCACGAACTTTGTATTTGCGCCTGACCTTCTGCAAAATGCCAGTAACCGTCGGGGTCGCCCAACGTAATGTTGTTCCAGCCCTCGGGGAGGATGTTTTCATTAAAATACTGCGTGTATGGGAATTCATTAATAGTAATGGCTTGCCGCAATATGACCGGCTCTGTTATATTCTGGTCATTCAGCGTAATAAAACCATAAGTATCAATGTAGCCACCGGCTTTCACTATGTATTGATAGGTGCCGGCAACCATATTATCAAAGAGATAATTTTCAGCTGGATTTGCCTCTCCATCCAGCAAAATGACAGCATCGTTAATTTCTACTCCTGCGGTATTCGTCACTTCAAAAGAAACTGAATATCCGGGTTCAAATACGGTGAGATTTTCTACCTCCCATGAGGCTTCGTAATTGGCATCGGTATTTGGGAAATCAGCTTTTAAAGCAATAAAAACATTTTTGCCTGACGCCAGATTGGTGATGTCATACTCGAAATATTCA
>CAZTCX010000072.1:0-2338 GCA_964612515.1 uncultured Lentimicrobiaceae bacterium | reverse complement strand
TGAATGGTGTTTCTCCAGCCTTGTGGCAACACGCCTCCCGAGAAATCTTCGACAAATGGAAATTCGTCAACAATAACCAGCACGGGCAAAGTAACCGTAACGGTAACACTTTGATCAACAACCGTAACTTGTCCGTAAGTGCTGATGTAGCCATCTTTTTGAACAGAATAATCGAATGTGCCTGCTGGTACCTCATTAAACAGATAATTGCCAACGGCATTTGTTACGCCATTCAAAGTAATCACAGCATTTGTAAGCGCAGATTGATTTTCGTCAACCACGTTGAAGGTAACACTGAAGAAAAGCTTAGTGGTAGTAAAATTCCATACCGGCCCCTCTTTTGTATTTCCATGGTCATCGTGGGCAACAATCTTCCAGAAATATTGTGTGAAATAATTCAGCGTCCCCGGGTTAAAAGTTTTTTCAGAGATTCCGGAAGCCACCAGCGAAGGATTGGCTTGTGATCCGAAATATACATCATACGTCAACGGATCGCCATCCGGATCGGTGCATGTCCATTGAAGCGTGGATTCGAGTGACTGGCCGGTTGATCCGTTTTGAGGATTTGGATTGGAGGGTGTTGCAGGCGGTTCGTTAGGCGCCTGGTTGCTTTGGATGCATCGTACACTTATTGCCAATGCTTTTGTATAATCACTGCGCATGTTGCTGGCCAGTGCGAAGTGCATGCCCCGCATGATGGCATTAGCCCCGGTTAACTGAGTAGAGGTCCAAAACATATTCATTTGTTTCAAACTGGTAAAACTGGATCCTGCTCCGTAGCCGCTGCCAAGGGCAGTAAAACCACTGCTATTGGTGGCACCATTATTTGGCATTTGCCAATGGCTGGTACCAATTTCTTTTAAATTGCCAGCCACATCGGAGCCGCGCCAGCTCCAGTTGTCCCATTCGGGATCGTCAACCGGAAACTCACTGTCTGTATTGCCTTCCAGTGTTTTCCACTCGTTATCCGTCGGCAGACGCCACCCATCCATGCAAATGCCTTTAGCTCCCTGCGTGGTTGAGTATTGCATCATTTCGTCCCATTGGTACAGTCCTCCATACACATCGCAATTTGCAGGGTCATTATCGTAACAATACTTCTCGATGATACTGTTATTGCTCATTTGGGTGGAAGCATCTATTCTGGTTCCGACGTTGAGGTTTTCGGCCATCCAGCATTGATCGCCAATGAGCACCGTGCTGTATGTCTCACCGTTGCGGGGATCGGTGACAACATCGCCACATTTAAAGATGCCGCCCTGGCTTTTGGTAGTGAAGCTCCAAACCGGCCCTTCGGCCGTATTTCCCTGCGTATCGTGGGCTATAACTTTCCAGAAATAAGTAGTTACGTATGCCAGCGTGCCGGGGTTAAAAGTAACGCCTGAAATTCCGCTTTGAAGAAGCGGAGGATTGGCGGATGTGCCAAAATAAACATCGAAGGTCAAAGGGTCGTTCTCCGGGTCAGTGCTGCTCCATTGCAAACTTAATCCAATCAGTTGCTTCAACGCACCATCTGACGGAATTGGATTTGAGGGAGTAGTTGGCGGGAGGTTTGCGGCGCCTTCGCCTTTTATACAACGCACAGAATGGGGATAATCCTTGGAGTTATAAAATTTTCGTACAGTAGGAAAATTAGCACCAAGACCACGGAACCATGCGCGGCTGTCGTCATAATTGGATGAAGTCCAGAAATAGCCGAACTCATTCAATTGCATGGGAGTTCCGGTACTGAAAATGTACCCTCCCAACAAACCTTCAAAACCGCTTGTGCCGCCAAATTTTAGCTTTGTCCCGCCATCAGTGCCGCGCCAAAACAAGCTGCTGCAATTAATGGTGGCGTCAACGGTCATTTCCAGCGTACACCATTCCGCATCGGTAGCAATGTGCCAGCCGTCAGGGCACAAACCCTGTATTCCTTCGGTGGCGGTGTATTTCATCGCCTCGCCCCATCTATACAAAGCTCCGTAAGTGTCGCAGTTGGCCGGGTCGTTATCATAACAATACTTTTCGGCGATGCCATTGTTGGTCATGTTAATGTTGTCATTGATCATCTGACCAAAATCGAGGTTTTTGCCCATCCAGCATTGCTCGCCGATTTGAATAGTCGTGTAGGATTTCCCGTCGCGGGGATCGACAAAAATATCTCCGCATTCAAAATCCTTACTTTTTTCTTTGGTTATGTTACGGGGTTTTGGGTTGATTTTTTCAATGTCATCGTCAATCCCATTAATGATTATTTTTTGGGCAAACAGTGGGTTTGCAATCATCAATAGAATTATAGCAATGCGTGGGAATAATTTTAGAAATGACTTCATACTATTAAGCGTTTTAAAGTGAT